>JAJZAM010000094.1 GCA_021799445.1 Actinomycetes bacterium
AGGTAGCCGTCGTAGGCCACCTTCCAGTTAGGGCCGGGGATCTCCTGGCGCCATTTGAGCTCCCACGACCCGAAGTCGAAGTGCTCCAGCACCTGGTCGTAGCCGTGGAGGAAGGCGTCGACGTCCAAGTAGGCGCCGGGGGTGAGAACAACGAAAACCAGCCCGGCGCGTACCGCCACCGGAAGGGGCGTCAAGCCAAGGCAGGAGGTGTCGACCTGGCCGAACTCGCGCCGGTCGGTGAGACCCACCAGGTCGCCTTCGGTGTTGTAAGTCCAGTTGTGGTAAGGGCAGGAGATGCGCTTGGCGTGGCCGAGGCCTTCCTCGACGATCATCGCACCCCTGTGGCTGCAGGAGTTCATGAACGCCCGGATCTCCCCGTCGGCTCCCCGGGTGAGCAGCACCGGCACTTCCATGACGGTCATCGCCTTGTAGTCGCCGGGCTCGCGCATTTCCCCGGCCAGCGCGAGCATGAGCGGCACCCGTTTGAAGATCCGGTTCATCTCCGCCTCCCACCTTTGGGGGTCCAGATAGTGCGAGGCGGGCACCCTGAACACCCCGGGGGCCTGGGAGGCCGTTCCCCCCGCCTGGACGTGGGATATGTTGACCTTGGCCATCTCGACAAACTGCTGGCGGTCGATCATCGGCTCACTCCTTGGTCGAAGGAAGCTAGAAGAGAAAAACTAGCTCCGCAATTACTTATCATCATAGTGACCGGATCTTCCTTTGTGCCAGCGCACGACGGCGATTTCGCGGGTGGCTGCTAAGCGAGAAACGCCGCCGAACGCCTCGTCGCTTCCCTCATCTTGGCGCCGTCGTAGGCGATGCGGTCCTGGGGGACGATCTCGAAGATAACCCTTCTCGGGGAGTCCAAGAAACGGGCGAAACGCTCGGCTCGGGCTGGGTCGTCGGGGTTGATCGCCGCTGCGAGCGCCGGGTAGAACCACTGCTTGGTCTCCGGGTCGTCGCGTACGGTGACCAGACCCTTGTAGGTGACTGCCTTGTTGGCTCCCAGGCGGCTCCCCTTGCTGGTGATCGCTACGCAAACCCGGGGGTCCCTGCGCACGGCGGCCACCCTTTTCCTCTGGGAGCTGGCCGTGCACCAGAAGCACCCCTCGCGGTAGACGTAGCTCATGATCACCCCTACCGGCCATCCCTCCTTGTTTGACCAGATGAAGGTCAGCTCGTTCTGGGCGTCTAAAAGTTCGGCTTCTACGTTGTCGTCCAAGCCGTAGAGGGTGACGTCCTCGTAGTCTCGGATCTCGTCCTGGTCGTCCATTTCTGCCTCCTCCGTGTCATGGTGATGTCATGGTGATGTCATGGTCCGCCGTTTGCGGTTAGCTTCGCACCTCGAAGACGGGGCCGGTGCCGCTCACGTGGTATCGCGCCAGTTCCCGCCCACGCACCCCCGCCTTGGCGAGAGCTTTGGCGAACACAGCCATGTGAGCAGTGTCGAAGTGGCCGCGAAGGTCCGCGTCCGAACGCCACCGCTCGAACACCCGCACCCTGCCGGCCTCGACGGGGTCCGCCGAGAAGTTGTAGTCGAGGTTCCCGGGCTCTTTCGCCGTGTCGGCCATCATCAAGGCCGCGGCTTCAAGCAGCTCGGCGCGAGCTGCGGGGTCTACGTCGATCCACCCCGCGATCACGAAAGCGGTGGGAGGCCCGGCTTGCGGTTCTGAGGGAGCGGCCGGCGGGGCCTGGCCGGCCGTCCAGGTGACGCGCAGAACCCTCTCGGAGATACGCCAGCCGCTGCCGGTTCGTACGAAACGGTCGAGGTAGCTACCCGCAACCGTGTAGTTGTGAGCTCCCGCTGGGTCCACCCAGACGTGCTGCGCTTGGAAGTAGCAGCGTCCGTTCGCCCGGTCCCCGTCGAGGTTGACCTGGTGGTTGGAGACCAGGTGCTGCGAGCGGTCGAAACGCCCCAGAGAACGCGATGCGGCAGCACCAATATCGGAGGGACCTTTGAAGATCCCGAGCCGCCCGTAGTCCGCGGTGGCCTCCTCGGAGAACACCTTCGACAGCTCGTCGAAACGCCTGTGGTCGATAGCCCAGGTGTAGCGGATCGTCAGATCGACGATGGCCTTCTCGTCTGCGAGCTCCGACTGGCTGTGTGATTGTGTGCTTGTCATCCTGCTCCTAAGAAAGCTCGGTGTGTATGGACGGCACGCTAGATCAAAGTCCAGCCGCCGTCGACGGTGACCGTATGTCCCGTCATGTAGCTCAGCTCGCGTTAGCCAGTGAGCGGGCCACGGCCCCGCTGTCGTGGTAGTCGACTTCCATGCTCACCCGGTCACCGTCGAAGACGAGATACGACATGCCTTCGGATCGCCAGCGCCTTCCACGGTTGCCGGCGCCGAGACGGTCGTCTGGGACTACAGCGCTCATCACCCACGTTAGGGCCACCCCCCGGTCGTTGGTCCAGTACTCCTGCGGTTCGAGGACCAGCTCTGACCATTTGTCCAAGCCTGCGGCGAAAAAGGCTCTTATCGCAGGCCAGCCCTCGTGCCGTCCGCCGACTATGTCGTAGAGCACCGCGTCGGGGCGCATGAAAGGCTCCGGCGCGTCGGGGTTACCGCTGCTCCAAGCCTGGAAAAGTTCTCCTGCCGCAGAGGTGCGAGAGTCGTTGCTCATTGCAATGTTGCTCCTGTCTGCGTAGAAAGTCGACGCCGGGATGCGCTGACACGGTCAGCTGCTTGTGCCTCCCATGCGAAGTCCCAGCTCGAATGCCAAACCGGGTCAGCCAGGGGGGAGTCGAGGCGGTCCCATCCCATTGAAAGGAACCACTCGTAGGTCTCCTCGTGGCCTCTTTCGAAGCTGCGGGGCTGCAGCTGCGGGAGAGCCTGTTGGAGCTTGACCGTGCTGAGTACGGCGTGATGGGCCCGGCCGAAGAGATGACCGAATGGAGCTGCGGGCAGCTCCGCCAGCGTGTCGTCAGAAATCTCCACGACACAAGGTTCTACACCGACGATCGCTGCGAGAGTCTCGACGTAGCGGTTGACGGTGATCGCCGAGGTGGTCACGTTGAAAACCTGGCCGACAGCATTAGCGCTGCGGCTCAGCGCGATCATTGCGTCGCAGAGGTCGTCGACGTGACCGTAGGATGCTGTCACAAGACCCGAGTGGGGTATAAGGACCGGCCGGCGACCGGCGAGGCGCAGCCACATCGCCGTCTCCATGTCGTAGATGTTGTTGTGCGGGCCGTAGATCGCCGCCGGACGCACCACAACCCCGGGCAGACCCCCTGAGGTAGTCCTAGCCAGGAGAGCCGACTCTACCACCGCTTTGAAGCCGCCGTAAGACGATGGGCCGCTGCGGTTCGTCGCCATGTCCTCCCGCCAGGGGACGATCCCGAGGAGCCCCTGGTCGTAGGCCATTATCGAAGACACGTACAGGTAACAGCCCGTCCTGGACTCGAACACGTCGAGGAAAGCTTCGACGTCGACTCCTCCTGCCGCCATGACAAACCCCGAGACGTCGAACACCACGTCCCACTCGGAGCCGTCAAGTGCCTCGGCTACCTGCTCGGGTTTTGTCCGGTCGGCTCTAAGAACTGCGACTCCCGGGGGCAGCTCGACCGGTGTGACCCCTCTGTTTAGGATCGTAACGTCGTGCCCTGCGGCGACGAGAGCATCCACGAGTCGGCGACCGACGAACACCGATCCGCCCAGAACCAGTGATCTCGGGTTCACGACTCAAACGCGGACAACTTACTGACACTTGTACCGACCAACAAGTTTCCCGCGTGGAGCAGCGCCACTTGGGTCAGGCCTCCTCGGCTGGGAGCGGGTAGTGGATCCCCGGTACTCCCGCCGCCCACGGGGCCAGGCGGTCGGGTAGAGGAGCCAGTCCCGGGTAGGTTTCTCCGACGGTTGGCGCTCCGAGCATTGCCCCCCAGCCGTGGTGGCCGGGTCGTATCTGGTAGTAGCCGTTGCCTGCGTTGGTCCCCCCGTCCACTAGCAGGTTCAGCCCGGTGACATAGCTTGAAGCGTCCGAGGCTAGAAACAGTAGCGGTCCGAGCAGCTCCTCGGCCTTCCCGACCCGGCGCATCGGTGTTCGGCTCGCCACGTATTCGCTCACGCCGAGAGCCCCAAGGGCTGGCTCAGTCATCGGCGTGACGATAAAACCGGGCGATATCGCGTTGACGCGGACTCCGCGGTCGGCCCACTCGCAGCCGAGCTGGTAGGTCAGGTTCAAAAGGCCACCTTTTGCACCCGTGTAGGCGATGACGTTTAGTTCGTTGGCTCCGCTTCCCATTATCGAGCAGATATTTATGATCGACCCGCGCCCTGCGGCGAGCATGTGCCGTCCGACGTCCCGGGCGAGCATGAAAGCGCCGAGCATGTCGACGTCGATGATCCGTCTGAAGGTCTCGATGTCGAAGTTCTCCGCTGGGACTCCCCGCATGTCGGAGATGCCTGCGTTGTTGACTAGGACGTCTATACGACCGTGACGTCGCATCGCCTCCTCGACCAGGCGGGCTATGTCGCCCTCGTTGGACACGTCAGCGCTGACCGCGATCGCGTCGGCGCCGCTAGCGGAGCACTCGGAGGCAACCGCTTCGAGGGCTTCTTTGCTCCTGGCTGCTAGGACCAGGCTCGCTCCAGCTTCGGCTAGTCCTTTGGCCATGGTCTCCCCGAGCCCGTAGCTTGCTCCGGTCAGGAGGACTACCTTGCCTGTCAGGTCGAACAGCCTTGCCGGCAGCGACGACGTCTGAGTCCCACGGTCAGAAGGTCCCACGGTTGGCGTTTCTCCTTTCTAGTTTCCGGTCAGCTTCGCTACGACAGGGGCGAACTGCCTCATCGTGCGTTCCGACACGGTGACGTAGCTGATCCCGTACCGCTCGCGGCGCCCCAGGAGGCGGTCGGTGATCTCCTCGACAGAGCCGACGAGGACGTGGGGGTGATCTGCAATGTCAGCCGGAGCGAGTCCGAATCCGCTAGCCATCTCGTCCAGACGATCCCTCGTCGACTCGCCTCCTTCAGTGACGGCCGTGAAGTAGGCGCCTATCTCTAGTTCGATCTCCTCGAAGCGTGGCCCGGCCGCTTTTTTTACCCACCCTATTTTCATGTCGGTTTGAGAAGCCAACGACCCCTGCACTGACAGAGCGCCGAGCCGTCCCGAGGAGTTGTCGAAGTTGAGGCTTACGATGTCGGCTTGGCGCCCAGCGAGGCTGAGGATCTTCTCGGCACCACCGCCGATCATGATCGGCGGTCGGGGCTTTTGGACGGGCAGCGGGGTTCCGCTGTAGCCGCTGACGCGTACATGACGCCCGGATACGTGGATGGGCCCACCGGAGAAGTGCGCCTTGACCAGTTCGACAACTTCGCCGAGGCGTTCAATGCGCACGGACGCGTCGTCCCATCTGACGCCCATAGCCTCGTACTCCCCTCGGATCCAACCGGCGCCGAGACCCAGTTCGAGGCGACCGTCGGAGAGCAGGTCGAGCGTGGCGGCTTCCTTGGCGAGGACCGCCGGTTGGTGGTAGTCGACGCACAGCACCCTGCAGCCGACCTTGATAGTCGTCGTGGCCTCAGCGGCGGCGGCCATGGCCGGCACGGCTGCAAGAGTCTGGACTGGATGGCCAGTCGCCTCCTGGACAGGGCCGGGCCCGAAATAGTGATCAGCGAGGTGCAAAGCGGAGTAGCCGAGATCCTCGGCGCAGCGAACGGTCTCCCGCCAGTGTTTGGCCGTGTCGGCTTGATAAGCCTGCACGGCGAACCTGAAAGGTCTCGTCGACCGCAACGCTTCCCCCGTCTATCCGGTGACACTCCTGTTCCGGCGGGCGCTGGAACAAGTACTTTGTCATCTAAGCACCGACGACGTCGGCTGTCAAGAACCTACTGTTCGGTTAATATTTTCTCGCTGTCCCGACTGCTTGAGCGTAAAACTGCTTGAGCGTAATACGGTGTACAGGAATACATTGTCAGGTATCTCAAACCAAGGAGAAATTTACCGATGGGTTACATGTTGGCGCGTCTGCAGGTCCGGCCGGGGCGAGTTCCACAGCTGATCGAGATCATGAGTCACATGACCCCGGTGCTCGAACGTCAGGGGTGGAAGCTCGTAGGCGCCTACCAGACGACGATCGGCCGCTTCAACGAGATCTGGGATCTCTGGGATATAGGCGGTGACGCTTCCAACATCACCAAGGCTCTGGGAGCGGCGCGTAACGACCCGGATTTTGCGCAGTGGGCCGCGAAACTACCCGAGGTCGTCGAGCAAGAGGAGACCCGCTACATGGAGAAGCTCGACTACGGCGTTTGAGCTCTTGGTGCTGAGCTAGACGGGCAGTCCCCGCCGGCCGGCCTCTCTTACCAAGGGACGTCGGGTGGCGTAGTGGCCCTGCCCAGGCTCCCCTCCTTCGGGCGTACCGGATATCAGGCCACCGTCAACCGACATCGTGATCCCACTCACGAACCCGGCGCGCTCACTGGCGAGCCAAACAGCGGCCTCTGCTATATCCCCGGCCGTGCCGTAACGGCCTTTGAGCGGGCTGATCTTCTCGAATACTTCCGTGCGGTCCGTTGCGCTGGGATCGCCGAACGCTGCGTCGGCGAACATGGGCGTGGCGTGCTTGCCGGGAGCGATGGCGTTGACCCTGATTCCCCAAGGGCCGAGCTCGGCAGCCACGTTGCGGGTGAAGCCGACGATGGCGGCCTTGCACCCGGCGTACACGTGAGGGCCGAGACCTCCGCGAAGGCCTACACAGCTGGTGGTCGACAAGATGACGCCGCTGCGCCGGGGTTTCATCACCCGTGCAGCGTGTTTCATTCCCAGAAACACCGACCGCATGAGTATCCCGACCGTGAAGTCGTACTCCTCGACGGGTATCTCGTCAATCGGGCCTACCGCTCCGACTATCCCTGCGTTGTTGAACATGACGTCGAGCTGCCCGAACGCCGACACCGCCTCGTCGACGGCCCGGGCTATGTCGTCTTCACGGCTCACGTCACAGTGGACGTACCGGGCATTGACGCCCAGGTCTCGGGCGAGATCCTCACCAGCGGCGTCTTGGATGTCGGCGATTAGCACCGACGCTCCTTCCTGGACGGCCAGTCGCGCCGTGGCAGCCCCGATACCGCTAGCGCCACCCGTCACCACCAACGTCTTCGCCTCTAGCATTGAGCTCACTGCAGTTCCTCCGATCTTGTCATCCACCGGACTCCCCGGTGTAGCAGCGTACGAAAACTCTCCGATTCCCACGAACCCCGGTCCACGGTAGGCCAGTAATCCATCACGGGGATCATGTCGTAGTGCCCGCGGCAGTGGCCGAGTGTCAAGTACAAAACCTCGCCCTCCCCCACCCCATGAATGTACATGACCGGACGCTCGGCCCGATCAGGCCACGAGGACTCTATGAAGCCGGCCGCCTCACCGCTGAACTCTGCGTGGAGGAGAACCTCGAGGTCGCCGTGCAGTTCGGAGAGGTAAAGCTCGTCCGTCGTCTCGAACGCGCTCAGACCGGCGACGAGGGGATGGTCCGGGCGTGTCACCAGCACCTCGTAAGGTGCTATCGGCGGATGCGCCACGAACTGGCTCCCGAGGGTGTCCGCCAGGACCGGGATGACCCTCGGGGCGGACACTCCCTCGGGCGTGAGATCGAGCGCCGCGTTGGTGCCGTGAAGGGCGAACCAGCGCCCGCCGGAACTGACCCAGTTCGCGAGCTCATCCTGCTCAGCAACGCTGGGTCGCACGTCGCAGGTGTAGGTGATCAGACAGTCAGCTGACCGTATCGATTCGAGGTCACGGTAGTCCCCGCTGACGGTGGTGCGAATCCGCTCGTCGCCGGCCAGAGCCCGAAGGATCTCGAGCCTGGCGTAATCGAAGTCATGAAAGCGTCCACCGCACACAAGGTGTGCCCTGATTGGGCTGGTCAAAGTCATCTCCTGTGGTCTTGGGCCCCGAGTACCCCGGCGACTGCGCCCGATCAGACGAGCGAGAACACCTCGTAGCGCACTCCGCCCTCGACCAGGTCACCGTAGCCTACGCATTGGATGTCGTTCAGCCACGAGTAGGGACCGTCGGGGGCTTCGAAGAGCGGGGCTATCCGGATCCGCATACCGCCCGCCTCTTGTGGTGTGGCCACACCGGAATAGGAGATGAGGATGTTGACGCCGTCGTCGGTGACCAACAAAGCCCTCACGTCGAGCTTCAGGGTCCCGTTGGCCCTGACGGTAAACCAGTCGCCCCCGGGCGGAACGATTTTTCCAGACAGGCGAGGCCCTTCGAAGGTGCCCCCCGTGACGGGGATGATCCCCCGAGTGCCCTGGGGTGCGCCCGGAATGGTCATCGCCTTGCCCGTATGAGCCGTAAAAGTGACGATGTGCTCAATCTCGGCGTGACTGCGTGGCGTGCTCACTCGTTCCTGCCTCCTTTGTTGTCCCATCCTCGAAACGCTGCACGTGACCGTACCGGGAATCTCGCCCGACTGGAATGGCACCGCCGGCGGCTTGAGTTCCGACCTCTAGAAACTACCCTGCAACCGGCCGGGCGTCAATTGCACGCCAGACGACTGCACGACTCCCACCAGGAACCTACCTTTGACGTCCAAACAACTTTGCTTGGCTCGTCGCCTATGCTCTGGTCGAATGGAGTTGCTACTGATCCGCCATGGTGAGCCGCGCAAAGTCGTGGACGCTTCGGGACCCGCCGATCCCGATCTCAAC
>JAJZAM010000095.1:0-668 GCA_021799445.1 Actinomycetes bacterium
TGCCTCGACGAGCAGGGGGACGTCTTGCGAGACGCCCTGCTTTGGAACGACACCCGTTCCGCCGGCGCTGCGGAGGAACTGCTCAGCGAACTCCCCGGCGGTCCGACCGCTTGGGCCGAGGCGACCGGATCGGTGCCGGTCGCCTCGTTTACCGTGACCAAGCTGCGCTGGATGGCAGCAAACGAGCCCGGCAACGCTGCACGCACCGACACCGTCTGTCTCCCCCACGACTGGCTCACGTGGCGCCTCCTTGGACGCGAAGACCGCCCGGTAACCGACCGAAGCGACGCGAGCGGCACAGGTTACTGGTCGCCGAGCAGCGGCACTTGGAGACACGACCTGGTAGAGCTGGCTTTAGGACGGCGGGTTCGCCTTCCCGACATAGCCGGCCCTCACGAGGCGGCTGGTGTGACACCCCCCGGGGTGCTGGTCGGCCCTGGAGCGGGAGACAACGCTGCCGCCGCCCTAGGAGTCGACGCCAAACCCGGTGACGTAGTCGTCTCAATAGGCACGTCCGGGGTGGTCAGCTCCTACAGTCCGACGCCGACAGCCGACCCCAACGGCGCGGTGGCCGGCTTTGCCGACGCAACCGGCGGTTTCCTGCCCCTGTGCTGCACCCTCAACGGTGTCGGGGTGCTGGAGGCTACGGCCCGGTTGGTTGGTGTCAC
>JAJZAM010000095.1:678-8651 GCA_021799445.1 Actinomycetes bacterium
GCAGACCTCTCCCCCCTCGCCCTCCAAGCCGAGCCGGGAGCGGGTGGGGTGGTCGTCGTGCCGTATTTCGAGGGCGAGCGGACACCGAACCGTCCGAACGCGACTGCTGCCATACACGGCCTCGACGGTTCCAATTCGACCCAGGCCAACCTGGCCCGAGCGGCATTTGAGGGCCTGCTGTGCGGTCTCGCCGACGGCGTCGACCAGCTGTGCCTGCACGGCGTGAAGCCTCGAAGGGTTCTTCTCGTGGGCGGTGGGGCCAACTCCGAGGCCCTGAGACAGATCGCGCCGAGCGTGTTCGGTCTGCCGGTCGTCGTGCCCGAACCCGGCGAGTACGTAGCTGACGGGGCTGCCCGCCAGGCGGCCTGGGTTCTTTCAGGCGAAAAAACGCCCCCGGCATGGCCAGAGCCGCCTGGGAAAGCTTACAGCGCCATTAACCAGGCAGGCGTCCGCCAGCGTTACGCTGCGGTTCGAGACCTGGTGGCGAGTCGCTGATCAGACTTTACCGTCGACACAGCTTTGCTCGTCTTGCCCTTGGTAGTCGAACCAGTCGACGTCGGCCACCATGGACGAACCCGCCGGCGCGGCTGCCCACACCCCTATCAGCGCTCCGCTCCACGCTCCTGCCAGCTCGGAAGAGATGAGCCGCGTCGCTCCAGACCCGAGGTGGTGGCTGGCCCCGCTGTCGTCGGTGACCGAAAAACGGTAGCGGTCAGGGTCGGCGTCGACGCGTAGGCGCACCAGCCCTGGTGGCAGGTCTACGGGTCGGTTCTCGGCTAGCAGGTCCAAAACTCTACGGCGCAGGAATGCGACACGCCTCCCTAAGCGACGGGCGACCACGATGTCGTAGCGATAGCTGGCCGTCTGGAAGACGCACAGACCGGCCTCCTCACCGTCCGCTGGGTCGGCGTCGAGCGCTGCTACGGCCGCGCAAGTAAGGTCCTCCTGGCGGCGCACCAGCAAGGCCTGACGCCGGTCAGCGCTCGGCCGCCCAGCGGAAGACGGCTCGATCTCCAGCTCAGCCGCCACCGCCGGGAAGGGATCGCGTGGGGCGGACCCGGGCAGTAGGCGGAGTTGACCGCGACGCTCTTGGAGGCTCCACCACTTCCCTGCGTCAACGCCAGCCGCCCCTCCTGGGCGCTGCCGTGTCTGCGAGGTGTCCGCCTCACTTTCCAGCGGCGTCGCATGGGACGCGACGGTAACCCAGCACCCTTTCAGAGTCGCTGCGTCGAAGTCGTCGCGACGGTCAACCGGCGGCTGGGGAACCAGGGGTAACGTCGCCGTGCGCACATCCAGTCTGCGGGTCGCTTCGGGATCCACCCACGGCCATCCGTCTCTCCAGGAGACCGGCGCGAGAAAGGTCTCCCGGCCGAGGTGGGAGAGGGCCTCGTAGCTGGGATGACGCGTCGCTAGGAAGGTGATCCACCACGACCCGTCGTGAGCTTCGACCAACTCGCCGTGACCGGCGCCGAGCAGCTCGTCCCACCACGCGTGGTGCTGAGCGACGATCGGGTTCCAGGGGCACGGCTCGAAAGGACCCCACGGGCTGTCCGAGCGGCCGACGGTCACCATGTGCAAGGCACGCGAACCACCCTCGGCTAGCACCAAGAAGTAGACGCCTCCGATCTCGTAGAGGTGCGGGCCTTCTGCGTCGTCGGAGACGAAACCTGTTGCAATCGACCTCAGCGGCGTGACGAGCCGACCGTTGGAAGGGTCGATCTCGGCTTGGACGATGTCCTTGTCGGCGATCCGTCCGCGCCGCGTGTAAAAGCAGCGTCCGTCGGAGGTGAAGCAGATGCTCGGGTCGAACGAGTCGGCGTCGATCGGGAACGGACCCTCCCACGGCCCTTCGGGCTCGCCAGCACGAAGAAGGAAGTTTCCTCCCCCAGCCACATCAGTGCTGACAAGATAGAAGTGGCCACCGTGGTGGCGTATCGTCGGCGCGAAGATCACGCGAGGACGTTGCAGACAACCCGGTTCACCCGCCAGGGCGTGCCCGACGAGCCGCCAGTTCACCAGGTCACGACTTTGGTAGACCGGAAGTCCGGGTTCGAGGTCCATCGAGCTGGTGGCGAGGTAGTAGTCGCCGCCTCGCCTGCATACGCTCGGGTCGGCGTTGACCCCGCGCAGCACCGGATTTCGGTAGCCCACGCCCGGCCTGAGCTAGGCTCCCCAACCGGCTTGTTGTCCCCCGGCCCGCTGAACAACGATCTGCTCGCCCCAGCCTGACCGGGCATAGGCGGACATCGGGTCCGGGTCTAGGCCCATTTCGACACGCAAGTCGGCCAACATTGGTCTCACGTCGGTGTTGAAGGCGTCCATAACGACTGCGTGAGCGCCTAGAACGTCTCCGCTCAGCTGGGCTGCGCTCAGAGCCGCCTGGTCGACCAGCAACGCTTTCGCTGTGGCCTCTTGGACGTTCATCACGGAGCGGATCTCGGCGGGGATCTTCGGCTCGATGTTGTGGCACTGATCTAGCATGAACACCACAGGTGAGGACTCGTCCAAACCCCCCGCCGCGACCACCTCGGTCATGATCCTGAACAGCTGGAACGGGTCAGCCGCGCCAACCATCAGGTCGTCGTCAGCGTAGAAACGGCTGTTGAAGTCGAAGGCGCCGAGCCGTCCCGCTCTCAACAACCCGGCCACTAGAAACTCGATGTTGGTCCCCGGCGCGTGGTGGCCGGTGTCCACCACCACCATGGCCCGCTCCCCTACGGCCATGCAGTGCAGCAGGGCCGTGCCCCAGTCAGGGACATCGGTGTGATAGAACGCCGGTTCGAACAGCTTGTACTCGAGCAGCATCCGCTGGTCGTCGGCCAAACGCTCATACACTTGGGCCAACCCTTCCCCTAGACGGTCCTGACGGGCCCGGAAGCTGTCCTGACCGGGATAGTTGGTGCCGTCCGCGAACCACAGCTTCAGGTCCTTCGACCCTGTCAAGCCCATGATCTCCACGCACTCGAAAAGGTGGTCGAGCGCCTTAGCTCTGACTCTGCGGTCCGGATGGGTGAGACTACCGAGCTTGTAGTCGGGATCCTGGAACAGGTTCGCGTTGATAGTGCCAATCCTCACCCCCACGTCAGCCGCGTGCTTCGCCAGCTTCGAGTAATCGTCTACTCGATCCCAGGGAATGTGCAACGCAACCGACGGCGCGACCCCGGTCAGGCGGTGGACTTGGGATGCGTCGTCGAGCTTCTCGAAGGCGTCGCGGGGGACTCCGTCCTGGGCGAACACCTTGAACCGCGTCCCCGAATTCCCGTACGCCCACGACGGGGTCTCGATCGACTGGCGACGAAGTACCTCCTTGGCGCGTAGAACACCGGACGCTGCGGCAGTCTCCTTCATGTGTCCTTCCCCAACTCTGCAGATTGAAACTTTTCAAGGACAGACGTTACACAGCAAGCACAACCCTGTCAAGCACAAAAATCTGGCCCAGTTCAAACTCGCTAACCCTAAAATACGGGGCCGGGTCAGTCCAAGTGAAATAGCTCCTCAAGTGGAACCATAGCTTCGTCAGGGCGGCCGCCTTGAAGGTCGAACAGTGGGGCCATCTCGTTCTGCCACCGGGCATTTACCTCTGTGGCGGCCATGGCGGCGAGGGCTTCTTGGAAGTCGTCGCACTCGACGTAGCCTATGACCGTGCCCGGGCCGGCAAGAAAGAGGGAGTAATTCCGCCACCCGGCCGAGCGCAGAGCCTCACGCATTTCCGGCCATACTTCGGCGTGGCGCCGGCGGTACTCGTCTACCTTCTCCGGTCGAATCCGGAGCGTGAAACATATCCTCGACACTGGCAATCCTCCCATTTTCGACCGTCTCGTGAGATGTCTGCACGACCCTAACCGCTTGCATCACCGTGCCTCCGAGGCATATACTTTAAACGATTCAAGTCCGTCCGATACGAAGGTTTGGTCGGGTTCCCGACGTCTGCCTGACTTACCCGGCGGTTCGTTAGCGTCTGCGTGCGAGGTTACCTTGGCTTCTGATTCTGTCGTCAACCAACTGCTCGAGCGATCCCATCGCCTCGGTGCGGACCCGCGTAACACCAACTACGCCGGCGGCAACGCCTCGGCTAAGGGGATCGACGAGGATCCGGTTACCCGTCAGCCCGTAGAGCTGATGTGGGTGAAAGGTTCCGGGGGTGACTTGGGAACCCTGTCGCCTAGCGGCTTGTGCGTACTACGCCTGGACCGGCTTCGGGCTCTCGTGGACGTGTACCCTGGGGTCGAGCGCGAAGACGAGATGGTAGGCGCGTTCGACTTCTGCTTACACGGCAAGGGCGGAGCAGCCCCTTCGATAGATACTGCGATGCACGGCCTGATCCCCTGCGATCACGTAGACCACCTTCACCCCGACGCGGGGATTGCCCTGGCGACCGCTGCCGACGGGGAGAGACTCGCCAAAGACTGCTTCGGCGACCGTGTCGTGTGGGTGCCTTGGCGCCGTCCAGGTTTCCAGCTCGGTATGGACATCGCTGCTATCCAGCGTGATCATCCGGAGGCGATCGGCGTTATTTTGGGTGGGCACGGGATAACAGCTTGGGGCGCTACCTCCGAAGAGTGCGAAGCCAACTCCCTTCGGATCATCCGCGAGGCTACCGAATACTTAGCCTCTCACGGACGCCCAGATCCTTTTGGTGCCGTGGTCGACGGATGGGAGCCACTCCCGAACGCCGAGCGAAAGCAAAGAGCGGCCGCACTGTTCCCGCTTCTTCGCGGCATGGCGAGCACGGACCGCCGTCAGGTCGGGCACTACAACGACAGCGACGTGGTACTCGACTTCGTGTCGCGAGGTCGCATGCCGGAGCTCGCAGCGAAGGGTACGTCGTGTCCTGACCACTTCCTGCGCACCAAAGTTCGTCCCATGGTCGTCGATTTGCCGGCCACAGCCCCCCTACACGACGTGAAGGCACGCCTCTCCGAGCTGCACGCCGCGTACAGGGACGAGTACCGTGAGTACTACGAGCGCTACGCGACGGCCGATTCGCCTGCCATGCGCGGCGCCGACCCGGCGGTGGTGCTTGTACCCGGGATCGGGATGTTCAGCTTCGGGGCTAACAAGCAGACCGCCAGAGTAGCTGGCGAGTTCTACGTGAACGCTATCAACGTGATGCGCGGGGCCGAATCGGTGTCGACCTACACGCCGATCCCAGAGTCGGAGAAGTTCCGGATCGAATACTGGCAGCTTGAGGAAGACAAGCTCCGTCGAATGCCCGAACCGAAACCTCTTGCGACGCGGATCGCCTTCGTCACTGGGGCCGCATCGGGGATCGGGCTGGCCACAGCAAAGCGCTTGGCAGCCGAGGGGGCGTGCGTCGTCCTCGCCGACCTTGACCTCGATTCGGCTGGTGGGGCCGCCAGAGGTATCGGCTCGCCCGACGTGGCCGTCGGCGTCGCTGGCGACGTATCCGACGAGGACGCCGTAGCGGCTGCCGTTCAAGAAGCGGTGCTAGCTTTTGGCGGCGTCGACCTGGTCGTCAACAACGCTGGGCTTTCGATCTCTAAAGGGCTCCTCGAAACGACATCCGAGGACTGGGACCGCCAGCACGACGTGATGGCAAAAGGCTCTTTCCTGGTATCGCGCGAGACGGCCAGGGTAATGTTCGATCAGGGCATGGGCGGCGACATCATCTACATAGTGTCGAAGAACTCAGTCTTCGCCGGCCCGAACAACATTGCCTACGGATCGACCAAGGCGGACCAGGCGCACCAAGTTCGCCTACTGGCCGCCGAGCTCGGAGATCGGGGGATACGAGTCAACGGGGTCAATCCAGACGGAGTCGTGCGGGGATCGGGGATCTTCGCTAGCGGATGGGGAGCTCAAAGAGCGGCCGTCTACGGAGTCCCCGAGGAGCAGCTCGGAGCTTTTTATGCGAAACGCACCCTGTTAGGACAAGAGGTCCTTCCCGAGCATGTCGCCAACGCCGTGTTCGTCCTCGCGAGCGGAAACCTCTCCCACACTACCGGGCTTCACATACCCGTCGACGCCGGAGTCGCAGCAGCGTTCTTGCGCTGAGACGGCTGCCCCGGTCGCGGTGCCTTCCCCTGCGGGTCTGCTGGCCTCGGACCGAGAGTCCGGCACCGCTGGGCGTGATACGCACGGCTCGGATCGCATAGGACCAGGTGGTTGCCCTTTGGAGACCGATCCTGCGCGAAGCGCAGGTATCCGCCGTCGGCCTCACAGGCGATATGGTAAGTTTTGCTAAAGAAATGCCGCTAGGAGAAAAGACTAGGCTCCCAGTCCTTGGGGTAGCCCGGTTCTCACCGCCAAGGCGTCGGATCGACCCGGATAAGGGTAAGAGTTGGTTGCGTCGGGCTCTGCCGATCGTAGCGGCTCACCGTTGGATGTTCGTTGCGTCTCTGAGCGCTTCGTTCGTCGATCTAGTGCTACAAGTCGAGATACCACAGTTACTCGGCTCCGACGCCATCGACAAGGCTCTCGTGCCGGCCGTAGCGGCTCGCCGCACGAGGTCAAGTGGTCTCGTGTTAGGTCATTACTCGATTCTGCTTGCGCATTACGTGTGGATCGTCGTCGCCCTCGGTGCCCTTGCGGGCTTGTGCGGGTATGTCTCCCGCCGCTTCTTGCTGTCGACGGCCTACCGTATCGAGTTCGACCTGCGTTACCTGATTTACGAGCATCTGACAGAAATGTCGTTCTCCTTCTACGATCGGGTGCAAAGCGGTCAGCTGATATCGCGTGCGAACTCCGACATCCGTTCGACTCAGACGTATCTGACTTTCGCTCCGGCGATCCTGGTGCAATGCCTGGTGGCAGTGGTGGCATTCACATACATGCTGTCGATCAACGTGCGACTCGCCCTAGTAGCGATGTGCGCTATGCCGCTTATCTATTTCGCCAGCGTCAAGATGCGCCACGAACTGTTCCCGGTCTCGTGGCTTATCCAGGCTCGCTTGGCTGACGTTGCGACGATCGTCGACGAGAACGTCAACGGCGTCCGTGTGGTCAAGTCATTCGCCGCCGAGGATCGCCAACTAGGCGAGTTGGCGCGCGCCGCCACACGGCTGCGCTGGACTTACGTCAAAGACGCTGACATCCGGGCTGCCTTCACGCCCCTGGTGCAGAATCTTGGCCAGCTGGGTATGGCCTTCGTGCTGCTCCTAGGCGGCTACCTCGTGATCGGCCAGGAACTGCAGGTCGGTACGATAGTCACTTTCAGTTTCTGGATCGTCATGTTGCAGGCTCCGTTCCAGATGCTCGGCATGCTGATAATGCTCGGCCAGCGGGCTTCCGCGTCAGCGCAGCGCGTCTATGAGATCCTCGACGAGCCGCCGGGCATCGTCGACCGGCCAGGAGCGGTCGAACTTGTCGATTGCCGCGGCGAGGTCACCTTCGAGTCGGTCAGCTTCTCCTACACCGACGGCGGACCTTTGGTCCTAGATAGCTTCGACTTACGGTTAGAACCGGGGGACACGGTTGCGCTCGTTGGCCGCACTGGAGCGGGCAAGACTACCGTCGGCCGCCTCATCGACCGCTTTTACGACGTGACAGCGGGAGTGGTCCGAGTCGACGGCCACGACGTGCGCGACATCACCCTCACCAGCCTCCGGGCGACGGTTGGGATTGTTGCCGACGAGCCGTTCCTTTTTTCGGTGTCGATCCGAGACAATATCGCCTACGGTCGCCCTGACGCCGACTTCGCCGATGTAGAGGCCGCCGCCCGGGCCGCTGGCGCGGACGAGTTCATCCGGGAGTTGTCGTCAGGCTACGACACGGTCGTCGGCGAGCGCGGTTACACCCTTTCGGGCGGTCAGCGCCAGCGCATAGCGATCGCCCGGACACTGCTTGTCAACCCTCGTATCCTTATCCTCGACGACTCGACCAGCGCGATCGACGTCCAGGTGGAGAAGGAAATCCACCGCAGTCTACGAAAGCTGATGACTGGACGGACGACACTGATCATCGCACATCGCCTGTCGACGATCAGCCTTGCCGACCGGGTGGTCCTGATAGAC
>JAJZAM010000096.1 GCA_021799445.1 Actinomycetes bacterium
ATCCCACAGCGAAAGACCGTGCGTCGCCGGGTCGAGCTCCGGGTGCATGTGCGGGTCTTTCCAGTCCAGCGGGTCGAGGTGGGCTATGAGGTGACCGCGGACACGGTAGAGGTTGATCAGGTTGTCCACCTGAACCTGCTTGCGCTGGCGCAGGTCGGCCGTGTCGGCCAGGTCGTTGGCGTCTTTACCGTAGGGAACCGGTTCGTAGGGGACGCCCATCGACTTGAAGATGTCGTGGTAGAAACCGTCCGACCCGACCAGCAACTGGTGTGCCTTTTGGAGGAACAGTCCCGACTCGGCACCTTGGATGATCCTGTGGTCGTATGTGCTGGTCAAGGTGACGACTTTGGAGACGCCCAGCTCGGCTAGGACTCGAGGGTCAGCGGCCTGCCACTCGGCCGGGTAGTCGATCGACCCCACCCCGATGATGGCGCCCTGACCTGGCATCAACCTCGGGACGGACTGGACCGTGCCGATCGTCCCCGGGTTGGTGAGCGTGATCGTAGCCCCGGCCAGGTCGTCCGCTCCGATCTTGTTGGTACGCACTTTGCGGATCAGATCCTCGTAGGCCAGCCAGAAGTCCCGGAAGTCCATCTCGTCCGCGTTCTTGATAACCGGGACCATCAAGCTGCGGCTACCGTCACGCTTCTCGACGTCTACGGCGATCCCAAGCCCGACGTGGGTGTGGTGCACCACGGCGGGAGCCGACTTGGCGTCGGACGGGTCTGGCTCGACGAAGCTGGAGTTGAGCGCCGGCACCGCCCCGACGGCTCTCAAAACGGCAAACGCTATGATGTGGGTGAAGCTGATCTTGCCGGCCGAGCCCGTTCGCGACAGCTGGTTGTTGAGCACGCGCCGGTTCACCTCAAGCAGCTTCGCCGGGACCACCCTGAAGCTTGTCGCGGTCGGCACGCCCAGGCTCGCCGTCATGTTCGCGGCTACCCGAAGCGCGGCGCCACGAAGAGGGTCAGAACGATCCCCTCCTGCGGGCTCGCCAGGCTCGGCTGAGATTGGCGTCAGGCGGCCGGCGGGAACGGCCTCGAGGGCCGGTGCGACACCCGCCGACGCGGAGCGACTTGCATCGCTGTCAACCGCACGGCCGGACGCGTTCGATGTGCCGGCGGCGCCGGCGGCCCGCGCTACCCCTGTGACGGTCGGTTCGGGGCTTGAGGGTCGCGCGAGATTGACCCCGCCGGGACGGTAGTTCTCGAAGAACTCCTTCCACGAGTCGCTGATCGAAGTAGGATCACGGCGGTACTGCTCGTACATGTCGTCGACGAGCCAGGCGTTAGCCCCAAAGCGTGAGGCGGGACCTTGGGAGCTTGCGGGCAGAGAATCCTCGTTGATGTCAGCCATACCGCATGCCATCCTACGGCGCTCGGCGCAGTCTTGAGCGGCATCGACACACCTCATGTCCTGACCTCTTACCACCAACGGTTATTGGCTTATGATCGTAGGGCCGAAGCGCCGGACCGGCGTCGAACGGGAATCGCCTTGGAGGTCTAAGCGTATGGGCAGCCTTTGGAGCCCAATCAAAGAATCCGGAAGTCTCACTGACAGGATCGTCGCCCGCCTCGACGAGTTGATCCGCTCGGAGGATCTCCAAGAGGGTCAGCGTCTACCCTCCGAGCGCGAGATGGCGCGCCTTCTCGGAGTGAGCCGACCGGCCCTACGTGAAGCGGTCAGGGTACTTGAGGCGCGCGGGAGGGTTGTCGTCAGGCACGGCCAGGGAGTCTTTGTCGGAGCCGGTGATCAGGCGGCGATCAGGTCACGCCTGGCGAGCATGGAAGTCTCTCTCGCCGAGCTTTTCGCCATGCGCCAGGTGCTCGAAGTCCCAGCAGCGCAATGGGCGGCTGGGGTCGCAACGCCTCGCGACATCGAATCACTTGGCCATCATCTCGAGGCCGAAGAGAAGGCTCGGGTCGAGCCGATCGACTTCGCGGTCCTGCGCCAGCTCGACACGGCGTTTCATCTGAGAATCGTTGAGATGGCAAAGAACCGTTTCTTGTTGCAGACCCAGGGTGTCCTCCAAGAGATGATCAACTCAGGCATGGAGACGACCTTGACGATCCCCGGCCGGGTCGACCAGGCCCGCAAAGATCACCGCAAGCTTTTCGAAGCTATCCGCGACCGCGACGCCAGCGCCGCACGCGCCGCAGCCGAAGCCCATATCGAAGGCGCACGTGACGCTGCCCTGGCTCGGATCCACCGCGAGCAGGCCGAAGCCGCACGCAACGATTCTGGCGCTGACGGTACTCCCGGGTCGCACGGCGCCCAGCGTCCCCGGACGGACAGGAAGCCGACGGACAGGAAACCAACGAACGGCAAGCCAACGGGTGGGTCGTAAACGGGAGTGTCGTAGCAGACCCGAGCGACCACTTGACGGGCGGGTTGTACAGGAGTAGCCTCAGTGGCAAGAGGTCATACCTGTCGGGTTTCCTGACAGCCGCTAGAAGACAGAAAGGTGCCGATGACTGACAAAGAATCGGCCTCCCCTACGGAGGCCGCCGGCGAGGAACTGGGGTTTCTCGCTCACGAGCCCGGAGACTCCGTCGCCGTCGCGGTAAGAGACGTCGAGCCGGGAACGGCGCAGATGGCGGTGCTCACGTCGCCGGAACGTCGCGAGGTGCGGGTAAATGAGCCTATACCCCTCGGGCACAAGGTAGCCCTCACCGACCTAAGCGAGGGCCAGGCGGTGATCGAGTACGGGGAGACGATCGGAGCAGCAAGGCGTGCTATCGCCACCGGAGATCTAGTACACGTCCACAACATCAGGAGCACGAGATGGCAAACGCAGAGCTGACCGGTTACCGCCGCGCCGATGGCCGGGTAGGGATACGAAACCACGTGATAGTCCTCGCGGTCGACGACCTGTCGAACGCCGCCGTGGAAGGCATCGCCCGCTTGGTGCCCGGGCTGCTGGCCATCCCCCACGCCTACGGGCGCCTGCAGTTCGGGGAGGACCTTGAGCTCACCTTCCGCACCCTCATCGGCACCGGGGCCAACCCTAACGTTGCTGCGGCAGTTGTAGTCGGGATCGAACCGACCTGGACCGACCGGGTGGCCGACGGGATCGCAGCGACCGGCAAACCCGTAGCGAGGCTGTCCATCGAACGTCACGGCGACCTGGCGGTGATAGCGGAAGGCGCCCGCCTGGGGGCGCGGCTGCTCCAAGACGCCAGCGAACTGACCCGCGAGTCGGTTTCCAGAGCCGAAGTGATGCTTTCCATCAAGTGCGGGGAGTCCGACACCACAAGCGGTCTGGGAGCGAACCCGACGGTGTCCGAAGTCGTCGACCGAACCGTCGGCGCCGACGGGACCGTCCTTTTCGGGGAGACCACCGAGCTGACCGGCGGGGAGCACCTCATAGCCGCCCGTTGTATAGACGACGAGGTGCGCTCCAAGTTTCAGGGGTTCTTCGACGACTACCTCCAAACGGTGGTCGCGGCAGGAGTGGACCTTCTCGGTTCCCAGCCAACCCAGGGGAACATAAGAGGGGGCCTTTCGACCATCGAAGAGAAGGCCATGGGCAACATTTCCAAGACGGGCACGGTCCCTGTCGTCGACGCTCTCGGCCCTGCGTGCCCGCCGACGCGACCCGGGCTCAACTTTATGGACACTTCCTCGGCGGCCGCCGAGTGCGTGACCTTGATGGCCGCCGCAGGCGCCGTGCTGCACCTGTTCCCGACCGGCCAGGGCAACATCATCGGGCACCCGATAGAACCGGTCATAAAGATCACGGCGAACCCGCTGACGGCTAGGACGATGGCCGAGCACGTCGACTTGGACGTATCAGGCTTGCTCACCCAGGAGTACAACCTCCGCGAGGCTGGGGACAGGCTCATGGCTCTCGTCGACAGGACTATCAACGGTCGCCTCACGGCGGCCGAAACGCTCGGCCATCGCGAGTACGTGATCACCAAGCTCTACCGCAGCGCCTGACGTAAATGCTGGCTACCACAGAGCTTCTCGGCACCGGAAAGCCGGCACCGTGGCTTGTCGACGGCAGGTGGGAGGCCCCAACCGGCGCGACGTCGGTGACGGTGACCAACCCGGCGACCAACCAGCCGGTCGGGCGGATCGCCTACGCCGGCGCTCCCCAAACAGCAGCGGCGGTCGATGCGGCCGCCGCTGCGTTCCCAGCCTGGGCTGACACCGCCCCCGGGCAGCGCGCAGCGGTACTCCAGCGAGCGTCGGAGATCCTAGCGTCGAGGGCTGGGGAGATCGGAGAGCTTCTAAGCGCCGAGACCGGAAAGCGCCGCTCCGAAGCGGTCGGGGAGGTCAACTTCTCGGCCTCCTACCTACGCTGGTTCGCTTCGGCGGTTCGTGAGCCGCACGGCCATCTCCTAAGTCCCGAGGACCCGTCACGGCGCCACCTAACCTTGTCCCGGCCGGTCGGCGTGGTCGCATCCTTGACGCCGTGGAACTTCCCGGTGTCGATCCAAGCCCGCAAGGTGGCTGCGGCGCTCGCCGCCGGTTGCAGCGTCGTGGCGAGAGCTTCGGAGAAGGCGCCGCTGGCGGTAGCCGAGCTTTTCAGAGCGCTAGACGACGCTGGGGTGGCGCCGGGTGCCGTCAACCTCGTACAGGGCCCGGCGTCTGAGTGCACCGACGCCCTCCTCGCCCACCCGGCGGTGCGAGTGGTGACCTTCACAGGCTCGACGCCGGTCGGCTCGAGGCTGATGGCTGCGGCTTCGGCTCGTATCGTCCGCTGCGCGCTGGAGCTCGGCGGCGACGCTCCTTTCATCATCTTCGCTGATGCCGACATCGACGCTGCGGTGGAAGGCCTGATGACGGCCAAGTTCCGCAACAACGGCCAGTCCTGCATCGCGGCCAACCGGGTCCTGGTCGAAAGGCCGGTCTTCGAGGAGGTCGCTTCCCGCCTGGCTGCCGCGTGCTCGGCGATGTCGGTCGGAGACCCGGCGACGAACCCCGAACCCGACCTCGGACCGCTAATCGACACCGCCCGGGTCGGTGCTGTCCGAGAGCTGGTAGACGAAGCCGTCTCCGGCGGCGCCAGATGGCTCGGCGACAGCCCCGACGTCCCCGAAGGCGCCAGCTTCTACCGGCCCGGTTTCCTAACCGACGTGCCAGCGGGCTGCGCCCTGGCGAGGACCGAGGTGTTCGGACCGGTCGCCGCCGTCGTCGCCTTCGACGGTGAAGACGAGGCGCTGGCCTTGGCCAACGACACGGACCTGGGTCTGGCCGGTTACTTCTACACTCGTGACGTGTCGAGGGTGTGGCGGATGTCGGAACGTCTCGAGGTTGGCATCGTCGGGGTCAACCATCCCCTGCCCTCGGTGGCGTTCGCCCCGATGGGTGGAGTAAAGCACAGCGGTCTCGGCAGGGAAGGCGCCAGGGCCGGCTTGGAGGAGTTCCTCGACACGCGCTACGTGTCGCTGGGGCTGTAGCGGTGTCAACCCAGCCGGAGTCGCAGTCGCAGTCGCTTCGAAGCGCGGCCTGGTTCGAGGCGACCGGGAAGCTCGGCTTCTACCACCGCTCCCACACCAAGTCCGAGGGATTCCCGTCCGACCTGTTCACCGGCAGGCCGGTGATCGGCATCGCCGCAAGCTGGTCGGAGCTAGCCCCGTGCAATGTGCATCTCCACGACCTGGCCCAATCGGTCAAAGCCGGGATCTGGGAGGCTGGGGGGTTCCCGCTCGAGTTCCCGACGCTGGCGTTGGGTGAGACCTTGATGCGGCCGACCGCGATGCTCTACCGCAACCTGGCGGCGATGGAGATAGAAGAGCTGATCCGCTCGAACCCGCTCGACGGTGTCGTGTTCCTCACCGGCTGCGACAAGACGACCCCGGCCGCTGTCATGGCCGCCGCCAGCGCCGACGTGCCTTCCATCGTGGTAACCGGCGGGCCGATGATCAACGGGCGCTTTCGCGGGGTGGCTGTCGGTTCGGGAACCGACCTGTGGCGTTTCTCCGAAGACGTGAGAGCCGGCACAATGACCGCCGAGGATTTCGTGGCGTCGGAGGTGTGCGTGTCGCGAAGCAACGGGCACTGCACCACTATGGGGACGGCGTCGACGATGGCTTGCCTCGTCGAGGCACTCGGCTTGGCCCTTCCCGGCTCAGCCGCCGTACCAGCAGTCGACGCGGCCCGCAAGGTGTACGCCCATCTCGCCGGGCGTCGCTGCGTGGAGATGGTCCGCGAGGACCTGCGGCCTTCTCGTGTTCTCACCAGAGGATCCTTCGAGAACGCTGTAAGGGTAAACGTGGCCATCGGAGGCTCCACGAACGCCGTCGTGCACCTGCTCGCCATGGCTGCCAGGGCGTGCGTGCCTTTGGAGCTGGACGACTTCGACCGGCTGGGCAGGGACGTGCCCACCCTGGTGAACCTGAAGCCGACAGGGCAGTTCTTGATGGAGGAGTTCGCGGCCGCCGGCGGCCTGCCGGCGGTCATGTCGGAAATATCCGATCTTTTGGATCTCGACGCTTTGAGCGTGACGGGCCGGACGGTCGGTGAGGAGATAGCCGGGGCACCCTGCTACGACCGTTCCGTGATCGCGTCGCGCGACTCGCCGCTTCTGGCCCCTGGCCGTGGAACCGTCGTGCTTCACGGCAACCTCTGCCCCGACGGGGCGGTGCTGAAGCTTTCCGCGGCGTCGGAGAGCCTACTGTCGCACACGGGTAAAGCCTGGGTGTTCGACTCTGTCGAGGAGCTCAACGCTGCGATGGACTCTGACGATTCGCAGATCGAAGCCCAAGACGTGCTCGTGCTGCGAAACGCCGGTCCGGTCGGATACCCCGGCATGCCAGAAGTAGGAAACCTTCCGCTGCCCCGCAGGCTGCTGCGCGAAGGGATACGGGACATGGTCCGGATATCCGACGCTCGGATGAGCGGCACGTCTTTCGGTACGGTCGTGTTGCACGTAACCCCCGAAGCGGCGGTCGGGGGGCCTCTGGCTCTGCTCAGGACCGGCGACCGAATAACCCTCGACGTCGCGTCCAGGGCTCTCAGCGTCGATCTCACAGACGACGAGCTCGCAAAGCGGCGCGAGTCTTGGAGCCCTCCGGTCTTCGACGGCGACAGCGACGGCGGATACGCCTGCCTTTACCGTTCGCACGTGCTGCAGGCAGATCGCGGAGCCGACTTCGACTTCCTGGCCGGCAGGCGCCCGGTCGGGGTTCCGAGGCCGCCGACATGACCGGGACGATACAGACGCCAGGCGCTGGGGACGCAACCGGCGCCGGCGCCGGCGGTGGTCCCAGCGCGCCCCGCCGCCAGGCGTCGAAGTTTGACATGTCCGGCTGGCTGGATGGGCGAGTCGCGTTCGTCACAGGGGCGGGGTCTGGCATCGGGGCGGACATCGCGAGGCGCATGGCGCACGCCGGGGCCGCGGTCGCAGTCGTGGACCGCAACGGCGACGCAGCCGCGGCCACGGCCGCCTCGATCGAAGCCGGCGGGGGTCGGTCATGTGCCGTGGTCGCCGACCTCAGCGTCGCCTCCGAGCGTCGCTTCGCCCTCGACGAGGCGGTGTCGAAGCTCGGCAACGTCGACGTCCTGGTCAACAACGCTGCCGACCATGGAACGCGCCACGACTTCTTAGAAGTCGACGACGAAGAGTGGGACCGGGTCCTAGCGACGAACCTCACCGCCACGGCGATGCTGTGCCAGGCGGTGGCTGCGTCGATGGCGCAAAGGCGAAACGAGTCCGGTGTGATAATCAACCTCGCGGCGATCCAGGTTTCGCTGCCCCTCCCGACCTACGTCAGCTATGCCGCTACCAAGGGCGGGATCGTGTCCTTGACCAAAGCCCTCGCCGTCGAGCTCGGCCCTTTGGGCATAAGAGTGAACGCCGTCGCTCCCGGCGCTGTCGCTTCAGGTTCGACCCGCGTGGCGATGGCCACCGCCGGAAACCCTGATGGCGCGTCGCCGACCCTGCTCGGGCGGATGGGCACCGGCGACGACGTTGCGTCTGTGTGCGTGTTCCTCGCTTCTCAGGCGGCGTCGTTCGTGACAGGGGCTGTCGTGGTCGTCGACGGCGGCCGCAGCCTGTCGCGCCAAGCCGACCCGCTGTCGGACCTGAGCCGACCGAGACCCCACCGCAGCAGCGGAGGTTAGGCTCGAAGCGTGGAACATTCTCAAGATCCCAGCCAGCGCCGATCTTGCGACGCCCGGATCGGTACGGTCATGGCGGCCTTGGCGACACCGTTGGAGCCATCCGGGCGCCTTGACGTCGCCGGCCTCGGACGTCTGGTAGGTCACATCCTCGCCGGTGGAGCTGACGGGCTGTGCCCTGCGGGTTCCACCGGGGAGGGACCGCTGCTATCGCGCGAAACACGGGTCGAGCTGGTGCGGGCGGTCAGTGGTATGTCCCCGGCGGGCACGCCGATAATTCCAGGCACGCTCAGCGTCAACCCCGAAGCCACCCTCGCTGACATCGACGCGTACGCCGACGCCGGGGCGACGGCGGTGCTCGTCCCCCCGCCTTTCTACTACCCCCTCGACGACGGGGCCGTAGCCGACTTCTACGTCTACGTGGCGGAGCGCTCGGCGCTGCCCGTCCTCGTCTACAACATCCCGTCCATGACAAAGGTGTCGGTCGCTCCGGCGGTCACCGCTGAGCTGGCG
>JAJZAM010000097.1 GCA_021799445.1 Actinomycetes bacterium
CGTCGTTGACGGACCCGCCGGGCTGTATGACGGCGGCCACACCCGCGGAGGCCGCTGCGTCGAGCCCGTCCCGGAACGGGAAGAAAGCGTCGCTGGCGGCGGCGCCGCCCTTGGCCCGCCCGCCGGCCCGGGCTGCGGCGATCTCGCCGGGGGTGACCCTGTTCTGCTGGCCGCCGCCTATTCCCACGGCCATGCCACCGGCGGCGAGGACGATAGCGTTCGACTTGACCGAAGCGCACACCCGCCATGCGAGCTGCATGTCACGCCAGTTGTCCTCGGTAGGCTGGGCTTTGGTGACGACGCGCCAGTCGTCGCGGCCCGTGACGAAACGGTACGGTTCTTGCACCAGCCACCCGCCGCCGATTTGGCGGACGTGGAGGCCGGCGGCGTCAGGAGCGGGGGCGGACAGCACCCTCATGTTCTTGCGCTTGGCGGCGAAGAGCTCCAAAGCGGCAGTGTCGTAGCCGGGCGCTATCAGCACGTCAGCTTTCGCGTTAGCAACGATCTTCGCTGCGGCCTGCTCGCCGACCGGCCCGTTGACAGCGACGATACCCCCGAAGGCTGACATCGGGTCGCAGTCGAAAGCCCGCTCGTAGGCGGAGGCCACGTCGCTCGCGACGGCAGCCCCGCACGGGTTGGCGTGCTTGACGACCACGGCAGCGGCGGGCCCGAGGTCGCCGATCTGGTGGACGAGCCGCCAGGCGGCGTCAGCGTCGTAGAGGTTCAGGTAAGACAGTGCCATCCCGCCGTGGGAGACGACCCGGTCCCACCAGCTCTCCTCGCCGATCGGCCGGTACCGGGCGGCATGTTGGTGCGGGTTCTCCCCGTAGCGAAGGATCGAAGCCAGCTCCAGCGACAAGTGCAAGGTTGCTGGTAGCGCAGCTTTCCCAGCGTCCGATGTCCCAGCGTCCGATGTCCCAGCGTCCGATGTCCCAGCGTTGGGGCCGGCGAACCAGTTCGCGACGGCAGCGTCGTAAGCGGCGGTGTGCGCGAAAGCTTTGGCCGCTAGACGCCGCCGCGTGGCGGAACTGACCTCACCGGTGCTGGACAGCTCCGTGACGATCCCCTCGTAGTCGCCGGGGTCGACGACGGAGGCGACGTGCGCCCAGTTCTTGGCCGCAGCCCTGACCATGGTCGGCCCGCCGACGTCTATCAGCTCGATCGACGGGTTCGAGCGGAACGGGTACAGGTTGCACACGACCATTCCGATCGCCTCGATGCCCTGGGATGACAGGTCGCTTCGGTGGTCTTCGTCGTCCAGGTTGGCCAGGATACCCCCGTGGATAGCCGGGTGGAGGGTCTTGACCCGGCCACCGAGGATCTCAGGTGAGCCTGTGACTTCCTCCACGGTCGAGTGAGGCACCCCGGCGGAACGCAGAGCAGCCGAGCTGCCTCCGCTCGCTATCAGCTGGTGACCGAGGTCGACGAGGGAGCGACCAAGTTCGTCCAGGCCGGTTTTGTCGTAGACGGATATGAGCACTCTCATCGTGTCGCTCCTTGGCTGCGAGGGTTTTCGATGGTCTGTACCGGCGTTTCCCGAGGGTGGAGGTCGCTGTCGCCCAAGCGCTCAAGGAAGACCCGGATGCTACGTGGATAAAGTCGGCGCTCCACCTGCTTTATGCGCTCGTGCAAGGAAGCCTCGCTGTCCCCGGCGAGCACGGGGACTTCCTCTTGTGCCAGGATCGGGCCTTCGTCGACCAGTTCGGTAGCGACGTGTACTGTCGCCCCGGTGACCGCAACCCCGGCCTGAAGGGCGTCACGAACGGCATGCCAACCTTTGAACGCCGGCAGCAGGGACGGGTGGGTGTTTAGAACCCTGCCGGCGTAACTGTCGAACAGGGGCCGGCTAAGCACGGTCCCGAAACCCGCCATCGCCACGACGTCCACCCCACGTCGGGCTAGCAGATCCGCCAGGAGGACGCTGTAGCCGTCGCGGTCGAAGTCGGCCCCGAAGCTGCGCTGCAGAAGCTTGGTTCGCAGACCCGCCCTGGTCGCCACCTGCAGCGCCCGGCACTCCCGGTCGGACACGACGACCGTCACCTCTAGACCGGCCTCGATGATCGCCTCCAGCAGCGTGCCGGTACCCGACGCCAGCACGGCCAGCCTGGGAGCTTGCAAGGTCACCGTGCAACGATACTCGCTTCGCGGCGACGTCTCTCCCGTCCCGAAGCTGCGCCAGGCGGATCCCGGTAGCGTTCCGGCGGCCTATCCTGGCGGGGTGACCCGCATCTCGGACATGCTCGCGAAAGGTCGGACGTTCTCGTTCGAGTTCTACCCTCCCCGCGACGACGCGGAGCACGCGGTTCTCGTCGAGACGCTTCAGGAGCTGCAGCCTCTCGGGCCGTCGTTCGTGTCGGTCACCTACCGCGGCGGCCGCGAGTCGAGGCGACGGACCTACCAGCTAGTCGTGGGGATGCTGCAGACCACGAGCCTCACGCCGATGGCCCACCTCGTGTGCGCAGCCCACAGCCGGCTGGAGCTGGCCGAGATCCTCGTCGAGCTGCGAAAGGCCGGCGTCGACAACCTGATGGCCCTCGGAGGTGACGTCCCCCAGGACCCCGCCGCCGGCCAGGGTGAGTTGCGGCACGCCATCGAACTGGTGGAGTTAGCGCGCGCTGTCGGCGGTTTCTCCATCGGGGTCGCCGCACACCCGGCCGGGCATCCCCGCTCGCCGGATCTGCGCTATGACCGGGACCGCCTAGCCGACAAACTCAGGCTCGCCGACTTTGCGGTCACACAGTTCTTCTTCCGCAGCGCCGAGTACTTCCGCCTCGTGGACGACTTGGCTCTGCGGGGGGTTGACAAGCCGGTTCTGGCAGGGATAATGCCCGTCACGAGCCTGGCCGCTATACCCCGGCGTGCCGAGATGGGAGCCGCGGTGCCGCCCGAGATGGTGGAGACCCTCGAAGCGGCTGGCGACGCCGTTTCCGTGAGGCGCACCGGCATCGAGCTTGCGACGACCTTGTGCCGTGAGTTGCTCGACGGTGGGGCCCCCGGGTTGCACTTCTACACGCTCAACAGGTCGGCAGCCACCCGCGAGATCTACACCAACCTCGGCCTCGTGCCAACCAGCTTTGGTAGTCCCCGCTGACTTCGAGCTCGAAGGGTTCGCCGCTGAGCGCGCAAAGCCACAGACGCCTCGGGTCGATCCCGACGGAGGTCCAAGCCTGCACTGGGTGCGGCGGGAGGGAGAACCTCGGTACCCCTCGCAGTACCGTATGACAATTTATCAATCGCAAGGTACTTGACGTCGGATCGGGGTCGGCTTCCCGGTAGCATCTATGCCCTATGGCTGACAAGATCACTATGCAGGCTGACGGAACCCTTGCAGTTTCTGATGAGCCGATAATCCCGTACATAGAAGGTGACGGGACCGGAGTGGACATCTGGCCTGCTGCTCAAAAAGTGTTGGATGCTGCGGCGGCGAAATACTCTAAGCGAATCGTCTGGAAAGAGGTCCTCGCCGGCGAGAAAGCCTTCAACGAGGTTGGTGATTGGCTGCCACAAGAAACCGTAGATGTGTTTCGTGAATACCTCATCGGGATCAAAGGTCCTCTCACTACTCCCGTCGGAGGAGGGTTCCGGTCCTTGAACGTCGCCTTGCGTCAGTTGTTGGACCTTTACGTGTGCCTGCGCCCGGTTCGTTGGTTCGAAGGTGTGCCGTCTCCGGTTAAACGCCCTGACCTTGTCGACATGGTCATCTTTCGGGAGAACACCGAGGACATATACGCAGGATTGGAGGTCCAAGAGGGAACGCCTGAAGCAAAGCGTATGATCCAGCTTCTCCACGACGAGTTCGGTTGGGACATTCGCTCTGACAGTGGAGTGGGTATAAAGCCTGTATCGGAAACCGGTTCGAAGCGGCTGGTGCGGGCCGCGGTCAAGTACGCACTTAACCATGGTCGTAAGTCCGTCACTATCGTCCACAAGGGCAACATCCAAAAGTTCACCGAAGGAGCGTTCCGGAACTGGGGGTATGAAGTAGTGCGCGACGAGTTCGCCGACGTGGCCGTAGGTTGGGACGACTGTGACGGCAAGCCGGGTGACAAGATCCTCGTCAAAGACGCTATCGCCGACATAACCCTCCAGCAGGTCCTCACCCGTCCCGACGAGTTCGACGTCATCGCCACCACCAACCTCAACGGCGATTACCTTTCCGACGCTCTAGCAGCACAAGTCGGAGGTATCGGCATAGCCCCAGGGGCGAACATCAACTACGTGACCGGTCACGGCATCTTCGAGGCGACGCACGGCACTGCCCCCAAGTACGCCGGGCTCGACAAGGTCAATCCCGGATCGGTGCTGCTTTCAGGGGTGATGATGTTCGAGCACTTGGGCTGGACCGAAGCCGCAGCTGACATCGTAACGGCCATGGAAGCGACCATCGCCGACAAGATCGTCACCTACGACTTCGCCCGCCAGATGCAAGGAGCTACGGAGGTCAAGACCTCCGAGTTCGCCTCAGCGATAGTCGACCGCCTGTAGGCTGACCTCAGCCGATGAGGCCGAGAGACCGCACAGCGTCGCGCTCTTCGGCCAGCTCGCTCACCGTCTTGTCTATACGGGACCGGGAGAACTCGTCGATGTCAAGGCCCTTGACGATCTTGTACGAACCGGCAGAAGTCGTGACCGGGAACGACGAGATCAGCCCCTCGGGGACGCCGTAGGAGCCGTCCGAGGGGACGCTCATAGACACCCAGTCGCCGTCGGGCGTGCCCGCCATCCAGTCGTGGACGTGGTCGATAGCGGCGCTGGCCGCCGACGCCGCGCTGGACGCTCCTCGGGCTTCGATGATCGCCGCCCCCCTCTGCTGGACCACGGGGATGAACTCCTTTTCGACCCACTCCTGATCGGCGATTACCTCAGCAGCGGGCACCCCTGCGATCCTGGCGTGGGTCACGTCGGGATACTGCGTCGCTGAGTGGTTACCCCAGATCGTCATGTTGGTGACGTCGCTCACGGTACGCCCCGACTTGGCGGCGAGCTGAGCCTTCGCCCGGTTCTGATCGAGTCGAGTCATCGCAGTGAAACGCTCAGCAGGTATCGAAGGAGCATTGTGCATGGCTATGAGGGCGTTCGTGTTCGCGGGGTTGCCGACCACTAGCACTCTGATGTCCTTCGCGGCGTTGTCGGAGAGGGCCTTGCCGGCGACGGTAAAGATCGCCCCGTTCGCCTCCAGGAGGTCCTTGCGTTCCATCCCCTTGCTGCGAGGCCTGGCCCCGACGAGCAGCGCGATGTTAGCGTCGGCGAAAGCGACGTTCGCGTCGTCAGTAGCGACCACGCCTGACAGGAGAGGGAACGCGCAGTCGTCGAGCTCCATCACCACCCCCTGCAGGGCCGAAAGCGCCGGGGTCACCTCAAGAAGCTGCAGGATGACCGGTTGCTCGGGTCCTAGAACAGCGCCGCTTGCGATGCGGAACAACAAGCTGTATCCGATCTGGCCTGCTGCGCCGGTCACTGCAATTCGTACGGGTGTGGCAGTCATGTGTTGTCTTGTAGCCTCCATCGAGAGCGCCGTTGACTCGGCGGTGTGTACGTGCCCCGACGATAGGCCCCCTCGGGGGTTGACGGCCAACCCGGTGCCCTCGCCCGCCACGGTCGTGATGGGCGCGAAGCCCAAAGGAGACGGTGCGGACGGTGCGGGGGATCCTACGAGCTGATCGTAGGGGGTGAGACGACCCCTAAGCGGTGAAGGTAGCCGAGCTTGCGCTCGACGGCCTGTCGCCAAGCGGACAGATCTTTGTTGAAATGGTCCCTGTCGCCGTCTTCGAAGGCGTGCTCAAGCTCGTCGAAGGCTGCGTCCTCCGCGTCGAGCAGCGCCCGGTAGCGGGTGAGGAACTGGTCGTCGATCACTTCCGACAGTGTCACTTGCCCTACCTCCTGGGTCGTGGTTCGCCTAACTTAGCCGCTCCATCGGCTACGAAGAAGCTCGTCGAAGCACGAACTTCGTTCGGCACCGGGTCGGCGAAGGTCGCTTCGGCGTTGGGAAGGTCGATCGCGAGGGGATTCCCCCGGACCTTGACAAGGCCTTGGGTCAGCGCCACCCCGGCGTTCAACTCCCCGGACGCGATCGCAGCGGCCGTGCCCCAACTGCAGGTGAACGTCAGGTCCGCCGGACCGGCCCCGGGATCCACAGGCCACACGATCCGGCTGGCAGCCGACGAAGACTCCACCCTGTAGCGCACAGTACCGTCAGGGGTGCCTTCCACCACCTGCTCTAATATCACCGATCCCTCCGGAGGCGGCGCCCACGCAGGGGATGCTTCTAGAACCCTGTCAAACCATTCGCTCGACAAGAAACGCAAGGACCGCCGGCTCGTCGGCTGGCGCTCGTCGCCGCTGCGGGAAGCCTCCTCTCGATTCATCTGGCATCAATCATCGGCGCGAGCGGCCTCCACTTCCAGTCGGGCACTTCCGGTCGAGCGCTTCCAGTCAAGCCATGACCTCCGACGCGTACCTGTTGGAAGCTCGCCCGCCGGACCACCCGAGCGCCAACTCGACGACCATCCTCCCCGGCGGGACGTTGGCGGGCAGTTCGAACGAAGGCTTGCCGACGAACACGCAGGAGTCAGGCGCGACGCTGCCCTGGTAACTCCAGCGGCGCTCGCCGCCCGGGTAGCGCACCACCACCTCTAGCGCAGCATGCTCGACCGGAGCCCGCAGGTCGCTGACGGCGTGGACCGCAAAGCGGACCCGTTCCCCGGGCCGGTAAGTAGGGGTCAGATGGTCCGCTGTCACGATCACCGGGGCGCACGCCGCTCTAAGCGCCCGGTAGGCGCGCTTGGGTAGACGGTCATGGTCCACCAAAGCGAACGACACGGCGGGTTGTGCGTCTGCCAGCATCGAAACGCAGAAGCCTCCCGTCGGCCTGTATTTCAGCCGGCGTAGAGCTTCCACCTGGTAGCGAACGAGGTTCGCTTGCAGCCTCTGGCTGGCCGCCCGCCACTCCTCGAACGTGTCGTACTGCGACGGTGGGACTCTGGCTTCGAAGGTCTCCCAGTCCAGCCCGTGATGCGCCGAGAGGTGCTCCCAGTCGAGGTTCGGCCAGGCTCGGGGTTCCATGAAATCAGCGCTGTCAGGGACCGACGCAGCACCGAACGCTCCAACGAAGCGCCCGGCGTTGGGGAGGCGGGAGACGAAAGACGCAAGCCCGGAGGCTTCCCCGTAGTACCAGCCGAAGTAGAGGTGACTGTCGGTGGCGCCGCCAGGGTGCGGCAGCACCCCGGAGCGCCACAGGGCGGCTCGTGTCGGGTCTTCGCTTCGTAAAGCCCGTCGGGTGGAGCGGTCGAGGAGGTTGGCCTCCCAGTCCGGCTTCGCTGCAGCGACCGCCGAACGCAGCGGCGACGTTCGTTTGGCGTGGCCCGCCTCCCCAGGGTCCTCCCGGAGTGGTTCGTCGTGGGCGCACCACATCGCTACCGAGGGATGATGGCCTAGGAGACGCACCGCCTTGCGCGCCTCTGCTGGGGCGCTGCGGCGGACCCCCGAGTATCCCCATTTCAGCGGAAGGTCCTGCCAGATGAGCATTCCGCAGCGGTCCGCCTCGGCGTAGAGCTCCGGGCGCGCGATGTGGCCGTCCAAGCGCATCAGGTCGAAGCCGGCCTGGGCTGCCAGCGAGACGTCCCGGGCGATCTCACTCGCCGTAGCGTTAGCCAGGTCGCGCCTGGTAGGAGCGCAGTTGACACCCTTGAGGAACATCCTCTCGCCGTTGACCGAAGCGACGAAGTTACGAACCCGCACCTGGCGGAGCCCTGTCACCAACTGGCGCCTGTCGCTTGGATCCGAGTCCGCCGGGGTGCTCACTTCGACTGTCACCTGGTACAAAGGCTGATCCCCGAGACCCCGAGGCCACCACAGGTCCGGGCTGTCGACGCCGACACTCCAACGCAGGCGGTTCGAACCGGCCGAAAGCCTGTGATCTGTCTCCCTGACCAGCACGACCTGGGCGGAGCCGTCGACGCCGACCTTGGCAACGGTCGTGCGCAAACTCGCCGGAGAAGGGCTCCGAGTGTCCAGTTCGACCTCAAGTGCTAGGACGGCCCGGTCGGGGTTCGCCTCCTGGCAGAGCACTTTGAGGTACACGATGCGCACCGACCCGCACCCCTCAAGGTGCACCGCCGACCAGATTCCGCCAGGGTTCCACGCAGGGTCGATGTAAGACGAATGCTGGAACACGCCGGTGAGGGTGCGCTTCGACCGCCGGTCGGCGGGCGGCGGACAACTCACTTCCAGCGCGAGCACGTGCTCCCCGTCATTCGAGCCGAGCAGGTCCGTGACCTCGAACGCGCTCGGGTAGAAGTAGCCTTCCGTGTCACCCAGGTACTCCCCGTCGAGCCAGGCGCTGGCCTGATAGAAGATGCCGTCGAAGATGACGAAGCGCCGCAAAGGCTTCCCGTTCTCCCCTAAAGCGTCGTGGCTTGCTAAATCGAAACGCTTACGGTAAAGGACGGGTCCGTTCGAGCTTTCGAGGCCCGCAGCGGCGCGCCAGTGCCCTGGGACTTCGGCTACGGTCCAGCCGCCGTCGTCGTAGGCACGTTCAACGAACTCCCCTCGCAGCCTATCGGTCGACTCCGCCACACGCCAAG
>JAJZAM010000098.1 GCA_021799445.1 Actinomycetes bacterium
GTTCGCCCGTCCTCCCACGAACGCCAGTGCCGCGATGCCCTCCCCTCTGATCAACACCTCCCCGAGCTGGCTTCCGACACCCGACAGTAGAGTCACGGGGAGGCCCGCCCGCTTCATCAGGGCGTGGGCCAGGGTCAGGGTGTGAAAACCGCCTTGACTGGGCGTCTTGGCTACGACGGCGTTACCGGCGAGGAGCTGCACCAGCTCGGCGTGAACCTGGACGCTCATCGGATAGTTCCAGCTGGCTATGTTCGAGACCGCGCCGGGCAGAGGGTGCCTCTCGTCGGCCGTCCCAACCGCCAGCTGACGTTCGATCTCCCCGACATACCAGCGCACACCGTCCAAGCACCGGTCGACGTCAGCGCATGCCAGGCGCCACGGTTTGCCAATCTCCCAGACCAGCAGCAACGCCAGAAGATCACGATGCTCTGTCATGGCATCCACGGCGACCGTGACACGAGCCCGGCGTTCGTCGAGGTCCGTCTTGGACCATTCGAGGTGCTCTTTGCCGGCGTGAGCTACAGCTTCGACCGCCTCGGCGTAGTCCACCCGCGGAGGACCGGGGATGGGTGTTCCGTCCACGGGGTTGACGTGGTCGCCGGGCACGCCGACGCGCCTCCACTCCCCCCGGGTCAAGTTCCGGAGCCGGTCGGAGTCAAAAGCTTCGGGGGCGACCGAAACACAGCGGGCGTAGGTCTCCCACCAAGAGGTGCCGGGCTTTAAGATCATGCTCATCGCCCCGAGGATAGAGGTTCCTAGACGGTTAAGACACGCTATTATGATCTCAGCGGAAGGGAGCGCACACGCAGAGCAACCCGAAACCGCGGTCGTAAGCCCGAGACGTGCTGGTACGGCCTTGTCGCCGCAGACTTCTCGAGGGGAGAAGCGGTCGCATGGATGACGTCCGAGGCGGCGAACACTACGGGCTGGTTGTCGTAGATACGAGAGTGGAGACAAGACGCTGGAGCAGATCACCTTAGAGGCAGCGGTGCTGGCCGAGGCCGGAGGATGGGCATCTCAGCAGGACGTGGATCTGCTGGCCAGGGAGCACCTGTCGTGGATAGCAACGCTGCGGCGGCTCATCCACGAGACTGACTCGGCCATCGAGAGCGCTTCTACCCTCGACGGGGACCTGAGGGTGATGGTCCTCGCTGACCTCAACTCCGAGCGGTCGCGCCTAGCGGAGGCGCTAGCGCGGGCCGGTGGCGACCCTATCGTCCCTCCCGCGTCGGTCGGCCAGTCCCCCGGGGGACAACCCGTCACAGGTCAATCCTCCCAGCCCACGTCCGCCCCAGCCGAGGAGCTACGACCTGACAAGCCCTCCGAGCCGGCTCTTGCCGAGCCGGTTTTGGAGATGGGAGTGCCCAAGCTGCAAGTGTCGTGGGGGGAGGGCCGCGTAGTCGTCTGGGCAGGCGGACCGGGGTGCCAGTGCGGGGCGGAGGAGTTGGACCGCTTGCTGGAAGCAGCCGAAGGTTCGACCATCCCATGGGAAGCGCATGCGTCGCTTGCCCACACCTTCGTGGCTGACACTGTCGCTCGTTCCGCGTCGCTGGCACAGACACTGGGATGGCTGGTGGGTATAGCCACAGGCAGGGGAGGAGACGACGTCGGGCCGAGCCTGAGATGGCTTGGCGAAGTCGCCGTCTGGGGTACCGAGCTCGTCGCTAAAGGTCATGTGGTGCCACTGCTGCGAGCGACCTCGCAGCCCCAGGCGCCGTCAAGGCCGGGACCTGGTCGTTTCAGGGTCCGGTGGTTCCCTGCGTTGGTCTCACGCGAGAGGCTCCACGACCTTGTGACGCGAATGCCTGGAGCTTTGAGCGCGCTGCAGCCCGCTACGGCCCCGGACGCTCTCACAAGGTCGGTCCTGTCCGCCGTCGTGGACGCCGTCGCTCGAGCCGGGGCCTCCCGTCTTGAAAGCCCCGCAGCGTCCCCGGTGGCGTCTACCCGCCCGGAGGTGGGCGAAGCGTTCCTCTACGGTCTCGACGGGAAGCCCTTTGCTGCGGAACCGGACCCGGCGTCTCGTAGCATCGAGGACCTCAAGCGCTGGGCTTCTGCGGTAACCACCGGAGTGAGAGTCGGCCTCGTCGTTCGCCTCGACCCCCCTGCGGAGGACGGCGGCTGGATGCTCACCGTCGAGGCTACAGGAGTCGACAAGCGGCCGATGGCCGTGGAGCCGGCGATGGTCATATCCTCGGGCGCTAAGGCGCATCAGCTGGAGGCCCAGATGCGGCGCCTGGAACGCCTCGTTCCCGCCCTGAAACGTCCGACTACACGCAGGGGCCAGGTGCTCCTCGACACCGAAGAGGCGGCGGACCTCATGTTCAAGACCGGTCCTGCTTTGCTGGACGCCGGTTTCGAGGTGATGTTACCGCTCGTGTCCAAGCGTCGACCGAACCCCCAGCTGCGACTCTTCGCCGAGGCGCTCGACGGCCAGTCACAGGTGGGCATCAGCCAGCTGGCCAATGTCCGCTGGAGCGTGCTGTTCGGTGACTTGGAGCTCACCGCCGCTGAGATCGCACGCCTGGCGAAAGAAGCGTCCCCGCTTGTCAAGGTTCGGGGCCGTTGGGTGCACCTCGACCGGGAGGACCTTGCCGCTGCGAGCGCTGCGCTCGCTGAGCGGGCGTCGATCACCCAGATGTCAGGGGCTGAGATGATCCGCCACGCGGTTGGGATCGAAGGCATAAGCCTTGCGGGCCCCGTCCGTGTCGACGGCACCGGCTGGGCGGCGGAGCTGCTGCGAGGCGCCACCACCCATCCGCCGAGTCCCATAGACACCCCGGACGGCTTCGCCGGCCAGTTGCGCAGCTACCAAGCCGAGGCCGGCGGATGGCTCGGGTTCTTGGACAGGGCCGGGCTTGGGGGATGCCTCGCCATGGACATGGGGCTAGGTAAGACCCCCACCGTCCTCGCCCACATGATCTCCGACGTCGGTCACGGCCCGTCGCTGGTTGTATGCCCGCCGGCGGTCCTCGGGAACTGGCACGCCGAGGCGCGGCGCTTCACGCCGAGACTGAAAGTCGCCCTGCACCACGGGCCTCGCCGAGCTGAAGGAGAGGCAATAGCCAGACTGGCGAACACCCACGACGTCGTGCTAACCACCTACGCCACCGCAGTCCGAGACATCGAGGCCCTGTCGGCGATCCAGTGGCGGAGGGTCGTAGTCGACGAGGCGCAGGTGATCAAGAACCACACCAACGAGACCGCGCGCGAACTGAGACGGCTTCGCGCCCACAACAAGCTGGCTCTCACCGGCACGCCCGTAGAGAACGGTCTCGGCGACTTGTGGGCGATCCTCGACTGGACGAATCCTGGTCTCGTCGGCGGTCGCTCGGCTTTCATCGAGAGCCTGTCACGGTCGGCGCCGAGCGGATCTGGCGATGACGGGGCGCAAGCTTCGAGCAGGAGCGCACAGGAGTCGGCGTTGCGCGCTTTGAACGGCCTGCTGATCTTCCGCCGTACGAAGAACGAACCGGAAATAGCCGCCGAGCTCCCCGACAAGGTGGACCGACTCGATCATTGCGCGATGACCGCCGAGCAGATCGGGTTGTACCAGGCTGTGGTCGACCGCCTCGTTCAAGGTGACTTAGAAGACGACGCCAACAAGCGTAAAGGCCAGGTGCTGGCTGCGATAACAGCTCTCAAGCAGATATGCGACCACCCGGCGGCCTATCTCGGCGAGAGGGACGAGCTCGGCGTTCTCGACGGTCGCTCGGGGAAGCTCACACGCCTGGAGGAGATTTTCGACGACGTCATAGCTGGCGGCGAGCGGCTGTTGATCTTCACCCACTTCGCACGCTGGGGCGAGATCCTCGCCGGTCATCTGAGCCGGCGCAGCGGGCTCGACGTCGGCTGCTACCACGGGGGTCTGTCGCGCTCGGCCCGGGACGAGCTGGTATCACGCTTCCAGTCCGGGTCGGGCCCGGGAGCCCTGGTGCTTTCCATCAAAGCCGGCGGGTCGGGCCTCAACCTGACCGCCGCCCGTCACGTCGTGCTCTACGACAGGTGGTGGAACCCTGCGGTCGAGGACCAAGCCCGCGACCGTGCTTGGCGCATCGGTCAGCTGGGGACGGTCATGTGCCACCGTCTGGTTTGTCCGGGGACGGTCGACGAGAGGGTAGAAGAGATCGTCGCCGGCAAACGCCGCATCGCAGGGATGGTCCTGCCGGCGAGGAGCAGCCTCGGCGACCTAGAAGCGGAGCAGTTGAGAGTGGCTTTAGGATTGCGCGAGGAGGACCTGGTGGAAGAGGAGCCGCTGGCAGCCCCAGACGGCGAGGAGTTCGCAGCGTGAGCAAGCGTCGCCGGCCAGCCGCAGCCCGCCGCCAGGCGGAGCTCAGGTTCTGGGGGGCCGCCTACCAGGCTCCCGAGGAGATAAGGCGTATCCGACCGGCGAACGACCCGGCGGTGGTGGTTCGCTCCCTCGGCCCTCCTCCCATAGGAGTAGACCCCGCAGTTTGCTTGGGACATCTGAGCGCGGTTTACGAAGAGGCCGTCAAAGCCGCGACCGCTCTGGCGGCGGCGAACGGGATCTTGGCTACGGAGTCCGAGGAGGATTAGCGGTAACGGTAGGTGATACGCCCTCGGGTGAGATCGTACGGGCTGATCTCGACCTGGACCTTGTCACCGGGGAGGACCCTGATCCGGTTCATTCTCATCTTCCCCGAGTTGTGGGCCAGAACCTCATGGCCGTTGGTCAACTCAACCTTGAACATGGCGTTCTTCAGGGCCTCGCTCACCGTGCCTTCCAGCACGATAGCGTCTTCTTTTCCTTGAGCCAGCTTGATTCCTCTCCTAGGGACGTGCATTTTCGTGCAGTCCAAATGTTACCTTCTCCATTGTAGGTCTATCCGGGCGTCTACCACCTGTTTCTGCCCAAGCACGCAGGACACCCCCGCCAGTCGGGCTCCTATCCTGGCGCGTTCCTCGCCAACGACCTCGAGGCGAGACCTCTCGCGAACTGCCAGACGGGCCGGCTGCTCGCCTGTATCTCACTCATCACAGCGTCGAAGCCGGACATGAACCATCCGATGTCCTCCGACGTCGTCGCCAGAGGCGGGAGCAGCTTCAGGACGTCCATGTGGTCGGCGGCGGTCTGGGTGAGTATCCGGTGCTCGCTGAAAAGCCTGCAGACGACCATCTGCGTGAACAGACCCTTGCGTATAGCACTGAGAGAGCTGTAACGGCCTTTGAGGCGTAACGATCCCGGAGGGCCAAACTCGATCCCTACCATCAGGCCGCGTCCCCGCACGTCTTTGATGAAGTCGAAGCGGGCTGCGCTGCGCTCAAGCGAGCAGCGCAGCTCATCCCCGCGAGCGGCAGCGTTGGCTAGCAGCCCTTCATCGTCGATGACGCTGAGCGCAGCGAGGCCGGCAGCCGCAGCCAAGTTGTTGTGGCTGTAGGTAGTGTCGTGTACCAGGACCCGGGTCATCGACGAGTAGACGGCACCGAAGACGGCTTCGCGCGTCATCGTCGCCGCAACGGGTACGTAACCCCCAGACAGCGTCTTGGCTACCGTGACTACGTCAGGTTCGACAGCGTCGTGCTCGAAGCTGAACATGCGCCCGGTTCGTCCCATTCCCGCCTGAACCTCGTCGCATATGAGCAGCGCCCCATTAGCGTGCAGTACCCCGGCCGCGGCCGCAAGATAGCCGGGCGGCGCGACCTGGACCCCTTTGCCCTGGACGGGCTCGACGATGAGCGCGGCGACGTCCCCCCTGGCGACAGCCTTTTCCAAGGCCGAAACGTCACCGAAAGGAACCTCGGTGGCGGGCAGGAGCGGACCGAAGCCGGCTTTGAAGGACTTCCCGCCGTTGACCGACAGGGCTCCCGCGGTCAAACCATGGTAGGCGTGCCCGCAGTAAAGGACACGAGGCCGGCCGGTGTAACAGCGCGCGAACTTCAGAGCTGCTTCGACCGCCTCGGTCCCGCTGTTGCACAGGTAAACCCTGTCTAGGTGAGGCACCCGCGCTACCAGCGCTTCGCCGAGAAGCCCGGCCAGCAGCGGTGTGTCCATCTTGACCATGTCAGCGAGGTCGGCTTCGAGGACTTGGTGCAACGCCCGGGCGACCACGGGATGGTTGCGTCCCAAGCCGAACACGCCGAACCCGGCCAGCCAGTCGAGGTAGCGCTCGCCGTGTTCGTCCCAAAGGTAGGGGCCTTGCGCCCTGACCCACTGGCGGTCGAGTCCCACCGAGTGAAGGACCCTTGCGGTCTGCGGGTTCAAATAGCGCGCCCACAGCTGTGCACCTTCACCCGCCCGGGCGTTGACAAGGCCCGCCAGGTCGAAGCCCATCAGGAGCCCACCGCTGCCCGGATCGACTGGCGCAGTGACCTGGTCGTCGCCAGGACCGCGCTCGGCTCGTAACCGCAGTGAGCCATGCAGTTAGCGCACCGCGGGTCGCGTCCCCTGCCGTAGCGCTCCCAGTCGGTGGTTTCCACCAGTTCCTTGTAGGTTTCGGTGTAGCCGTCCGCCATCAAGTAGCAAGGACGTTGCCAACCGAAGACCGAGTAGCTCGGGATGCCCCACGGGGTGCATTGGAAATCCACTTTGCCCTCCAGGAAGTCCAGGAAAAGTGGGCTGTGGTTGAGACGCCACTTCTTTCGTCGCCCTTCGCTGAAGGCCTCGGCGAAGATCTCCTGGGACGTACGAGTGCTCAAGAAGTGGACCTGGTCGGGGGCTTTCTCGTACGCGTAGCCGGGTGAGATCATCATCTGATCCACCCCGAGGTCGTCGTTTAAGAAGTCGAGGACCTCTCGGACGGTCTTAGGGGAGTCGGTCGAGAAGAAAGTCGTGTTGGTCGTAACCTTAAACCCGCGCTTCTTAGCCGAGGCTATGGCGGCTACCGCCTTGTCGAAGGTCCCTTCCCTGCTAACCGACTCGTCGTGACGCTCTCTCAAACCGTCGACGTGCACGACCCAGCTGAAACGGTCGTGCGGGCTGAAACGGTCGAGTTTTCGCTCTAGGAGCAGAGCGTTCGTGCACAGGTAGACGTAACGGCCCCGGTCGAGCAGGGCCTGGGTCATCTTGTCGATCTCGGGGTGCAGCAGCGGCTCGCCTCCGGCTATCGACACCATCGGCGCACCGGACTCCTCGATGGCGGCGACCGCAGCGTCGACCGACAGGCGCTTACGCAGGATCTCCGTCGGGTACTGGATCTTGCCGCACCCGTTGCAGGACAAGTTGCAAGCGAAGAGGGGCTCGAGCTCGACGATCAAAGGGAACTTATCCCTCCCGGCGAGCTTCTGGCGAGCCAGGTAGGCGCCTATCTTCAGGCTTTGACGTAGGGGTACTCCCATCTATCTGACCTCCACGGGGAGAGAGAACGAAGCGTTCTCGGCGACTGTTGAAACCTCGGTGATATTGGTCGGGCCGAACGCGCTTAGAGCGTCGACGACAGCGTCAACCACGTGCGGTGGTGTCGAAGCAGCTGCTGTCACCCCGAGCACCGAAGCCCCTCGAACGTGCTCGAAGCGAAGGTCGCGTTCGTCTTCGACCAGGACAGCTTTAGATCCGCTCCGCCGGGCCACTTCGACGAGCCTGTTGGCGTTGGAGGAAGTGGGCGAGCCGACGACGATCACCACGGCGCATCTAGGTGCGATCATACGCACTGCATCTTGGCGGTTCTGAGTTGCGTAGCAAACATCAGCTGACCCTGGGCCCACCACCCCGGGGTAGAGGCGCGTGAGCTCTTCTACCACCGAAGCGACGTCATCAGGGGACAGAGTGGTTTGGGTGACATAAGCGAGTCGTTCGGGGTCGCTCACGGCGAGGTGGGCGACGTCAGCGGGATTCTCCACGAGCGAGATGTTCGCTGCTTCCCCGAGAGTCCCTTCGGTCTCGTCGTGCCCGGCGTGACCTATAAGCACCACCTGCATCGACCGGGAGGCGAACCGGCGGACCTCGTGATGGACTTTGGAGACCAGGGGGCAGGTGGCGTCCACTACTCGCAGGCCCCGCTCGGCGGCGCGGTGGCGGACCGCCGGGGCGACGCCGTGCGCGGAGAAAACGACGGTGGCGTCGTCGGGCACCTCGTCGAGCTCACTCACGAAGACAGCCCCGCGAGCCTCCAGGTCGGCTACCACGTGGCGGTTGTGGACTATGTGACGGCGGACGTAGACAGGAGCGCCGAACTTGTCGATCGCTCTGTTGACGGTCTCGATCGCCCGCTCGACGCCGGCACAGAAAGATCGGGGGCTGGCAAGAACGATCTCACGGTCGTCTACGGTGTCAGCCCACTCGGCGACTACCGACGCCGCCCGGCTAAGCACGCCAAGCGCCTTGATCCCCCCCGTGACAGTAGCCAGGGAACGCAGCTCCCTTCCGGGGGTGTCTACGATCACCCTGACCGCAGCCGACGGGAGCCCCCACCCGTTGCCCAGCAGCCAGGCCGTCTCGGTGTCTACTGCGACCGCTCCGAGTGACGCGAGAGCCGCTCTGCGCGCCGAACCCTGCACGACGCTCCTGGCGCTTATGACGGTTCCGACGAGTGCCCTGTGACCGCGAGCGGTGAGCTCGGCAGCAAGCAGCGGCGCGGAGC
>JAJZAM010000099.1 GCA_021799445.1 Actinomycetes bacterium
GGCCCCGCCTCGACGACCCGGCCCACGCCGGGATCTCCCGGCTCGTCGGGGACCTGAACCGGGTCTCGGCGGCCCTGCCGGCGCTGTGGCAGGTGGACTTCGCACCCGAGGGCTTCCGCTGGATCGACGCCTCGGACGCGGACGCGAACGTGGCGTGCTTCCTGCGCTTCGGGGCGGCTGGCGAGGTCGTCGCGTGCATGGCGAACCTCTCCCCGGTGCCCCGGGTGGGCTACCAGGTGGGCCTGCCCCTCGCCGGTCCCTGGCGGGAGGTGGTGAACACCGATGCCACCGCCTACGGCGGCTCGGGGGTCGGGAACCTCGGGGGGGTCGTCGCGGATGGGCCGGCCTGGCACGGGCTCGACAGCTCGGCCGAGGTCACGCTGCCGCCGCTCGGGGTGGTGTGGCTCACGCCGGGGGACTGAGCGGGGCGGGCTCGGGGGCCGGTCTGCCCCGGCGGTGCTCGGTGTATCGCCTCTGAGCGAGGACCGTCACGGTCGCGACGGCGATCGCGGCGGCGAGGAGGGCTGACGCCTCGGCGGTACGCGGAATGGGGAGCCCGAACAAGGTGGCGACCGTGGCGAACCAGGCGAGCCAGAAGCTACCACGGGAGCCGACCGACCCGGCGAGGAGCATGATGCCCCAACTCAGGTACCAGACATGCAGCGCAGGCGCGGCGAGTGCGGCGACGAGGAGCGAGCCACCGAGTGCTGCGGGGAGCCCGAGCCGATCGGACCTGACGAGGAGCCAGGCGCAGGCGACGGCCCCAGTGGTCGCCACGACGACGCTCACCTCCCCGAAGGCGGTCGCAAAGGGCATTTGGGCACCAAGGACCTGGCCCGCGCCGCGCAGGAGTGTGACGAGCGAGTCGACCGGGTCGAGGAAGTTCCAGCCCTTGACGGTGACCGAGAGCGCGCTCACCCAGTGCCAACCGAGCCCCGTTGCGAGGGAGGCGACCTCGAGCACGGCAAGACCGATCCCGAGGCTCCCGAGCGCCGCCCCGGCGCGCCGCAGCCGTGGCGCTGGGGCGATCGGCCAGGTCCAGCCGAGAAAGAGCGTCGTACCGAGGGCCGGCACCTTGATCGCCGCGGCGAGGCCGGCGACGATGACGGCCGCGAGGTGCTGCCCCCGGCTGGCGAGTGCCACCGCAGCCAACACGAGGCCAGCCATCAGGGCGTCGTTGTGGGCGGGTGAGAGGAGGTAGAGGACGACGAGCGGGCTGAGACCACCGAGCGCGACGGCGCTGGCTGCGTCCCTGCCGCACGAGCGGGCGATGCTCGGGAGCGAGATCGCACCGAGGGCTACCCCTGCGAGCGCCTCGAGGCGGAGCAGGACGACCGTCCAGAGCACCCGATGCGCAGCGAGCACGACGGCGAGCCCTTCGAGCCAGGTGAAGAGAGGCCCGTAGGGAGAGGGTGTGCGCAACCAGACCGGGTCGACCAGGCGGCGATAGGGCGCGGCGGGAAGGGCCGCCACACCGACCTGGGTCGGATTGTGGCCGGTGACGAGGAGTTGGCCCTGAGCGGCGTAGAGGTAGGGGTCGTGGGAGAGCTGGGGCGCCACGACGAGGAACGGGAGCACCCAGGCAGCTGCGAGCGGGAGGAGGTCGACTGGCCTCCGGCCGGGGCTGCGTCGGAGGCGGGCCAGGAGGTCGAACCACGCGAGCGACAGCAGCACGAACCCGGCTGCGCTCAGCGCCACCCCGAGCGGCTCGAACCCCTCTCGCGGCGACACCGTAGCTGACCCGAAGAACCACGCCCCCGCGCGCTCGAGCACGAACGGCGAGCGAGCGAGGGAGCCGCCCGTCGCCATCGAGGCCGCGCCCACCAGGCCCACGATCTCGGGCCGGCGGAGCCGGCTCGGCCGCTTCTCGACGGCGCTCGAATGGGCCTCGGGGGATGGAGAACCCGAACGGCCGAGGTGGGACCACTCCACCCGGGAAGTCTCGCCGGTCACGGGCCAGTTGTCCACGGGCCCTGCGGTGCCACGTGCTCCCGACGATGGGCAGCGCGACCCATTGACGGCGTTTGAGCGCTCGACCAGGCTTCGAGGGTGCCGTCCGGTCCCTCGACAGCGACACTCGCGGGCTCGTCGACCGCGCTGCGAGGGCCGACCGGTGCCGAGAGCACGGCCTCCGCTGCCGACGATCGGCACGACAGGGCCTCGACGGCGCTCGTGGGCGTTGGCGTCGTCATGGCTGCGCTGGCCGTCGCGCTCGTCGTCAGCCTTCCTGCATCGCTCCACCTCGGTATGCAGCTGATCGGGACCGGGTCGGACCCGGGGCAGAACGTCTGGAACGTCGTCTGGGTCCGCGGCTGGTTGGATGGCCACCACGGCCTCTACTTCACCCACCAGCTGCTCTACCCGGTGGGGGCGAACCTCGCCTGGATGACGCTGGCGCTGCCTTCCTCGATCGTCGCTGCGGTCCTCGTGCCAGTGCTCGGCCTCGCAGGTGCCTACAACGTCGCGCTGCTCCTCACGCTTGCCGCCGACGGTGCAGCGATGTACCTCCTCGCCCGGAAGGTCGGCGTTGGCCGCCTCGCGGCGGCCACGGCCGGGCTCGCGTTCGAGACCGGGCCCTACCTCACGCACGAGCTCCTTGCACACCTGCACATGGTGGGTGCCTACCCCATCCCGCTCGCCTTGGCGGTGCTCTGGGGGATCCTCGAGCGCCCACGGCCGTCCCCCTGGCGGTTCGTGCTCCTCGGTGCCGTCGTCGCCCTCGCTGCCTACGACGCACCCGACTACGCCCTCTACGCAGTAGTCGTAGGCATCGTCGTGGCGCTGTTCCACCCGGCAACGAGAGGTCGTGCCGTGGCGTCGATCGTTGAGCGCTGGTGGGGGTGGCTCCTCGCCGGTGTCGTCACCCTCGGCCTGGTGACACCGTTCCTCGATGCGCTTGTGGTCGGGCCCCTCGCCGTTGGGTCCGCGGCCGTTACCCCCTCGAACTCCCCGTGGGTGGTCGACCTCATGGGCTTCTTCGTGCCGCCTCCGGCGGGCGCGTTCCGCTTTCTCGGGGACCAGCAGAAGCTGCTCGCGCCGTACGCCTTTCCTGGCTTCTTCGCGCTCGCCGCCTTCGTCGTGCTGCTCGGCTGGCGAGAGCAGATCCCGCACGAGCGACGAGGCCTCGTCCGGCTCTGCGTCGTTGGCATGGCGATCTTCGCCCTGCTCTCGCTCGGGACACACCTCCACCTCGATGGGTATTCGTTCCCGGTACCGCTCCCGTTCGTCCTCCTCGCTCACCTTCCGGGCTTCGCCGACACGCTCCCGGAGCGCCTGACGGTGCTGGTCGCAGTGTTCTCCTCTCTCGTCGTCGGGGTGGCCACGGAGCTCGTCGTGAACCAGTCCCGTGTGCGTCGGACCGAAGCCGTCCGAACGGGCGCGCGCCCTCGGCGACCACGACGGGCGGGTCTCCTGGCTCTCAGCGGGGCGGGTCTCGCGCTCGTCGCCCTCTCCCTCCCCTACCCGTTCCCCTCCGAGCGACCAGTGGGTGTAGGACTTGTCTCCCTGGTCAGACGGCACGGAGGCGCAGTGCTTTTCGTGCCGGCCCAGGTCCCCTGGACCGCTGACTGGGCGCAGTCCCAGGCGGAGCCACAGCATGGCTACTGGTACATGTACGCCGACGCCGAAGTTGGCCTGCCGACGCCGGAGGGGTACGTGAGCAGGTTGCCGTTCGTCACGACCGAGCGGGTGGATCGGTCCACGGTGCTCCTCTACGTCACCCTCATGCAGCTAACCAATCCCCGGCTCCGCACCCCTGGAGAGGTTGCCGCCGCCCGAGCACTCCCGGGCTTCCTCCGGCAGATGGACGTCCGCTCGGTCGTGTTCCGCATTGGCGAGCTCGCGCATCCCGGTGCGGACGCAGCGTGGTTCGCGGGTCACGCCGGCGTTTCGACACACCTCAGCCGTCTGGGAGGGGGGATCTGGGTACTCAGCATCGGCATCCCGAGGCGATGACGACGCCAGCGTCCGTGGCGGACAGGCGACGACTACTGGGCGTCTCCTCGTTTCGTGAGGCACGATCTAAGCGGTGGTGGCCTGCGCTTGCTCGGCACGCCGCCGCATTGGCCGGACCAGGAATATTCCCACGACGCCACCGAGATGGCGGGCCGCTATCCCTGACGCCTCATCCGACGGCTGAGGGAGCCCTCCATGTGCCTCGCACCAGCTGGGCGAGGGGCTCGGTCCGATGAGCTCCGTGGCCCTGAGCGAAGCGACACCCTTTCGCCACAAGCCATCTGGCCTTCGAGGCCGGATGGCCTCCTGGAGCGAAGGAGCCCCGAGACCGTGGGCATTAGCCGGCTTGGGGATGCAGTTGGTGTTTCTATTATGGCTAAGTTGCTACCAGTTCTCTACGTATAATCTGACCTTTGACTTCGCAGTCTACAACCAGGCCATGTGGCTAATTCGGCAGGGAGCGCTGAATCCATTCAGTAGTGTGCTTGGCGTCACCTTCATCAGGAATTACGGGCAGTTGCTGGTCTGGCCTGCCGCAGTTGTGTGGACACTCTGGCCCTCAGCCTTGGCACTTTTATTCGCCCAGGATGTCTTGGTTGTGCTCACGAACTATACAGTCATACAGTGGGTAAGAGCGGTTGAGCTACGCGGCACCGGGCCCGGCAGTCGACGGTCAGTATACCCACAAGTTGTGGCTCTCATCATGGTGATCGGTGACCCGTGGTGTTACGAGACAGCGCTCTGGGATGTTCATATAGAGGCTCCCGTCTCATTGCTCGCAGTCTGCATAGCGTTTCGTTTGTGGGGTGGGCAAGCTAAGAAGCTGAGTTACCTGGTTCCACTTCTTCTGCTCTGCGGGCTCACCGGCTTTCTAACATCGCTCGCCTTGGGTGTATCTGCCTCGCTCAATCGCGGGTCGAGGCGCACCGGTTTGGTATTGATAGTCCTAGGTCTGCTAGGGATCGTATCCCTAACTATGCTGGGCATGCTGCACAGCGGCCTCTCCAACGCCCAGCTCTACGGTTATCTCGGGCACAGTGCTGAATCCGGGGGCGTCGAGTCTGTGGCACGTGCATTACTTACTCATCCTGAGCGAGTTGCTCGAGTGCTCAGGATGAGTGTGGCTCCAGCGATCGTGCTCCTTCTCCCGCTCGGCGTTGTCGGGGTGGTCAATCGGTGGGCACTCCCCATGGCTGTTGTTACTATGACGCCTGCCGCGATAGCAGCCTCACCACTCTTTCACCTACAAGTGACAATGGCGTTTCAGATCTGGCCGGCTATTCCCTTGATTCTCGTTGGAACCCTAACGTATGTGGTGAGGGCTAGTGATATCTCGAAGCAGGAGTGCCGACAACGACTTGCTACAGCCAGGCTCAGCCACTTCCTTCCAGCAGTTTCGCTCTTGCTGCTCGTGCTAACCGACTTCTACGTTGCCCCACTGATCCCAGGTCGTTTCCTTAGCGTCCCCCACAAGACGGCAGCGGAGTTGGCGATCCTCAGCCACCAGTTCCGTCCTGGTGACGAGGTCATTGTGAGCGCAACGATAGCTGGACGCTTCGCTGAGCGACCCTATCTTTATGTTCTTCAATCTCCCGAGGCTCTATTTCCGCTTCCTGTGGCTACAGTATTTCTGGTCCTTGCACCGAATCTGGACCCATCCGTCGACCCTGAGGTGACTCAGGAGTTTATCCATGCGGTTCAGGACCATGACCATGCGCTCGTGGTCTATAATGGCACCGGGATTGTCGTACTAAGAGTCAATACGCCCCCCTGTGGGGCGTTGCTATCCTTCCCATCTGGCAAGATTAGACTCTCGCAGGGCAGCAATCGATATCGTGTCGGACGGCGCACCGAGAAGGACTCAAAGAAGACTATGATCTGCCACATTCAGGGCTACGTGCCGCGGCGGCGCGGCGCGAGTGTTCAGGGTCATCGCCTGGACGGCGCGAGGGACGCTCCGTGGAGATTCCCCGGCCGGACATCCCGACCGGGATGGAGCCGGTGCCTCGTGAGGGCACCGGCTCCCCCTCTCGCCGCGAGCAGTCCACTAGACCAATGTGCCCTCCGACCTATGGAGTGTGCGGCGCGTGGAGGGCAGAGTCTGTCCGTGCGGTGCGATAGCAAGGACGGGGGGTTCGCCGCGGGCTGGGAGGTGGTATGGGGGAGCTGTGCCTCCGCGGGTAGCGGCCGCAGCCGCTCGTGGCTCCTCGGGAGGGGTGTGTCGGTTGGCCAGGGTTGAAAATCTGTGGGCTCGGCCCTCGGGCCACGCCGAGCCTCCTACCACTCTCACGACCGCGGAGCGGACACTCCACGGGACGGTCTGGCGCATCGGCACCCCACTGCTGATAACCCAGGCAGCGGTTTTGATTGTTCTCAACGTCGTCCAGTACCACCGCTTCGCCCTCAGCTTCGACTTCGCGACCTACTACCAGGCCTGGTGGCTGATCGGCCACGGCCACTTGAATCCGCTGAGCACGACGCTTGGGATCCGCTTCGTCGCCAACGACTTCGAGCTGCTCATGTGGCCGCTCGCACTCCTCACGACGCTCTCGACGAGCCCGCTCGTGCTGCTCGTCGTGGAGGACTTCGCCGTCGTGGCGACGAACGCCGTGACGCTCTCATGGGCGCTTGCGGTCCTCGAGGGGTCAGGGCTTCCCCTCCGGCGCCGTCAGACCATCGCGGCCTTCGCGCTCGTCTCGCTCCTGCTCAACCCCTGGTGCTACGAGACCGCACTCTGGGCTTTTCACCCAGCCTCAGTCGTGGCACTCCTCGCGGTGCTTGCTGGCCGAGACCTCTGGAGGCATGCCAACCGCCGCCTCCTGCTCTGGTCTCCGCTCCTGCTGTTGACTGGCCTGATCGGCTTGCTCTCGGTCGTTGGCCTTGGGATCACCGCGCTCCTGCTCGGTCGCCGCGGGTGGCACGTTGGCCTGCCACTGTTGATTCTCGGGCTCGGGTTGCTCCTCGTGCTCGGACAGGTTCATCTCGTCGGAGCTGGCGGGACCTATGCCGGAAGTGCGTTCGGCTACCTCGTGCCTCATCACCGGGGTGCGACGAGCGCCGTCCAGGTCATTGCTGGACTTGTCCAGCGCCCGAGACTCGCTGCAACCGTGCTGGCCGCAACGGCGCCGGTGGTGTTGCTCTTTCTTCTCCCAACGGGGCCCCTCGGTGCCGTGAGCCGTTGGGCAATCGGGATGGAGCTCACGATCATCCTGCCCCCAGCACTTGCGGCCAGCGCGGCCTTCGGTCTTGGCGCTGGGCTCGCCTTCCAGGTCTGGCCAGCGCTTCCCTTCGTGCTGCTCGGGACGGTGATGTTCTTGGGGAGCACGCGCTGGCCACGAGCCGCCACGGGCCGAGCGGTGCCACTGGCAGCCGGCACGTGCTTTCTCGTGACGGTCCTGACGGCGGTGACGTGGCTCCCCTACGTCTTCTCCCAGTGGGTCCCTCCGGTGGCGCCCGGCGCCACCAAGCTCCTTGGCCGTCTTCAGCGGAGCGTCTCACCGCGAGATGAGCTCGTCGTCTGGGCTCCGGTGGCCGGGCGCTTCGCCGCTCGGGCGGACCTCCGGGCGATCGTCCTCCCGGAGATGACGATCCCGGTGGACCGTCGCGTCGTGACCGTCATCCTCGCGCCCGGCGAGCTCGGCATGGCGGTGCCCCTCGCCGATGCAGACACCTTCGCCCGGCGCCTGGTCGCCCTCGACCACGCCACGCTCGTGGAGCGACGGGACGGTGTCACCGTTCTCCGCTGGTACCCGAGCCCGGCGGTCCGCTCGATCGACTTCCCCTCCGCCGCGCTGAACACCTCCGGTCCCCGAGAGTTCTCGATCTACGCGCCGCCGGGGTGAGCTGTCACCCGAGAGGTCGCCAGGCCCTCCGGGGCAGGGTCTGCGAGCCGAGCTGGCCCGCAGCAAGGCCCGAGCGAGGGCGGTCTCCCGATCGGGCCGGCGCTCGGAGCGTTCCTCAGCGTGCCGCGACCACCGCCCGCAGCTCCCGGCACGCCACCTCCGGCGCCACGATGTTCACGAGCACTCCGGTCCCGAGCTCGAAGCCAGCGAGGGAGGTGAGCTTCGGCAGCACGTGGACGTGCCAGTGGTACTGCCCTGTCGCCCGGTAGGGAGCCGAGTGGAAGACCAGGTTGTACGGCACGTCGCCGAGGCCGGAGCGCAGGAGCGAGACGGCGTCCCGCACGGCAACGCCGACCGCCGCAAGTGTCGCCTCGGTCGAGTTGTAGAGCCGGGCGTGATGATCCCGCGGGAGCACCAGCATCTCGAAGGGCACCCCCGACCAGTAGGGGCAGAGCACCGCCACGTCGTCGTTGGCCGAGACGACGCGATGTCCCGCCGAGACCTCGGCCTCCGCAGTCGCGCAGAGCAGGCAGCCCCCCTCGAAGCGCGCGAAACCAGCCTGTTCGTCGACGAGCTCTCTCGGCACGAACGACATCCCGAGGAGCTGCCCGTGCGGGTGCTCGACGGAGGCCCCGGCCTCTCGCCCGGCGTTCACGATGACCTGGGAGTACCGGAGCGTCTCCGAACGGCGGTGCTCGACGAGGCG
>JAJZAM010000100.1 GCA_021799445.1 Actinomycetes bacterium
GGCCAACCCAACCACGCCTACGACCTCGACCGCCTGGGCGGCGGTGGCCTGTCGGTGAGGCGAGGCCGCGACGGGGAGACCGTCCGCACTTTGGATGGAGTCCTGCGCTCCGTCGGGCCGCAGGACTGTGTGATATGCGACGCAGAAGGCTCCCCGGTTGGTATCGGGGGGGTGATGGGCGGTGCGAGCGCCGAGATCGACGAGACGACGCGTCGGGTGCTGCTCGAATGCGCATATTTCGATCCGACGTCGATCGCCAGGACAGGCAAGCGGCTGGGGCTCAGCTCCGAAGCCCGGACCCGCTTCGAGCGCGGCGTTGACCCGGAGCTCGCCGGTCGTGCCTTGGAGCGCTTCTTAGAGCTGCTGCGCACTCTCGACGGGGGCAGCCGAGCGCGATTCGGGGCGACCTGCGAGCACCGCGACTCGGCCCACACGCCTGCGGCGCCGGTCGTGGTGTTGCGCACCGAGCGTGTCAACTCTCTTTTGGGAACGGACCTCTCCGACGGCGAAGTGGCACGGCTGCTCATACCGCTCGGTTTTGCCTTCGAAGCGTCGGGTGAGGGCGAAGCAGTAGTGACCGTGCCCACGTGGCGTCTCGAGTGCGGTCGCGAGATCGACCTGGTCGAAGAGGTCGCTCGAATGTTCGGCTACGGGCGTATCGCAAGGACGCTTCCTCCGTCACGCAGACGCACCGGTCCTCCACGCTCGGCGGTGGCAGACCAGAGGCGCCGCCTACGGGGGGTTCTCGCGGGTGCGGGTTTTGACGAAGCGTGGACGTCGACTTTTATCTCTCCGGGGGACCTCGCTGCTGTGGGGCTCGGTCCTGGAGCGGTTCAAGTCGACAACCCTCTCGACAGCGGCGAGTCGATGCTTCGGCCGTCGCTGCTGCCCGGGCTGCTGCGCGCCTTGCGATACAACACGGACCGCCAAGCAGACGACCTTGCCCTGTTCGAAATAGGACGGGTGTTCCACCTTCCATCAAGCGACGCTGAGCTGCCCGTCGAGGAGGAGCACCTAGGCGTGGCTATCGTCTTGCCCCGCCCGGCCGGCCGGGACGCCCCGGTAGAAGCGGCCGTGCGGACGTGGGTGTTGATCGCGGACGCTTTGCGCCTTGAAGATCCCGCCCTAAGCGCAGAACCCGCCGCAGGATTGCACCCAGGGCGCGCAGCCCGCCTAAGCGCTGGGAGGGTGAACCTCGGGGTTGTCGGGGAAGTCGCCGGGGAGGTGTCAGCCGCCTACGGGCTGTCCGGAAGGGTCGGCTGGCTGGAAATTTCCTTGGACGCTCTAGCCGGTGCCGGCCGGCGGGATCGTCGAGCGCGGGAGGTGAGCAGGTTCCCCGCTGCCGACATCGACCTGGCGTTCGTAGTCCCAGACGGCGTCACCGCGTCGGCGGTTGCCGCGACGCTTCGCACGGGTGGCTTGCAAGGAGCCGACTGGTCTAGCGGCGATGGACCGCTGGGAGACGGGTCGCGCTCCGACCCGCAACTAGCGAAGGCGGCTGTGGAAGGGGTGACCCTGATAGACGTCTACCGCTCGCCCGAGCTCGGGGGGCAAAGGCGCGGCTTGACCTTCCGGGTGCGTCTCAGGGCGCCGGACCGCACTCTCGACGACGCTGAGATCTCGCAGCTGCGCGAGTCGATGATCGAGGGCGTCGCCCGCCTCGGCGCGCCTTTGCGCGCCTAGGCGGTCGCAGCGCGCCGTTGCGCGCCTAGGCGGTCGCAGCGCGCCGTTGCGCGCCTGGCAAATTTGGCGGCAGCTATGGAGCCGGCAACCGAGACACCAAAATGTCGCATGACTATGCAGATACCTGTATAATGCTGCAATGTCTTCGAGGTGGTCAGTTGGAGTGTTCGGCGCGTCGGGCTTCGCCGGTGCCGAGCTTCTGAGGATCCTCGCCGGGCATCCTCACTTCGAGGTGGCTATGTTAAGCGGTGACAGCCAGGCCGGTACACCGGTCGCGTCGCTTTATCCCAGCCTCGCCGCTGCGTACCCCGACGACGTCTTCGGCGAGCCCGACCCCGCTAAGGCTGATGGGCTCGACGTCGTCTTCTTGGCGATGGGCCACGGAGTCTCCCAACACCTAGTGCCGCAGCTGCGCCCCAAGGTGGGTGTCATAGTCGACTTGGCCGCCGACTTTCGCCTCGAAGATCCGGCTCTGTACCGGCTTTGGTATCACCACGAGCACGCCTGCCCGGAGCTGCTTTCCGAAGCGGTCTACGGCCTCCCGGAACTGTACCGAGACAAGCTGGCGGGAGCGTCTTTGATTGCAGCCGCAGGCTGCTACGTGACAGCTGCGGCTCTCGCCCTGGCGCCGCTGGTCAGGACCGGGTCGGTCGACCCTTTCGGGGTGGTCGTTGACGCCGCGAGCGGCGTTTCAGGCGCAGGGCGGGCTCCCAAGCCCAACACGCACTTCAACGCGGTGGACGAGGACTTCGTGGCCTATGGCCTCCTCAATCACAGGCACACACCCGAGATCGAACAAGCCAGCGGTGCTCAGGTAATTTTCACCCCGCACCTCGCACCAATGAACCGCGGGATCCTAGCCACCTGCTACTGTCGCCCGGCATCGGACTCCGATCCTCTCGCGGTGCTTGCCGACTTCTACCGGCAAGAGCCGTTCGTCGTGGTCTCCGAACGTCCCCCTTCCACCAAGGCAACTCTCGGGTCCAACACCGCCCACCTGACCGCCCGGCGCGACGAGCGCACGGGTTGGGTCATTTCGATGTGCGCTTTAGACAACCTCACCAAAGGCGCGGCCGGCCAGGCGGTGCAGTGCGCCAACATCGCCGTCGGCGTAGATGAGCGCAGCGGGCTCTCGGCGATCGGCCTGTACCCGTGAGCGGCCTTTCTGCCACCGCCAAAGCGGAGATCCTCGTCGAGGCCCTTCCCTACATCCGGCGCTTTTGGGGTCAGGTCGTCGTGGTCAAGTACGGCGGGAACGCCTTGGGCGTCGCCGGAGAGGCCGGCCAGGAGGAGGCTCTGCGGTCCTTTTGCACTGACGTTGTCCTGATGCGCTCGGTCGGCATGCGACCCCTCGTTGTGCACGGGGGTGGCCCGCAGATCGGGGAGCTGATGGCCCGGCTCGGCAAGGTGCCGGAGTTCGTCGACGGGCTGCGCGTCACCGACGCTGACACTCTCGACATTGCACGCATGGTGCTAGTCGGCAAAGTGAACCGCGACATCGTCGCTGCTATCAACCGCCACGGTCCTCTCGCGGTGGGCGTGTCGGGTGAGGACGCCGGGGTGATAACAGCCGAGGCCAAAGACCCCAAGTTCGGCTTCGTCGGGGAGGTGAGCGCTGTCCGCCCGGAGCTGCTCGACAGGCTTATGGCCGAGGACCTGATACCTGTGGTTGCGACCATCGGGACCGACGAGCACGGACAGGCTTACAACATCAACGCGGACACCGCCGCAGGTGCGATCGCCGCCGCAGTCAAGGCCGTAAAGCTCGTATATCTCACCGACGTCGACGGCATCAGAACCGACCGCAACGATCCTCGCACGCGCCTTTCTACAGTGGCCGCAGGCGAGCTCGCCTCGATGATAGAGCGCGGGGAAATCGACGGCGGGATGATCCCGAAGGCGCGTTCGGCGATGAAAGCGGTCAGAGCCGGCGTCGGCAACGTGCACATCCTCGATGGCAGCACACCGCACTCACTACTCCTGGAGATTTTTACCAGGGAAGGGATAGGAACGATGGTGACCGAATCATGACCTTGATGGGAACCTACCCGCCTCAGGCGGTGACCTTCGTCAAAGGCTCAGGTAGCGAGCTGTGGGACGAGGAGGGCAGACGCTATCTGGACTTCCTTTGCGGCCTGGCGGTCACGTCGATCGGTCACTGCCACCCGGCGGTGACCAAAGCCGTCTGCGAGCAGGCCGGCACGCTCGTGCACGTGTCGAACCTGTTCGGAACTCTGCCCCAGCGTGAGCTCTCCGGGGTTCTCGACCGGCTGATAGACGCCGGCCCGGGTCAGGTCTTCTTCGCCAACAGCGGAGCGGAAGCCAACGAGGCTGCCATCAAGCTCGCCCGGCGTTACGGAGGGCGGGGCCGCCATGTGGTGCTCAGCGCCTACGGTTCGTTCCACGGCCGGACCTTGGCAACCCTGCACGCGACAGGCCAGCCCTCCAAGCACGAAGCCTTCCAGCCGCTCCCGGAAGGGTTCCGCCACGTCGCGTGGAAAGACCCCGACGACCTTCGCAAGGCGATGGACCCCTCCGTGTGCGCAGTTCTCATCGAGGTGGTCCAAGGTGAGGGTGGGGTCAACCCCGCCGGCGAGGAATATCTGCGTGAGGTACGGCGGATCTGCGACGAAGCGGGAGCGCTCCTGATCCTCGACGAGGTTCAGACCGGTCTAGCCAGGACGGGACGGTGGTTCGCTTTCCAAAGGTACGGTGTGTCCCCCGACGTGGTCACCGTCGCGAAGTCGCTCGGCAACGGGGTTCCCATAGGAGCTTGCTGGGCGAGAGAGGACGTAGCGAAAGCTTTCGCTGTCGGCGATCACGGCTCGACCTTCGGAGGCCAACCCCTGGCCACCACGGCGGCCTTGGCAACGCTGGGTGTCATGGAGGCTGTGGACGCCCCCAAACGCGCTGAAGCAGCCGGGGCTTATCTGGCTGAGAGACTGTCAGCTCTAGGCGCAGTGCGAGAGGTTCGCGGGCTCGGCTTGCTCCTCGCTGCGGAGCTGCGGGACGGGATTTCGGCTTCGGCGGTAGCCGCATCAGCTCTTCGGGCCGGTCTGGTTGTCAACGCCGTCACGGCCAGCGCCCTGCGCCTGGCGCCTTCGCTTCTGGTGAGCGAAGCCGAGATCGACGAAGCCGTCGGGATCCTGACGGGAGTGCTCGGGTGAGGCACCTCCTCGAAGTCGACGACCTCTCCGAAACCGACCTGGCAGCAGTGCTGGTGGCGGCTGCGAACCGCCGGCCGGAGCGGATCCTCGAAGGTAGGGGCGTAGCTTTGATCTTCGAGAAGCCGTCGAATAGGACTCGCAACGCCTTCGAGATGGCGGTGGTTTCCCTCGGGGGTCACCCGGTGGTGATCCGCGGTGAGGAGATAGGCCTCGCCACACGCGAAAGCGTCGAGGACGTGATTCGCGTCCTCGCTCGTTACCACGCGATTGTGGCCGCTCGGGTCGTCGAGCACTCGTCGCTCGAAGGCATGGCCCGAGTCGACGCCGTCCCGGTGGTGAACCTTCTTTCCGAGCGTTCGCACCCTTCGCAGGCCGTGGCGGACCTGGTCACGATGCAACAGCGGTGGGGCGGCCTTCAAGGGCGGCGCGTGGCGTGGGTCGGTGACGCCAACAATGTTGCCCGCAGCCTGGTTACAGCCTGCTCCATGGTCGGCGTCGATGTGGCCGTCGCCACCCCGCGAGGTTACGAGCTCGATGAGCTCACATTGCAGGCCGCCAGGAGCCGTGGTGTGAACGTCGAGGTGACCACCGACCCCTACAGCGCGGTGGTCGGCGCTGACGCCGTGTGCACCGATGTGTGGGTGTCGATGGGACAAGAGGCCGAAGCAGCGGAGAAGGTCGAGGCGTTCAGGGGTTTCTGCGTAACCGAAGATCTCATGTCTCGTGCGGCCCCTCACGCTGTGTTCATGCACTGCCTGCCAGCGCACCGGGGCATGGAAGTACAAGCGTCGGTGATAGACGGGCCGCGGAGCGCAGTGTGGGATCAGGCGGAGAACCGCATGCACGCCGCCCGGGCGCTGTGCGAGTGGGTGATCGGCGAGTGAGGCTCCCGCGAGCGGCCCGCCAACACCGCATAGAGCAGATCCTGGAGCGCCACGCGGTGGCCAGCCAGGGTCAGCTGGTAGAGCTGCTGGCAGAAGCGGGAGTCGAGGCTACTCAGGCGACCGTCTCACGGGACCTTGAGGAGATAGGAGCGGTGAAAGTTCGAGCGGCTGGAGGTGAATCCATCTACGCTGTGCCCGACCTGCCGAAGGATCGAGTGGCGCCCGAAGAGCACCTTCGTAGGGTGCTGGGCGACTGGGTGGTGGAGGTGACGTCGTCGGCGAACCTCGTGGTCGTAAGGACTCCGCCCGGCTCAGCCCACGTCGTCGCCTCGGCGTTGGACCGGGCGGGACTGGCCGAGGTGGTGGGTACTGTGGCGGGCGATGACACACTGTTGGTGGTTGCCGACGAGCGGATCGGAGGTTCAGCTCTTGCCGATCGGATCTCATCCCTTGCTGGATTGTGACACCCCGTTGAACGCTGCACGCGGAAGGGGTGCCTGATGGCCACGTTGTGGCAAGGTCGTTTCGGCGAGACGGACCCCGCCGAGGCGCTGCTGGAGTACACCGTTAGTCTCGGCTACGACAAGAGGTTGGCTCTCGACGATATCGCCGGTTCTAAAGCCCACGTCGCCGGTCTGGTCGGAGCCGGCATCGTCGCCGAACCCGACGGCGTGATAATGCAGGCCGCCCTCGACCACGTCCGCGAGGAGGTGCTGAGCTCCAAGCTTGAGTTTCACCCCGGCGAAGAGGACATCCACAGCGTCGTCGAGCGACGCGTTACGGAGCTCGCCGGGCGGGCCGGCGCCCAGCTGCACGCCGGTCGGAGCCGCAACGACCAGGTCGCCACCGACCTGCGCTTGTTCACCAAACGGGAGTTGCGTGCCGTCGCTCGCAACGTCGTCGGATTGCAGAAGGTGCTGCTAGGGCGTGCTATCGAAGCGGGCGACGCCTACCTGCCAGGGTACACGCACCTGCAGCGGGCGCAGCCTGTGCTGCTCTCACACCATCTGCTCGCTCACGGTTGGGCCTTCGCCCGTGACGTGGAGCGCCTTGAGGATGCCCGACGGCGTACCGACGTGTCCCCCCTCGGCGCTGGCGCTCTCGCGGGGTCGTCACTCGCTTTGGATCCCGACCGTACGGCCGCCCTTCTCGGCTTCACCCGCCGTTTCGACAACTCCCTCGACGCTGTGTCGGACCGCGACTTCGTCGCCGAGTCGCTGTTCACCCTCGCGCTCATAGGCGTTCACCTGTCCAGGCTCGGCGAAGAGCTGGTGTTGTGGTCCTCTGAGGAGTTCGGCTTCGTCACCTTGGCCGACGCGTACTCAACCGGCAGTTCTATGCTGCCGCAGAAGAAGAACCCCGACATCGCCGAGCTCGCCCGCGGTCGCTCGGGGAGGCTCATCGGGGAGCTAGCCGGTTTCATGGCAACCCTCAAAGGTTTGCCGCTGTCTTACAACCGGGACCTTCAAGAGGACAAGGAGCCTCTCTTCGACGCCTTGGACCAGACGAACCGGGGGCTTAAAGCCCTTTCAGGTCTGCTGGCGACGGCCACTTGGAACCTGACCAGGATGCGCCAAGCCGCCGACACCCCCTTCGCCTCCGCAGTGGACCTCGCCGAGTGGCTCGTCGCGACCGGTACGCCATTCCGGGAGGCCCACGCCATAGTCGGTGGCTTGGTGAGAGATGCCATGGAACGCCACGTTCCTCTCCACGAGCTGGTGGAGGCGCACCCAGCTCTTGGAAGCCAAGCGGTCGGCCTTCTCGAACCGGGAACCGCCGTGCTGCGACGGACCACGCCGGGCGGGGCCGGCCCGGTCCCGGTGAAGGCCCAACTCGACAGTTTCAAGGAACTGATAGAGCGCTTCGACGTCGAGTTAGGTGAACCTTCCCAAGCCTAGGTCCGGCGGGGCCGGCCGTGGCTTTTCGGCGCGGCGGCTCTCCGGCAGGGCGGAGGTGGTAGCCCCCGCCCTCCTCGGCGCGGTCCTCGCTAGGAGCGACGGTCGCCGGGGGATGATCGTCGAGGTGGAGGCTTACGGCGGGAGCGACGACCCGGCTTCGCACGCCTACCGGGGCCGCACCGCTCGAAACGCGACGATGTTCGGGAGCGCAGGCCTGCTGTATGTGTATAGGAGCTACGGGGTTCACTGGTGCGCGAACGTAGTCACCGGTGCTGCTGGCGAGGCGGGCGCTGTTTTGATCCGGGCGCTGCAGCCTATTTCAGGTGTCGACGCCATGCGACGGGGACGCTGGATGCAAGGCCCCCAGGGCAAGGACTCGCAGCTGTGCTCAGGTCCAGGCCGTCTCACCCAGGCGATGGGCATCGACGTGACCTTCGACGGGACCGACCTGTGCGACCCTTCAAGCCCGCTCAGACTCCTCGAAGGAGTCGACCCTCAAATAGCGGCGACGCCCCCGATTGTCACCCCACGAGTCGGCATATCGAAGGCCACCGAGAAACTTTGGCGCTTTGCCTTGCCGCAAGAGGCTCGGAACCTGCTACAGTGACACCCGCTCCACTGAACCCCGCGAATCCGGCTCCAAGTCGTTTGACAGGAGCCCGGAAGGGGAGTAAAGTGT
>JAJZAM010000101.1 GCA_021799445.1 Actinomycetes bacterium
ACAAGAACCGGTATCCCCTCCTGAGAGCCTCCGCGTACATGTGACGCCACGAGGGCCCGACAAAAGCTTCGAGAAGTAGCAGAAGCGTGGACCGGGGCTGGTGGAAGTTGGTGAGCAGCACGTCGGTGAGCGACCAGTCGAACCCCGGTCTGATGAAAAGGCCGCTCTCCCCGCTAAGCCGGCCGGTGGCAGCAGCGCTCTCCAACGCACGCACCGTCGTGGTCCCGACCGCCACCACTCGCCGACCCTCTCTGCGGGCGGCCATGCACTCCTCCCAGGTGCTCTCAGGCACCTCATAGCGCTCTGAGTGCATCTCGTGGTCCTCCGCCCGGGCTGCTTTGACCGGCCTGAAAGTCCCCAAACCAACCGCCAGGTCGACGGTGAGGACGCGAGCACCCCTCTCCGCCAGGCCGTCTAACACCGAGCGCGTCAGGTGCAAACCGGCTGTCGGCGCTGCGACCGACCCTGGGACAGCGGCGTACACCGTCTGGTAGCGATCCGGGTCGGCTAACGCTGCCTTTATGTACGGGGGCAGTGCCATCTCCCCGCAGCGGGCGACGACCGTCTCGGTGTCGTCTAGAAGCCGGACCGTTCTGAGACCTCCCTCCAGGCGCTCTCCCACCTCCACGAGCGCCACGAACCCCTCCGGTGGGGCAACGTCCGAAGCGCTCACCCCGAGAACGCATCCCGGTGGCAGTCTCCTGCCGGGCCGGACGAGCGCCGACCAACGGCGGCCGTCGGTCGGGTCGGGCGTCAAAAGAAGCACCTCGGCGAGCCCCCCGGCCGGCTTGCGAAGCCTGAGGCGTGCGGGCAGCACCTTTGTGTTGTTGACGACCACGACGTCGCCGGGTTCGACAAGCAGGGGAAGGTCCGATACGACCCGGTCTGCCAGGCCAAGATCAGGCCGGTCAGCGTCGAAGTCGAGGGCGTCGAGCAGACGCGCCGAATCCCGCGGCTCTACGGGAGTCTGGGCTATCGACGCCTCGGGCAGATGGTACGAGGGGACGTCCACTACCGCCTCTCCCAAGCGGCGCTGGCAGCCCCGGAGATCGCGCCGGACAATCTCAAGGGTTGAAAGGTTGCACAGTTCAGAACAGGCTCTTCTCCTCCACTTCGCTCACCTGGGGCGGCGGGAGCCCTAGGTGCTGCCAGGCGGCGGGCATCGCCACCCGCCCCCGCGGTGTGCGCATCAGCAACCCGAGTTGCAACAGGTAGGGCTCGTACACGTCCTCGACGGTGTCGGTCTCCTCCCCTACGCTCACAGACAGCGTGGACAGCCCGACAGGCCCGCCGCCAAAGCGCGAGCACACAGCTGCGAGGATCGCCCGGTCGACCTTGTCCAAGCCGAGCTCGTCCACCCCGAACAAGCTGAGGCCCTGCTTTGCCACCTCCAAGTCGACCCGACCGCCGGCCCGGACCTCCGCGAAATCTCTAACCCTTTTCAGCAGGCGGTTGGCTATGCGCGGGGTACCGCGCGAACGCCTGGCTATCTCAGCCGATCCGAGCGGGTCTATGTCCGTGCCGAGGATCTGCGCCGACCGGTCGACGATCGTCTGCAACTCGCTGTGGCTGTAGAAGTCGAGCCTGGCTACGAAACCGAACCGGTCCCGCAGCGGCCCGGTGATGAGACCAGTCCTGGTGGTAGCCCCGACCAGCGTGAAGCGGGGCAGGTCGATCCTGATGCTCCTCGCGGTCGGCCCTTTACCCAAGACGATGTCAAGCTGGAAATCCTCCATCGCCGGGTAGAGGATCTCCTCCACAGCCCGTCCCAGGCGGTGGATCTCGTCCACGAACAATACGTCGCCTTCGGAGATGTTCGTGAGGATCGCTGCCAGATCCCCGGCTCTAACCAGCGCCGGGCCGGAGGTGACCCTAAGACCAGCGCCGACCTCGTTGGCGACGATCCCCGCCAGGCTGGTCTTGCCCAGTCCCGGCGGACCGGCGAAGAGGAGGTGGTCGACGGGCTGGTCCCGCCGTCGCGCAGCCTCGAGCATGATCGACAGGTGCTCTTTGAGCGCGGACTGGCCGACGAACTCGCCGAGGCGCCTGGGCCGCAGGCCCGCTTCTTCTGCCGACTCAGCCGGGTCAGCTGTCGGCGCGACCGCCCTTAGGTCAGCCTCCTCCCTCACGTCGCCGGCCTCCGCCCTGCGAGGGCACCTTCCCAACCGCCAGGCCGGTTCAGCGCCGGGCTCCCAGCTCGCGCAGCGCCATCCTCAGGACCTCCTCGACGGGTCCGTCCACGCTCACCACCGACTCGGCGTAGCGGATCTCGTCAGCGCCGTAACCCAAGGATGCCAAGGCTCCTCGAAGGTCCTCCCTAACAGACGGCGGCGGGCCGGCAACGCCGGTGACGCCGAGACCCCTGGGCGCTGAAGCTCCGCCGCGGGCGCCTCCGGCGGGCACGTCGTCGAAGTCGTCAAGTTTGGCTTCGAGCTCTACCACAAGCCGGGCTGCCGTCTTGGCGCCTATCCCCGGCACCAGCCGCAGCGCGTCGACGTCTTTCGCGGCCACCGCCCTGCGCAACGCCCCGGGGGTGTGAACCGCCAGCATGGACAGCGCCACGCCGGGACCGACAGTCCGGACCGATATGAGCGCCTCGAAGCAGGCCCTTTGGTCTTTCGTCACGAACCCGTACAGGATCATGGCGTCCTCACGGACGTGGGTGTGCACGTGAAGCGTAACGTCGGACCCTACCGGGCCTAGAGCCGAGGCAGCCTGCTCGGCCATCGTCACCCGGTAGCCGACGCCGCCGACGTCGACGAGAACGTCGACGAGGCCGCCCGGGCGACGCCACGAGTCGCACAGCTCCCCTCTAAGCGATCCGATCACCGCAGCGCCGCCTCCGCTGCTCGCAGTCCGGCGCCCGAAAGGTGCGTGACCGCCAGCGCCAGGGCGTCCGCCCGGTCCGCCGGTCTAGGCGGCGAGGCCAGACCGAGCAGCGTGGCCACCATCACACCCACCGCCGTCTTGTCCGCCGACCCGTGGCCGGCGACTGCCTGCTTGACCTCGTTCGGGCTGTACTGCACCACGTCGATACCCCGGCGGGCCGCACTGGCGAGAGCTAGGCCACTCGCCTGGCCTACCGACATAGCAGTGCGCGCGTTGACTTGGAACAGCACCCGCTCCACGACCACGACCTCCGGGCGTAGATCGTCGAGGAGGGCCTCCAAGTCGCCGAGGAGAATACCCAGCCGTGTCGCCAAAGGAGCATCGACGGGAGTGGTGAGATGACCGAACGCCACGCAGCGCAGATCGGCCCCGGTGGAGCGCACGGCACCGTACCCGCAGCGCGACAAGCCCGGATCGATACCTAGAGCGAACACCAGTTCGACTATACTACGCTTCGACGAGGTTTAATATCGCGTCGGGTATGTCGAAGTTTGCGTACACGTTCTGAACGTCGTCGTGATCTTCGAGCAGGTCCACCAGGTGCAGCACCTTGCGTGCGTCGGCCTCGTTCGACAGCTCCACGGTGGTGGTCGCTAGAAGCGTGACTTCCGCCGAGTCCACCTTGATCCCGGCGTCCTCGACTGCTTGGCGGACAGTGTTTAGGTCCGCTGGCGGGGTTGTCACCTGCCACTCGTCGCCTAGGTCGACTATGTCGAGTGCCCCAGCGTCGAGCGCTGCGAGCATCAGCTCCTCCTCGCCGACCGAACGGGACACGCCGATGACCCCTCTACGCTCGAACTGCCACGACACTGCCCCCGGCTCGGCCATCGAACCACCGTTCTTCGAGAACGCCGAGCGGATGTCAGCTCCCGTGCGGTTACGGTTGTCGGTCAGGCACTCTACGATGACAGCAACCCCGCTAGGCGCGTAGCCCTCGTAGCTGACCTGCTCGTAGCGGACCCCTTCGAGCTCGCCGGTACCTCTTTTGATAGCACGCTCTATCGTGTCGAGAGGCACCGACGCTTCCCGCGCTTTTTGGAACATCGTTCGCAACGTCGGGTTCGAGTCGGGGTCGCCGCCGCCTTCTCGCGCCGCTACCTCCACCTGGCGGATCAGCTTGGCGAACAGCTTCCCGCGGGCTTTGTCAGCTGCACCTTTCTTGTGCTTTATCGTCGCCCATTTACTGTGGCCGGACATGGTCGGATTGCCTCCTACAGGTTGGTTCGGGACCGGGACGCCGTCCCCACGGTGGCGTCACGGTCAAAAGCTATCGTCAGGAACATCTCGTGCAGCCTGGGATCGCCGGACAGCTCCGGGTGGAAGGCGCTGACCATGCGGCAACCTTGCCGGCACAGGACCGCCCGGCGGGTCCCGTCGTAGCCCTCTATCGACGCCAGCGTCTCTACTCCGACCCCTGCGCGTTCGACTATCGGCGCCCTGATGAACACAGCGTGGAACGGCGGGTCGAGCCCTTTCACGTCCAGGTCGGTCTCGAAGGAGTCGACCTGACGTCCGAAGGCGTTGCGCCGGACCGAGATGTCGATCCCTCCGAGCTGGTGCTGGTCGGGTCGCCCGTCGAGCACCTCGCCGGCTAGCAGGATCATCCCGGCGCAGGTGCCGAAGGCTGGGATTCCCTCTTCGATACGACGCCTGAGGGGGCCCAGCATTCCCGACGTTTCGAGCAGCCGCGAGATAGCGGTCGACTCACCCCCGGGTATGACTATCGCGTCGACGCTGGCGAGCGCCGGCGCGTCCGCCACAGCGGACGCGCCCACTCCCAGGGCTTCGAACATTTCTATGTGCTCACGGACAGCCCCCTGAAGGGCAAGAACCCCGATTTTGTGTTGATGCGACAGCTTCGTCTACCAACCCCGGTCCGACAGGCGCGTCTCGACCCCCGCAGAGTCCTGCCCTCTCATAGCGTCACCCAGCCCCCGGCTGACCTTAGCGACTATGGACGGGTCCTTGAAGTGGGTCGTGGCTTCCACTATCGCCCGGCCGAAACGGACGGGATCAGAGCTTTTGAAGATCCCGCTCCCAACGAACACCGCCTCGGCGCCCAGCTGCATGACAAGCGAAGCGTCGGCCGGGGTGGCGATACCCCCAGCGCAGAACAGCGGAACGGGAAGCTTGCCGGTCTCGGCTATTTCCTGCACCAGTCCGACTGGGGCCTGCAGGATTTTCGCCCAGTTGAAGATCTCCGCCGAGTCCGAGACGGTGATCCGCTTTATGTCAGCGGTGATCGAGCGTATGTGGCGCACGGCCTCTTTGATGTCCCCCGTCCCGGCCTCGCCCTTGGAGCGGATCATGGCCGCCCCCTCCGAAATCCGCCGCAGAGCCTCGCCTAGGTTGGTCGACCCGCAGACGAACGGAACCGTGAAAGCGTGCTTGTCTATGTGGTGAACTTCGTCGGCGGGGGTCAGAACTTCGCTCTCGTCGATGTAGTCGACGCCGAGCGACTCGAGGACTTGGGCTTCAGCAATGTGGCCGATGCGTGCCTTCGCCATGACCGGTATCGTGACCGCGGCCTTTATCGCCTCGATCAGAGCCGGGTCGCTCATGCGGGCTACGCCGCCGTCCCGGCGGATGTCTGCGGGCACGCGCTCCAAGGCCATCACCGCGACAGCCCCTGCGTCCTCGGCCACCTTGGCCTGCTCGGCAGTGACGACGTCCATGATCACACCGCCTTTGAGCATGTCGGCCATCCCCCGCTTGACCAGGGGAGTTCCGGTACGACGGCGCTGCTCAGAATCGGTCATGTTCGCATTCTAGGTTGGTTCAAAGCTCTTGTAGCGCTTCGCGTCGCGCCGAGAGGCTCATGCGCCACCGGCCGGCGTCGCTTCCCGCTAGCGGGTCGGCGACCCACAGGTGGGCGCTGCGCGCACCCTGGCCTGGCACCGCTGAGCCTTTGGCTTCCATCTTCTCCAACGCGGAGGCCAGCGCCGGCGGGTACCGGGTTATCCTGACCGCTTCGGAGTCAAGTCGGGTGTCACGCCCGGCGCCTAAGAGGTATGAACGTCCAAGCCCGAACGTGGCCACCAGGGCCGTCTCGGCCGCAACCTCCCCGCGGCGCAGCCTGTAGAGCACTTCGGCCAGGACCGCTTCGAGCTCCACCACGTTCAGGTCCCGCAGCAGCCCCGACGTGACCACCACGAGCTCCCGGCCGCGCCTTGCACCGCTGACCATGGCGTTGAGACCGTCGCTTTCGAGCACGGCGAGCTTCGGGCAGCGCACGCCTATGGTCGTGGCCAGCCCCTCGGCCATGTTGTACAACCGGGCGTCCACTTGCGGGTCCGCGTCACGAAACGCAACCCCAGAGCCGACCAGGCTGGCCCTGACAAGACGGTCCGCCCCCCAGTAAACCCAACCGGCCAGCGCTGCTACGACCACGACGAACGCGACAGCACCAACCGCCGGCCCGGCCAGGACGCCGGTGACGGCCCCGACGACGAGGGCCGGCCCGAAGACGAAAGGCGCTGCGAGCGCTGCGGCTTTGCGGTCTTGTCGCCCGTGTGTCATCCCGACGATCGTATTCTCCATTCCCCCACCGCAGAAGCCAGCGACATGGCGAGCCTCTCGTAGCGGCTCGGCGGAAGCGACGAGCGGCGCCGGACCGCCAGGTCGAACAACTCCAAATAGCGCTGCGCCAGCGAGTCCATGGAGAACTCCTCGGCTCGCTCCCGGCCTTTTGCGACCATCGCACGCACTTGCGCCGTGCCTTCGAGCGCCTGGCGAAGCCCGTCGGCAAGGGCTTCGTCGTCTCCGGGCGGTGTCAAGATGGCCTCCACGCCGGACCTGGCGACCCGACGGTAGCCGGCCAGGTCCGAAGCGACGACCGGCGTCCCCGCAGCCAGACCCTCCAAAAGTACGACACCGAAACTTTCCCCCCCAAGCGAAGGGGCGCACAGCACGTCGGCGGCTCGCATCCTGGCTATCTTCTCCGCCTCTCCGATCCTCCCCAACCATTCGATCCGGCTGTCGCCGGCGTACATCTTCTTCAGGCGTTCCGTCTCGGGGCCCTGTCCGGCCACCCATAACGTCACCCCGGAGTCGAGACGTCCTAACGCCCTGAGGAGCACTTCGAGGCCTTTGCGCGGCTCGTGGCGCCCCACGAACAGGACCGTAGGGCCGGTCTTCGCCCAAACTTCGGATCGTTCGTATCGGCTGACGTCGATACCGTTCCAGACGAGCTCGTAGTCCCCCCCGACGGCTGCGGCGGCGGTCTGGCGGGCTTCTTCGGAGACAGCGACCCGAACGTCTAGGTAGCTGCTGCCGTAAGTCGCGAGCGGGCGCGTCAGGTCGAGCCAGCGGCTCGGACCGCTGCGGTGGAAGGTTCCCACGGTTGGACAGAACGCTGTGACCAAAGCGGTGAGGCTCGGGCCGGGCGTGAGCGGCTCGTGGATGTTGAGCACGTCGAATCGTTCGTCTCTAAGCGCCCGCACCGTGCGGAGGGACGCCGCCGGGTCGGGGGCTATGGCCGCCAGGGAACCGTTCGAAGCGGTCGGTATCGAACTGCCCAGCGGCGTCACCGACGGGTCGGGTGGCGGTCCGTCGCACGGGCCGAGGACCCGGACCTGAACGCCGCGGCGGCGTAACGCGGCCGCAAGGCCGAGCACTTGACCTTGGACACCGCCGGGAAGCGTCAGGCTGTAAGGGCACACGACGCCGACACGCATCCCGCCAAGCTAGCGGAGCCGGGCCCGGGCCCCGGCCTGCAGCACCTGGTCGCTAGGCCAGTTCGGCGACATTAGATGCCACTGGGTGGGGGCGCGTCTCACCAGCCGTTCCAAAGCAGCGGCAAGGCTCTGGGTTACCCTTGCCACGTCGTCGCGCAGACGGCCGGAGCGGGTGGCCTCAACAGGCTCAGCGACTACTCCTAGATGCTTCGACGTGCGCTTCTCGAAGTACACGGCCGCCGGGAGGAGCGTCGCGCCCGTGCGCAACGCTAGAGCCGCCGGCCCGGCGGGCAGGCCGGTCGTCTCCCCGAAGAACTCCACGTCTACGGTGGCCGTGGTGCCGACCGCCCGGTCCGATAGAAGGCAGAGGACCTCGTTGCGGCCGAGCGCCGCCGTGCACGCAGAGGCCGCGCCCGGCCCGGTGGGTATGACACTCATGCCAAGGCCACTTCGAAGCTCGACGAACCATTCGAAGAAGCCGTCCGACACGAGCCTCTCCACGACCACGCTGACTGGCCATCCGCGCCGCGCAACGTCGGCTCCCCCCCACTCCCAACCTCCCAGGTGCGGTACGGCGAGGATCGTCCCTCGCCCTTGCGCCATGCTGGCCTCCAGGCGGTCGAGCCCCTCGTAGACGATGCCAGCTTCGAGCTCCTCGGGGGTGACGCTGCTCAGCCTGAGGCTTTCCGCCCAGTAACGGGCGTAGGAAGCTATCGCGTCGTC
>JAJZAM010000013.1 GCA_021799445.1 Actinomycetes bacterium
GCCTCGAGACAGCCGAACATTCCACTCCAGCCCGTCGACAAGAGCGGAGCGGGAGAGGTTGGACGAGCCGACGTAACCGGTATCCCAGCCGCTATTCCGCCGGAAGAGCCATGCCTTAGCGTGAAGGCGAGTGCTACGGGTTTCGTAGCTGATCTTCACCTCGGCGCCCCGCCCCACGAGTTCGTCGATCGCCCGTCGCTCAGTGGCGCCAACGTAGGTAGTCGTGATAACCCGGAGAGGCTTTCCCGCGCTGCAGTGTCGGCCGATAGCGTCTACGATGAGAGGCCTTGCCACTTGATGAACGCGCAGAGGAGGTCTACCCGATCAGCGGAAGCGATCTCAGCGACCAGTTCCTCATGCAGGGCGGGCTCGCCCCGGGCGTTGATCAACAAGTCGGCCCGGCGAAGTGGGTTTTGCGGGCGTTCAGTTGCCGCCCCAACGGAGTACAACATGGCCGGGGGATCGGCGACGAGGTCTGATTCCGTCGCTCGGCCGGTATCCGCTATCAGGCCGCTGAGGACACCGTTGACCACCGACAAGCGTCTCTCAATCGGCAAGGAATCGAGAACACGGGTGGCGACCCTCTCCAGATGGGCGGCCAGGATCTCCGGTGCCTCGGCGGAGTCGAGCCCTTCTACTACGGTCTGGAGGCCAGATCGGCGCACGAGCGCGTCCAAGCCAGTAGTGATCAGCTCTTCGTAGGCTCCGCCAGGCAGACCGTCCACGAACCGAAACCGTAGCCGCATTAGACGGGGCTGCGGTCGAGCCGAGTCATACCAAAACGCCAGCAGACACAACAAAGCCCTAGCCGGGCTAGAGCTCTTAGCAGCATGCCTAGTAGCAGAGCCTCCGAGAAGGGCCTCACGTGTACCCCCGGGGCGAGGCCGCCCTGCATAGCCAAGTGTACTTCCCAGCCCGCACACCCCCCATCCCACACACCTAGGTGGCCGGTCCTAGACGCCCTCCCGGCCTCACCCAAACCGGGCCGGACCTACCCGCGGAGCGCAACCGGCGGAAAGGCAGGCCACGGGCCTCACAACACCCCAAACTCCGACCCTTCGAGGCCCGGAAAACTACAAGAAAGGTACGTGGCTCCACCTGTGGCTCCACCTACCCACCCCAAGGGCACCCCACCCCCCACCACACCCCTCCTGAACAGGGATTTCTTGGTGCGCTCGGAGGGACTCGAACCCCCAACCTTCTGATCCGTAGTCAGATGCTCTATCCATTGGGCTACGAGCGCAGCGGTCACAGTCTAGATGCTGGACACGGAGGTGTTGGCACCGTTGGCAAAGTGAGTCCCGAAAGTCGATACCGCTTGCGAGGCCTCACGGATACACAAGCACCTGAGGCAACCGCTGAAGCCACGGAAACACTAACTTACTTTCACTAGTTATCTTTCCTTATTATGACTACTGATGCACCACTTCGAACAGACGTCCTCCTCGCGCTTGGTGGGCGGGTGCACACGTCAGTCTCTCCTTCCGCGCGAAGAGACCGCCAGCACGGCTAGGGCGAGACTCGCTCCTACGGCTATCTCGAATCCCAGTCGATTGGGAGCCTGGCGCTGCACCCGCGAGTGGAGACGACGAACAGCTAATGGGAACGGGTTCCAGCCGAAGAAGTAAAGCATCGGTTTGTCGGCGTCGACGGATGCGGCTCCGAGCATTCCCGAGATCACGGCTTTTCGACTCGACCCGGGAGCGAAGCCAGCGCCCACTGCCATGGCCGCGAGTCCTAGGCAGCCGTCGCAGCGGGCTACCGGGTAGAACTTCTCCCACGAGAAGGGCTCCTCATCGCTCATCCCCCAGTGTGGGCATGAGTCCATCAAGAAGTGCGACATCACACCGACTCCGAAAGAAGCTACCGGGTGGCCGCCAAGCGCCCTGCCGATCAAGGCCCCGGCGAGGACGTGGTTGGTTACAAACATACGGCAGACAGCCTCGCGCGCTGTGCCATGTTGGGACGGTCAGGCCTGCCCTGACCTCTCGCGGAGACCGTACAAAGACTTATGTCCTCAACGTACGAGTCTGGGGTCCGGTGGAAGGATCTCTCCGGCGGACCTGGCAAACTGTATCACCATGACCGTACTGGTTACCGGAGGAGCCGGCTACATCGGCTCCCACACAGTTAAAGCTCTTCGCGAGCGAGGTGACCAGGTCGTCGTCCTCGACTCCCTGGAGTTCGGCAGTCGAAACGCTGTCGGCGACACTCCGCTGTTCGAGGGGGATATAGCTGACGACAGACTGGTGACAACGCTGATAGCGGATCACCGAGTGGACGCGATAGTGCACTTTGCGGCTTACAAAGCTGCAGGGGAGTCTTTCGAGAATCCGGGTCGATATTTTTTCAATAACGTCGGTGGATCCACGAAACTCATCGAAAGTGCCCGTAAAGCCGGCGTCGAACGGGTGGTCTTCTCGTCGAGCTGCGCCGTCTACGGGACCCCTTCGAAGGTTCCTGTGGCCGAAGACTGCCCGATAAATCCTGAAAGCCCATACGGAGAGTCCAAGGCCCAGGTGGAGCGCATCCTCTTTTGGTTCGAGCGCTGCCTTGGAATACGGTCTGTCAGTCTGCGGTATTTCAACGCTGCCGGCGCAGCCATGGACGGTTCATTAGGCGAGGACTGGACCTTCTCCATGAACCTCGTTCCCGCAGCGATGAAGGCGCTTCTCGGAGCTGGCCCCCCTCTCAGAATCTTTGGAACTGACTACCCCACTCCGGACGGGACCGCGATTCGAGACTACATACACGTGGACGACCTTGCTGACGCACACTTAAGGGCGCTCGACTACCTCCGGGCAGGAGGTGCTTCAGCATCGGTAAACCTCGGCACCGGCACCGGATCTTCGGTGCGAGAGGTCCTTGAAGCTGCACAACGCGCTGCTGGGCGGCCCGTTCCATCACAGGAATCTGACCGGCGACCAGGGGACCCGATAGCGTTGTGGGCCGACAACACTAGAGCCAGGGACCTTCTGGGCTGGTCAACCCGCTACGACCTCGATGACATTGTTAAATCAGCCTGGTCCTGGCACTCAACTCACGTCTGACCACAGCTGACGCCAGCAAAGGGCTCAAACGCCCTTGCGCAGCCTAGATTTCTCGACTACAGTCTCCATCAAACGAAACCATAGGTGGGACGGGATCGTTCGTGCGAAGTCGCGATCGGTAATCGGTCTTCCGAGGAGGTTCTCTGTTATGACCATGCTCGATGATTCGCGCGTCTACGCCAGGGCGGACCGGGTGACAGTCCGACGCCGAAAAGTGGCGCTCACATTGGCCGCTCTTGGCGCAGCAGTTGCGCTGGCGGCTGTCGCCACGGGACTTGGAGCGTTCTGGTTGGCCTTGTTCGTTGTGGTGGTCCTAGGCGGGCTCTACGGTCTGCTCATGCGTTTGGCTGATCGACGTGCCGTCGAGAAGGAGTTCGGTCGTTGGGAGTCGGAGTTGGGCAATTTCGAGCTGTTCGGAAACGACATGGCGCCGATCCGGGACGGCAGCGGGCAGTTCGACGTGAAGGCAATGCCCCATACGAACGGTCGTGGCGAGAAGGCCAGCCGGGTCGTCGTCGACACGGTACGCTTCGTCGCCTGCAACGCAGCCGGGTGGGCACTCGCTCCTCTCGTGTTCGCGCTAACGATTGTCGTTGGAAGAACACCAAGTGACACAACCGGTCAACGCTGGTTGGCCAATCTCCGCGACACCCAGGAAAAACTAGAGGAAGGGTCACGTCGGACGGTCGCTTTGGCGGCTACTACTGCGAGTGTCACGGTAGTCAGCACGGCAGTGGTTTTCGGTGGGGCGACAGCCGCCAACGCTGCACCGGTCAGTACCCACGCTACGTCCTCTGTAACGACCGCGAGCGTTGGGGCGGCTGCTGGATCTGCCAACGTGGTGAACTGGCCCTTAACGTCCGCCACCGGTCCGTCCGGAGGGATCGACGCCGTCCTGACCTCGGCCTCGAGTTCCACCAGCTACACAGTGCGAGCCGGCGACACGCTCGACTCGATCGCCATGAACTTCTCCACAACCTACGAGAACCTCGCCGCCATCAACCATATCGGCGACCCCAACCTCATCTACCCCGGACAAGTTCTCCAACTCGACGGTAACCCACAAGCCGCACAACCCACGCCCACCGTCACCACACCCTCAAACGGCGAGAGCTCCTCAACCAGCTACACAGTGCGAGCCGGCGACACGCTCGACTCGATCGCCATGAACTTCTCCACAACCTACGAGAACCTCGCCGCCATCAACCATATCGGCGACCCCAACCTCATCTACCCCGGACAAGTTCTCCAACTCGACGGTAACCCACAAGCCGCACAACCCACGCCCGCCGTCACCACCCCCTCAAACGACCAGAGCTCCCCCAGTAGCCCGAGAGCCGCCGGCTCCGCTCTGCCCCCCTCGCAAACCGCAGCACAGCTAGCGGTGCGGATGGCACTTGAACAGGTCGGTAAGCCCTACGTATGGGCTGGAGCCGGTCCGAACGACTTCGACTGCTCAGGACTCGTGATGTACGCATGGGATGCCGCTGGCGTGAGCCTTCCCCACTACAGCGTGGCGCAGTTCGACGACACGGCCCGTATAACGAAGGCAGAGCTAGAACCCGGCGACCTGGTCTTCTACAACAACGGTTCGGGCCCCCAGCCGGGACATGTGACCCTGTATGTCGGAAACGGTCAGGTCGTCGCAGCCGACTATCCGGGCTCTGACGTCCGCTTGGAGCCCATGGGCTATGACGGCACCCCGATGGCCTTCGGTCGGGTGCAGTAGTCCGGGACAGCAGGCGGAGCTTCCGGCTTCCGGGCGGAGTCGGCCGTATCTTCAACCGCCGGTGGTACGTGGCGTTGCGGGCGCAGTCGTCGGACTCCGAGACCCCGCCGGTACGGTGGTGCTGGTAGTCGGAGGAGGCGGAGTAGGCATTTCGAAGGTCAGGGTAGTAGTCGCCGACTTCACTACGGCTGCGTGAGTCCCAGACGTCCCCGACTGGGGTGGTGGCGTGACATCAGCGGTCACTGTGAGCGTCACCGGAGTGCCCTTGGGCGCGCTGAGAGGGCCAAGGCTGCTTATCGCGTAAGCTTGTCCGACTGCGAGGTTCACGAAGTCCTTCGCCGTCGACGATCCGCTGCCCGCTGGGGAGATTGTGGCTGTGACCGTAACGTGAGACGCCGGTTGGTTACCCGTGTCGGCCACTACGAGATCGACGCTGATAGCTGACGTGTCCGGCAGCACCAGAGTAGAGCCTCTGGTGGTGATCGGTGACGGGTTTAGCGAAGCCGAGAAGATACTCAGCTGGTAAAGCGGGCTCGTGGTGACAGCACTCTGCAGAGAGGTCAGGAAAATCTGAGCGGGCTGATCCTGGTATGGCTTCAAGTCGGAACCCCACTTGGAAGGGGGCATCTTGACCCCTGCGGACGTCGGGAACGTAGAGAGAAACAGTTGGTAAGCCTGATCGCCTACTGCTATATCTGACGCGGCCTGGGCTAGCAGGGGAGCTTCGGCAGACGGCGGAGCGGCAGTACTGTCTGTGGGCGCCCCCGGGCGCGTCTGGCCCGCAGCCGCACCGAGCGTGGCCAGGAGCACTTTCTGGACCGTGGAGGCTGCCTGGCTTCGCGCCAAGAGGCTCGCTTCGAGCAGACCGGCCGATCCCCCGAGGGAGCTGGGAGGGTCGAGCTTGCTAATCGTCGTGTAGTCAGAGACCGACTTAGCTGCGGCCCCGTCGATCGTCGCTGCAAGAGTCGGCCCTGAGCGAGGCAACCCCCCCGACCAGATGCCGGCGATCACCTCGCCTTGCGTCGTAGACGAGGTTATAGCGGGCAGGACCTGGTCGACCCATGCGCCTACCGCAAGCCGGTGGGTGGGAGTCGGGGACTTCGATTTGAGAGAAGCGTCGATCAACAGGATCAAGATCGTTACGACCACCCCGACGGTGATCCAACGTAACCCTGCACCACGGCGCCGGGAGGGTAAACCGGCCAGCGTCATATCCGCTCTACGATACCTGCCATGAGATACCGACAGCTCGGCGCCTCCGGCCTCACCGTTTCAGTGGTCGGACTTGGATGCAACAACTTCGGGGGGTCCTTCGGAGGAAGGCTGGACGTGGCCGGCACCAAGGCGGTGGTAGACGCGGCCATCGATTGCGGGATCAACCTTCTCGACACTGCGAACACCTATGGGGATCGCGGCGGAAGCGAGACCCTGCTCGGCGAAGTTCTGGCCGGCCGGCGAGACAAGGTAATCCTTGCTACCAAATTCGGCTCTGACATGGGTGAAGGCCCGGGCATAGCGAGGGCGTCTCGATGGTACATGCGTAGGGCTGTCGAGGACAGCCTGCGCCGCCTGCGAACCGACTACATAGACCTTTACCAGCTTCACAGGCCTGACGGGATCACCCCGATCGATGAGACGCTCGCAGCCCTTGACGATCTCGTACGGGAGGGCAAGGTTCTCTATGTCGGCTCGTCGAACTTCGCCGCTTGGCAGGTAACCGAGGCGGAATGGAGTGCGCGACGGGATGGTCGAAGCCGGTTCGTGTCAGCCCAGAACCACTACAGCCTCCTCGAACGTGGCGCCGAGCAGGAGCTTCTCCCAGCCTGCGCGCAGGCTGGGGTCGGGCTTCTGCCGTTCTTTCCTCTTGCCAACGGGCTTCTCACCGGTAAATATCGCCGAGGCGAGGAACGCCCGACAGGTACGCGTATGGACGGCCGCCAGATCTCCGATAAGCAGTGGAGTCGCATCGAGGCTCTCGCCGGTTTCGCCGCCGACCGAGGCCACAGCCTCCTTGAACTCGCCTTCGCGGGGCTTCTCGCCTCCCCGGTCGTGTCCTCGGTCATCGCCGGGGCGACGAACGCCGAGCAGGTGCGATCTAACTCTGTGGCCGCCGACTGGGTACTGACCGTCGACGACGTCGCAGCCCTGCAAGCGCTACCTTGAGAGCTGTCGGCCGGAAAAGTTCCTTTGGAGCCCCAGATGCGGAGCCCCAAACTTGGAACCCCCAGACGAGAAACGCCCTTTGCGGGACCCCCGTCTCGCTTGCTTCGAGTCGAAATGGGCACCAAGAGATCGCCGAGAGAACCTTTCGCCGGCGAGGATCAACCCTCCGATCCGCACAAAGCCTGCGCCTGACGCCAAGGCGAAGACGTTGTCGACGCCGGTGTTAGCAAGCGTGGCCGACTGAAGTCGGGGAACACTCGTCGTGGTGGCGCCGCCAATGACGCCACCGTGGTCGTCGTGGCGGCCGTGTTGGTGGTCGTAGTAGTCGCTGGTGGTCTGGCGACAAAGTAGGCGAACTTCACATATCCATTTCCGGTATTGGTGGAGGATTCAGCCGCGCTGAACGTGCCGCCTCCGGACAAGGCGCCTGCGATGAAATCTGAACCTCCCCCTCCCCCTCCGCCTCCGCCGTACTCGGGCCCGGCTCCACCACCGGCACCACCGCCCACGAGGATGGGCGTCGGCCCGATCGACACCGAGGTTTCGCTTCCCCCTTCACCCCCTCCAAAAGCACGCGCCAGGTTGATCGATACGTTCGTAACTCCTGGCGGGGCGGTCCAAGAACCGGAGGTCGTGAAAGTGACGGTGCAGGCTGAGCCCCCGGTAGCGGGATCACACGACAGAACCGGAGCCACCGTCACGGCGCCCGCCCGCGAAACCAGCCCTACTGCTTACAAGCCCGCAGCACAGGCCAAGACAGCCGTCGCCCTTGCCCTCCATGGACGCCGATGGCGCTGCTTCATAGTTTTCCTTGCACCCTCTTCGAACATCCTTCTACCGGAATCTCGACCATCCCTTCCGATTAGATTTAAGTCTCCTAGGAGTCCAGTGTCTGCTGTCACCTGGTGTCTTTGGAGAGCATGAGAGGAGGCCGGCGGTTACTGCCCCCGCCTTAGATGAACGATCCCCGAGATGTCGGCACGGTCAGAGGCCTTCCAGGAGAACTTCCTGCACAGCGTCGACGTCCGAGAGGTCGTCGAAAACAGCGTCCGCTCCCAGGTCTGCCAGCTCGACGTAGGAATAGCCTCCAGTAGCCACGAGAAGACAGTGCGTTCCACCGGCTCTCGCGCACGCCAGGTCCCGGGGAGTGTCACCTACCACCCACACGTCTTTCGGTTCGAACGCAACACCGTGCGCATCTCTCGAACGCTCCAGGGCTATAGGAACAAGGCGGTCCCGGTCGTGGTGGTCACTTCCATAGGCGCCGGCGTCGAAGTCGAGCCAACCGTCGAGACCGAACGCTGCGGTCTTCAGCCTTGCGTTGGGGGCGACGTTGCCTGTGAGCAGGCTCGACAGGACCCGGTCGTCGTCGAAGAGCCGTTCGAGAAGCTCTGCAACACCGGGCAGAGCGAAGCCGCCAGAGCGGATCTCCCCTCTGGCGTCGGCCTCCGCGAGTGCCACGCCCAGCGCTTCGAGCACCGCCGAGACGAGCTTCTGATCGCGTGCAACACCGAGCGCTTCGAGGTACTCACGGACGATCTGGCCGTCGGTCTTACCTGCCATGTGAGGTCGTTCGACCGGTGTGACCCCGAGGATCACCTCGACGGCCCGGTCGAACGAAGACGGGCCGACCTCCCCGGCTCTCACTAGCGTACCGTCCACGTCGAAGAGCACGAGCCTGCGCAGCGTCACGCCAAAGGGTATCCGCCAGCCCGCTGATTGGGGCATACTTCGGTGGTGCAGATATCACCAGTTCGTATCTCAGAGACCCCCGAATGGCAAGCGCTCTCAGCCCACGGTGAAGAGATGCGCGAGGTCCACCTGCGCGACCTGTTCGCCTCGGATCCCGAGCGGGGCCGTACCCTCAGGGTCGATGGGTCCGACCTGCACCTCGACTACTCCAAGAACCGTCTGACGGCACGCACGATCGACCTTCTCGTCGCCGTCGCTGAGAGGGCAGGGCTGGCTCAGCGTATAGAAGCAATGTGGTCCGGCGAGCACATCAACGTCACGGAGGACCGACCGGTGCTCCATATCGCACTTCGCGCGCCTAGGGGAGCTTCGATCACGACGGGAGGCGTCGACGTTGTACCCGGGGTTCACGACGTTTTGAACCGAATGTCTGAGTTCGCACGCCGTGTTCGTTCGGGGGAGTGGACCGGCCACACAGGTAAACGGATCACCACAGTGGTCAATATCGGCATAGGCGGCTCCGACCTAGGTCCTGCAATGGCCTACGAAGCCCTTAGGCCGTTCTCCGACCGGAGCATCGAATGCCGTTTCGTCTCCAACGTAGACGGCTCCGACATCTGGGAAGCGACCCACGACCTTGACCCTGGCGCGACCCTTTTCATCGTCAGCTCCAAGACTTTCACGACGTTGGAGACTCTCAACAATGCCAAAACCGCCCGGGATTGGCTCGTATCGGGTCTTGGCGACAGTTCTGCGGTAGCCAGACACTTCGTTGCTGTGTCAACAAACGCCGAGAAGGTCGCCGAGTTCGGAATCGACACTTCCAACATGTTCGGCTTCTGGGATTGGGTGGGAGGTCGCTACTCCTACGACTCGGCGATAGGCCTCTCGCTCATGGTCTCTGTCGGCCCGGAGGCGTTCGTCGACATGCTCGAAGGTTTCCACTCCGTCGACGAGCATTTCCGCTCAGCCCCCTTTCGCGAGAACCTCCCGGTCCTACTGGGCCTCATAGGGGTCTGGTACAACGACTTTTTCGGAGCGGAAACCCAGGCAATCCTGCCCTACAACCATTACCTGGCGCGTTTTCCCGCCTACCTGCAGCAGCTCGACATGGAGAGCAACGGCAAAAGCGTCACCCTCTCGGGAGAACCCGTCGACGTGGCCACGGGTCCGGTGGTGTGGGGGACGCCCGGTACCAACGGCCAGCACGCCTACTACCAGCTCATCCACCAAGGCACCAGGTTGATCCCAGCCGATTTCATCGGCTTCGTGACGCCCAACCACGACGTCGGGGACCATCATGACCTGCTGATGGCCAACTTCTTCGCGCAGACCGAGGCATTGGCTTTCGGTAGGTCGGCCCCGCAAGGCCAGCCTTACCGGTACTTCGCGGGCAACCATCCGACCAACACCATTCTCGCCGAACAGCTCACGCCGCGTATCCTCGGCGAGCTTGTCGCCACCTACGAGCACAAGGTCCTCACCCAAGGTGTCATCTGGGGGATCAACTCCTTCGACCAGTGGGGGGTCGAGCTAGGCAAGGAACTGGCGCAACGGATCGTCCCAGAGCTCACCGCTCCTGAGGCCCCTCCCCTTGCCCACGATTCGAGCACCAACACCCTCATAGCCCGTTACCGGGCCGGCCGGGGTCGGCCCTAACCGGACTCGCAGGATAGCCGGGTTGTCGCTAGACGCTGCGCCGGCAGGCCTCAGTGGAACCCGGCAGCACGTGGCGCCACCTGACCACCGCCCTGTACACGGCGGACGCCGGCCAGCTAGTCGGTGGATTGAGACATGCCCAGCCGAGGAACCACCTCCAACCTCCCCCGGCTTGCAACGCCCTTCCGACGGCTCTGTGGCCCCGCTCGGCAGTTCCTCCCGAACCCACCCACCACGCGGCGGACTTTACGTCGGCGACTGACAGTCCCATCGAAGCAAGCACATCCGCTCCCAGGCTCTGCCAAGGTAAGGCGACCTGCGCGCCTGTAAAGGCTTGCTCGGCCCACCGCGCGCTCGCAGTGCAGAAACCACAGTCCCCATCGAAGATGAGCGTCGCAACTCCCGGCCGATAGGGCAGGGCGGGCCTCGTAGATGTTTCGGCCTTCGTAGATCCGCTGGGATTAAGTGAAAACACGGGCGTGTCCCGAGGCTACCGCCTGGGGTCAGGCGTGCAACCGTCTAGCCATCTCGAAAGGGTTGTGGCATCCGTCACCGGCTGCTACGCTAACGAACGATCGTTAGGCACTGTCAGCAGGAGGGATGATGGACCTCGAAGAAGCCATGCGCACGCAGGGAACCTGCCGCTACTACCAGGATCGGGAAGTGCCCGACGAGGTGCTCTACCGAGCCTTCGACGCTGCGCGCTTCGGGCCCCAAGGCGGCAACCGCCAGCCTGTCCGTTTCGTAGTGGTACGCGACCCAACCAAGAAACGTCAGCTCAAGGAATGGTACCTAGGCCCGTGGAAGGCATACCTGTCCGGCATCGGCACCGGCGAGGTGCGCGCAGGGGCTCTGCCGAAAACGGTGGAGGCCGCAGACCATTTCGCAGAGCATTTCGACGAGGTCCCCGCTCTAGTAGTGGTATGTGCCGAGGTAGACGGGTTGCACCCGACCGACCACGAGCTCGGCCGGCTGAGCGTCGTAGGGGGTGGTTCGATCTACCCGATCGTGCAGAACTTCCTGCTGGCGTGCAGGAACGAGGGATTGGGCAGCGCTCTCACCACCCTTCTGTGCGTGTTCGAACCTCAGGTCAAAGAGTTGCTGGACATCCCCGACGGGGTCATAACTGCCGCCACCATCGCCGTAGGCTGGCCGGCGAAGCCCTTCCCGAGCAAGCTGACCCGGATCGACGTGGACGATATGGTCCACGTCGACTCCTACGGCGGCCGGACGCTCTCGCGCTGAGCTGGGCCGGCGCTGAGCGGGACACGGCCGTGAGCGGGATAGAGGAAGGCACCTCGCTGGACGGGGAGCCTGGCAACGCAGGGCGGCGGGAAGGCGCCAGCCGCACGACAGCGCCGGCTTACACGACCTCGTCGGGCATACCACTTTCAGCTCATTACGGCCCTGGGGACGTCCCCGACGACCACTGGCTCAAGGTGACAGCCCCACCCGGACAGGCTCCCTTCACCCGTGGCGCCTATCCGGAGATGTACCGGAGCAAACCATGGCGGATCTTCCAACTCTCCGGGTTCGGGAATCCAGAGGACGAACGCGAGCGGATCCGTTTCCTCCTAGAGCACGGCGAGACCGGCTTCTTGATGGAGCACGACCGTATGACCGCAGATCACCTCTATGACGTGGATCACCCGGAGGTGGTCGCCCGGCGCGATGACGTGGGTCTCACCGGAGCTGTGATCCTCTCCGTCGACGACTACGAGACGGTCCTGGACGGCATCGACATCGCCAGCACGTACGCTCACGCCGGGGGTGCCGTCGTGCAGCACGCCCCGTTCGCGAACGCCTGCTACTGGACCGTAGCCAGGCGGCGGGGCATCGACCTTCGTCGGCTGGCCGGGACCGGACAGTCGGACTTCAACCTTACGTACCTCGGTTGCATCAATAAGGTGCAGGTGCCACCTCGTGACGGGCTTCGCTTCAACCTGGACCTGATCGAGCATTGCACCCGCTACCTGCCCAAGTGGGTTCCGGTTTCCATTGCCGCCTACAACGCCGCCGACACAGGCCTCAACGCTTTCGAAGAGCTCGGCGCTCTCATGGCCAACGCAGCCGAGTACCTCGACGGCATCAGACAGCGCTCCAAGCTCGAGGTAGCCGACGTAGCGCACGGGGTCGGGGGAGTCAACCTACGAACTTCGATGGACTTCTTCGAAGACATCGCCAAGCTCCGCGCTGCGCGTTCCATGTGGGAAAGACTCCTCCGGGAGCGCTACGGGGTGACTGACGAGCGTGCCCGCCGGCTTCGGATCCACGTGGTCACAGCCGGGTCGGCAATGACCTACTCCCAGCCGCTCAACAACATCGCCCGCGGCACGCTGATGGGCTTGGCCGCAGTACTCGGAGGTGCTCAGTCGCTAGGCGTTTCTGGCTACGACGAGGCGATCACTATCCCAAGCGAGCACGCCCACCAAATGTCGGTGCGCATCCAGCAGATACTCGCTCACGAAGCGAACCTCACGGCCGTTGCCGACCCTCTCGGCGGTTCGTGGCTCGTGGAATCCTTGACGGCGCAGCTCGAAGAGCGGGCGTGGGAGTTCTTCGAGCTGATACAACGCGAGGGGGGCTATGTCGCCACGCTCGATTCCGGCTGGTTGCATCAGCGTGCCTCGGCGGGAGCCTCGCTCGCCATGGACCAGGTGGAGAACGGCGACCGGATCCTCGTCGGGGTCAATGCGTACCAGGACGACGTGTCCCCTTTCGAAGTAGAAGGCTTCGAAGGGACGACCGACGCTTGGGATCGGGCCATGACCCGCCTCGCTGCTCTGCGGCGCGAGCGAGACTCCCGGGCGGCCGCATCGGCGCTTCGGACGCTTGAAGGGGCCTGCCGCTCCGAGGTGAACATTATGGGCCCGATGCTCGACGCTGTGGAAGCTCGGGTGACCGTCGGTGAGATCGGCGACGTGTTTAGGACTGTGTTCGGGAACTGGGATGTCCCCATCGTCTTCTAGGAGGTGCTTTGAGCGACGAACCTGCGCGGATCCTGATGGCCAAGACATCTTTGGACGGCCACTGGAGGGGCGTAACGATCGTGGAACGCGCCCTTCGCGAAGCGCATTTCGAGGTGATAGCACTCGGGATGGCCACCGCGGAAGAAATAGTCAGAGCGGCGGTCGACGAGGAGGTGGACTTGGTGGGCCTCAATCTCGGAGGGCGTTCCGCCGTGGTAGAGCGGATCGTCGCCGAGCTTCGAGCCCAGGGGTCTGACGTTCCGGTGATGGTCGGAGGGGTTATCACACCGCAGACCAAGAAGAGACTCGAATCATCGGGGATAGCGGTGTTCCCTCCGGGGTCGTCACTCGAAGACATTGTCGCCACAGCCCGACGCCTGTGCGAACACAGCGCTGAGATGAAACAGGAGGCGCAGTAGTGGGAGACTTTCTCTCATCGCAGATGCAGCCGGTCGGCCGGGCGACTCTCGGGGATCAACTGCGACGTCATGCGATCGCAAACCCAGACGCCGAAGCTGTCGTCTCCTATGATGAGGTAGGTCGTCGCCGAAGCTTCACCTACTCCCAGCTCCACGCTAGGGCCAACAGGATCGCGAATGCGCTGAGCGCCGCGGGCGTTCGCCGCGGCGACAGGATCGCCGTCATGGCAGCAAACTCGGCTGACTGGGTTGCGATCTGGTACGGGGCTTTGAGCATCGGGGCTCCGCTTACCGGCATCAATCCCAACCTCACCGTCGACGACATCGCCTACCAGTTGGCGCACGCCGAGCCGGCCGCCATCTTCGCCGGGGCCGACCTAGCTGGTAAAGCACAAGCGGCCCTCGAACAGACCGCGAACCACCCGAGCGGGCCACGTTGGCCTCTGGTCGCCCGGGTCGTCATCACCACACCCCCAGGCCCACTACGCGACGCGACGGAACCGCAGCTACCGCAGAACTGGGTTCGCTTGGACGACTTGTCGGGTGGCGCGCCAGACAGCGACCCCGACGGGGCCGTAGACGAGCATGACATCGCGATGATCGTGTACACGTCCGGCACGGAGGCACGACCCAAGGGGGTGATGATCCCCCACCGTAACTACCTGTGCGCGACGGTGCCCGGGTGGGCTTCGGAGATAGGTATCCGCCGTGGTGACCGCTGGCTGTTCGTCATGCCTTTCTTCACGATGGCGGGGATCGGTTCCATGACCAACCTCACCCAGATCGGCGCGACGCTGGTGATCCCGTCGGCGATAGATCCCAGACAGGCCATCGAACTGATACAGGCCGAGTCGATCACCACAATGGCGCAGACGCCTACCTTCTTCTTGTCCATGGCCCGTCAGGAAACCTTCCAGGCATCCCGGGTCGCACATCTCCGCCGTTGCATCACCTACGGGGGCCTCGTCCCAAACTCGATGATCGAAGCGTGGTCAGCCGTGAAACCCGAATTGGAGTGGGGCACCTACTGGAGTCAGTCTGAGCTGTCACAGGTTGGGACGTGCGGATGGTTCAGGACTTTCGACGACGTACCCGGCCGGGATCCCGCCTGGGTTGGTCGCGCCATGCCACAACTCGAACTGAGAGTGGTCGACCCCGAGGGAAACGACACCGAGGTGGGAGAAGTGATCTGCCGTTCTCCTGCGGTGATGGCCGGCTACTTCGCCGACCCTGACCGCACCGAGGACGCTCTCGGATCGGGGTGGCTCCACACCGGGGACGTGATGCGGATAGACCCCGACGGGAACCTCTTCTTCGTGGATCGCCTGAAGGACGTGATCAAAACCGGCGGGATGAACGTGTCCTCGGTCGAAGTGGAGCGGGCGATTGCCACCCACCCGGCCGTCGAGCGAGTAGCAGTCGTCGGCGTGGCCGATCCCTACTGGTCTGAGGCAGTCACAGCATTCGTGGTTGTAAAACCAGGCGCGAACTGCACCCCAACCGAGATCGTCGAGCATTCCCGCTCGACGCTTGCGCCTTTCAAAGTGCCGAAAGCTGTCTACGTCGTCGACGCACTCCCGACGGATAGCCAGGGCAAGGTTCTCAAGCGTGTGCTTCGCGCCGGACCGTCCTGGTGACCACCCAGTGCTGATGATAGACCCAGAGCCTGCCGGGGCATCGGAGGCAGGCGGCAGGCGGGAGGAGATCGTGGAGATCGCCAGCCGTCTTTTCGCAGAGCGAAGCTACCGGGGTGTGGGCATGCGCGCCATCGCTTCAGCCGTTGGAGTGCAACCGGCCAGCATTTACCACCACTTCTCATCAAAGGCTGACATTCTTGACGCCATAATTGCCGATGTCACAGAGCGCTTCATCGCTGCTCACCTGTACTTGTTGGACCCCAAGTTCGTCACTGCTTCCTCGATGCGACAGCTAGTCACCGAGCACGTCGTGTACTTCTGGCAGCACCGCATCGCCGAGGCGGTCGGGCTACGAGAACTGAAAGAGCTGAGCGTCGCAAGGGCCGAACACGTCCGCCGATCCAGGCGCAGCTACCAGGATGCCTGGATCTGCGCCATCCAGGTCGGCGTATCCGGCGGATGGCTGCCGGCGCAAAACCCCAGGGTCGCCGCCTTGGCGCTACTGTCGATGATCAACGGCGTAAACGCCTGGTACCGAGAGGACGGGCCGCTAAGCATCGCAGAGGTCGCCGAGATGCACGCGGAGATGGCAGTCACGGGTCTTTTAGGAAGGCCCTCGAAGCGCCACGTCGACTCGCCTCGGCGTGGGTGATTCCAGCTAGTCGGCCTGGTGGATCGGGCCTGAGGTGTCGCGCAGCGAGCGGGCGTCGCGGTGGTGAACCACAGCTTGGATCTCCGCTGCGATAGCCAACGCCACCTCAGGAGCGCGACGGCCGCCCAAGTCCAGCCCTATCGGACGGTGTATGCGCTCGAGGTCGCCTTGGCCGACGCCGGAAGCCGCCAGCCTCTCGATACGGCGGGACTGGGTATGACGAGAGCCCATCGCCCCTATGTAGGGTATAGGCCGGCGAAGCCCTGCAGCCAGAGCCGGCACGTCGACGTGGGGGTCGTGGCTTAGCACTATGAGAGCAGCGGTCGCGCCAGCCCATTCGAGCATCTCGTCCACGCCTTCGTGGTCGGGACCCGAACGGACCTCCCACCCGAGGAGGCCCGCCTGCGCGTCGATGGCTCCTACCACGTCCCCGGTGCCTACAACGACCAGCCTAGGGGAGGGAACCCAGGCTTCGATCATTGCTGTACCTACCTCGGTGGTTACTTTACGGCGGGCAGTCGCGGCTTCTTTGAGCATCCCGAGTGCCTCTGCGACAAGCGAGTCCGCCAGAGCGGTGCCGGCGTCGCCAGAAGCGCCACTTGCGGCGGCGCTCAGAGCTCCCACCCTCGACCCGTCCCCGAGGACAGTTAGAGCCTTCGGTCCGGTGGCTGGCCCGTCGATGATCGTGATCAGCGCCACGGGCGCCCGGCCGGCGATGGCGGCCCAGGTCTCGGTTGGGACGCTCGATGACGGTTGGAGGAGGACACCGACCCGCCCGCCGCAGGCGAGTCCCAGCTCGGACACGGCGGACCCGCCGATGGTTATATGAACGGTTGCGAGGCGGGGCTGATCGGAGTCGAGGAGGTCGCGTGCCACCGGTGCCATCGCCTCGGCGCCGGTGACGCCCAGCAGGTCCCCGAACACCCGCCCTTGGCCGTCGAGTGCTACCAGTTCGTCTACTGGAAGGGTGGAGAAACCCTCGACCTGAACGACCCTTGCGACCACCATCGGATCGCCGGACGCAGCGGCTTTGGCGAGCATCTCCGCTGTGTGCTGTGTTGCCTGCATCACGTAACTCCACCTTTCGGAACGCTCCGACTGGCCGGGCGGACCGAACCCAGCAAGTCGTACCAGCTCTGTCCTACCAACGAAGCTCAGGCTACCCCCAACCGGACACTTTCCCCGCTGGCTGCCTTCAGTCGTGTTGGGGAGACTCGTGGGCTGCGTGGCGCGCAGGTTCGAGCTGGAAAGTAGAATGCTCAACGTCGAAGTGACCCGCAAGGCAGGCCTGAAGCCGATCCAGCACCTCAGGCAGCCGCCCGTCGCAGAAGCACTCGTCGCTCACTACCACGTGAGCTGAGACCGCCGGCAGGTCCGACGTGACCACCCAAGCGTGAAGATCGTGCACGGCCGTGACATCGCCAATGCCAAGGATGTGCTCGCGCACCTCCCCCAGGGCAAGGTCGTCGGGTGCCGCCTCCAGCAACACCCTCCCCGAGGCCCGCAGCAGTCCCCACGCCGCCCTAGCCATTATCACCACCACCACGAGCGAGGCGATCGGGTCGGCCCGGCGGAATCCGGTGAAGATTACGATGACACCCGCTACCAGCGTCGCTACGAACGCCCACACGTCGGTGAGCAAATGCGCTAGTGCCCCGGCCATGTTCAGGCTGCGGCGTTGCGCCCCGGCCAGGACCAGAGTCGCCGCTCCGTTAGCCGCTATGCCCGCAACGGCTACGACCGCCACGACCGCCCCGTCGACCGCCACAGGATGAACCAGCCGGGCGATCGCCTCGACAGCCACGACTGCTGCGACGACGACCAGAGTTACCCCGTTCGCAGCGGCCGAGAGAATCTCAGCTCTTTTGAAACCGAAGGTCATAGAACCCCCAGCCGGCCGGGCGGCCAGGTGAGTAACCCACCAGGCCATACCCAACGCTCCGGCATCAGCGAGCATATGACCCGCGTCGGCTAGAAGCGCTAGGGACCCGGCTAGCACCCCGGCCAGCACCTCTACGATCATGAACGCCAGGATCACGCCTAGAGCGACAGCCAGACGACCCGAGTCCGTGACGGGACTGCCATGGTCGTGGTCGTGGGAGCCGCTCACCCTCGCGATGCTACCGGGCCTCGTGTGGATCACCCAGGCTGGTGGATCACACTTAGTTCAGGACCTTGCCCCTGGGACCGTGCCGATGCCTGGCTACGCTCCCGCCTCTCCGAACACCTCGGGTTCAGCCCCGCTTCGCGGGAAGGAACGCGACCCCAGGAGCGTTGTGATTAGCGATATGACTCCTCTATCCGTGCTTGACCTTGCCACTATCGCTTCGGGGTCGAACGCTGCACGTGCCCTGGCCGAATCCACGGAGCTTGCTGGCGTGGCAGAGGAGCTCGGTTACCGGCGGTTTTGGGTTGCGGAGCACCACGGGATGCCAGCCGTCGCCAGTTCGTCGCCGCCGGTGCTCATAGCCCACCTCGCAGCTCACACCTCGTCTATCAGGGTCGGCTCGGGAGGGGTGATGCTGCCCAACCACTCGCCTCTCGTCGTCGCAGAGCAGTTCTCGACCCTAGAAGCTCTGCACCCGGGCAGGATCGACCTCGGCCTGGGTCGGGCCCCCGGAACCGACCAGCTGACCGCCAGGGCGTTACGCCGCGACAGCGCCCTAGGTGCAGAGAGCTTCCCTGACGACGTCATCGAGCTGTACAACTACATGGCGGACCATGCTGGGGGTCCTTCCCGGCCTGCGGCCGTACCCGGCCGTGGCTACCTCCCTGAGATCTGGTTGCTCGGCTCGTCGCTCTACAGCGCTCAGCTCGCCGGACACCTGGGATTGCCTTTCGCTTTCGCGTACCATTTCAGCCCCGGACCTCTCGACGCTGCCGTCGCCGCCTACCGCGAGACCTTCAAGGCGTCGCCGCTGCTCGACTCCCCGCACCTGATGGTCGCTGTCTCGGTCATATGCGCTCCCACCGACGACGAGGCGAAGTGGCTCGCGGGATCGTCGGCGTTGTCGATACTTCAGCTTCACACGGGCCGGCTCGGACCGATGCCCTCCCCCGAGGAAGCGGCGGCGTACGACTTCTCACCAGCGGAGCGGGCACACGTCGAATCTGTCATGAGAACCCACGTGATAGGCAATCCCGGGAAGGTGGCTGCAGGTCTCGCCGAACTTGTGAGACGCACACGGGCTGACGAGCTGATTATCTCCACCCGGCTTCACAGTTTCGACTCGAGGCGACGCTCCCTTGAGCTTGTCGCCTCGGCTAACCTCGCTGCTGCGGCCTGAACTCCTCTCAGTCCCGGACGGCTACCCCTTCGAATGTGTAGCCGAGCGCCTTAGGTGCTCCCAGACTGTAGTTGTCCATTTTCATTAGCCGGAAGCCGGCCTCCACGATCAGACCGTCTATCGGCCGGTTCAGGTGGCATCCACCGAACAAGCGGGCCTGGACAGGAGTGAGCCGATCCTGCCAAGCGGCCACCCGAGGATTCTGGGAGCGTCCGTGTTCGACGAAGTGCAGTTGCCCGCCGGGGCGCAACACCCTTCTCATCTCCGACAGAGCGTCACCTACGTCTGGAATGCTGCAGAGGGTCCAGGTCACCAGGACGTGGTCGACACTGGCGGTTTCCACTGGAATGCTCTGACCGTCCGTTCCGACGAACTCGACCAGCACCGAGGTCTCAGACAGGCGCCGCCTCGCGAGACGTCGCCCGAGAAGCGCAGGGTCGACGGCCCTCACCCTCTTGACCGCCAAAGGGTAATGAGGGACGTTCAGTCCCGAGCCGAAACCAACCTCAAGCACCTCGCCTTCTAAGCCTGACGCCACCCTCTCTCGGATCCGGGAGAAATGTTCTCCGCGCAGAGCGATGTCGATGACTCGGGGAAGGATCCGGTCCTCGTAGAAGCGCCCAGCCGACCTCGCTCGTCGTTCGGCCGTTGCCACACATTCAACGCTACACGGGTGGCGCGCCAAGATTAGGTGGGGCGTCGATTTTGTCGGACTTCGTCTTTCGGCCACCTCGGCGGCGGAAGCCGAACCGTATCAGTTCCCACACGACCGCGCCGGCAGCAGCAGTCACGAACAGGACCATCCACTCCGGGGCATCGAAATGGAAAGCCACCCAGTTGATCCTGACCGAGTGACCGTTTTGGACTATGAGCAGGGTGACAGCTACGGTTACCAGCGCACCGAACAGCACACCTGTGTGAAACGGACGCCATCTCGAACTCCGGCTGGGCTCTGACTTTGTCGAGGCACCACGGCCGACCGCGAGGCCGGGGCCCACCGCTAACGCCGCGACATCCGTGTTCCCCAACTTCCCGGTTTGGTTGTGCTCGGGCTGAAACTGTAGCGACTGCTCCTGCCCGGTCTCATCCGGATCGCCTACTCGCACACCTTCACCTCCGTCCTCGGAAGCTTCGAATACCGAACACATCTGAACGATACCCAGATAACCCAGCCCACAAACCTCTTTCGAGGTGAGAGTCAACTCGTGAGCGCTCCCGAAGACGTCAGCCGCCGCGACGCCGGACGCTACCGCGAAGGCAGGTCTGGTAGCCCCTGCGATAGGGTCAGGTGGATGGTGTCGAGCGCTGTGCCCAACCGTGCTGCGGCAACTGTCCTGTTAGTCTGCCGACTCGGGACAATTGATGGAGAAGATGGGCTAGCCACTCCAAGTGCAACCCTGCTTCGACGGACCTGCTAGGGCAGTCGTGCTGCCGGGTCAGACACGAGCGAAAACAGCTGATAACACCCAAAGTCGATTCCCGGGATATAGGCGTTTTGACTCCTGGGGACCTCGAAGGGCTTGCAGGGAGTGCCTGAGCCTGGCACGTCGGACCGTGCTCGAAGCGTCACGGGACAGGATCACTTCGCAGGCTGCAAGCCTTGCATTCCACCTCTTCCTTGCCATCTTCCCGGCCACCATCGCCCTGGTAGGGCTGATGCACATCGTCGGCCTACCAGCAGCGACGCTGACGAACGTGATCCACGACGTCAATGTGATCCTGCCATCGCAAGCTGCCACGGTCATAGACCAGGCTCTCCGCCAGCCGGTTTCCGCTAGGACCGGGTCTATAGAACTCGTCGTGGGCGCAGTAGTAGCCATCTGGAGTGGCCTAGAAGCGATGGCATCGCTGCAGGTGGGCTTGGACGTCGCAAGCGAAGTCGACCACGACCGAGGCTTCATCGGTCGGAGAGTTATGGCAGTACCCCTTCTGGCGGTGAGCGTCCTGCTCGGCGGCATCGGCTTCACCCTGGTTGTCCTCGGCGTGCCTGTAGGACACCTCCTCGAGGCTTCGGTTCCTGTAGCTGGAGGACTCTTCGCCACCTTGTGGAGCGGTCTACGCTGGTTGGCTGCGCTCGCCGTAGTGATGCTCCTCCTGTCGATCTACTACAACATGGGCCCGGCCAGAAAGCCGGATCGGTGGCGCCTCCTCGACCCTGGAAGCCTCCTCGCGACCATAGGTTGGTTTGCCACGTCAGCCGGCTTCTCGTTCTACTTGGACAACTTCGCCCACGAGTCCAAGACCTACGGCTCGGCGGCAGGAGTGGCAGTGCTGCTTTTGTGGTTGTTCGTGTCCTCCACGATCGTCCTCATCGGAGCTGAGCTGAACTGCGAGTTGCGCCGCCCCGACTCACCGTGGCGAGCGGGCACTGCCGCAGCGCAGGCCCTCGCCGAATGAGCTCGGGACCCCCGCGGGACGGAGCAGGCCAGCTTTTCTCGTTACCGGCGGAGCAGCGGCGCGTTCTCATCGCTTGCGGCACTGGGGCGGGACTAGCAGCCGTCTACAACGTCCCGTTCGCCGGTGCTCTGTTCGCCGTGATCCTCGGGCCGGCAATGGGCCTGGCGTTCGCAGGTTACGCTGTCGTAGGAGCCGCTGCTCTTCTCACAGCGGCAATCGAAGCCTCCGCGACGGGTATCGCCATGACGGTCGAGTTGACCGGTGCCGCTCCGGTAACCGTTCCCATATTGCTCGCTTCTGTCGGGGCAACGGTCGTCTCGCGAAAGTTGGAAACCCGGTCGATCTACTCGGCGAGGTTGGCGCCTATGCGCAGGGCGCCGGCAGAGCCTCCCGCTGGGGGGCCTGCACGAGAGGCTTCCTAGCCGGCGGTGCTCCACTGGACGTCAAGGAAGCAACCAGGGCCATAAAACTGTATTGACTCCATACAACGAATAGTTCTATACTTCCCTTCATGGGAGTGCCTGTGGACGCAACGATCACGAAGGACCTGGCACCTAAAGACACCAAGAAGGCGTACATCCAGCGCCTCCGTGACGCCGGCCTGCGGGTGACCGCAACGCGCCTTGCGGTGATGGCAGCGTTGGCCAGCCATCCTCACTCTGAAACGGAGACCGTGATCGCTGCACTTAGAAGCGAGCTTGGGTCGGTATCTCCCCAAGCGGTCTACAACGTGCTGTCCGCCTTCGTCGAGGCCGGGATAGCGCGGCGGGTCGAGCCGGCCGGAAGCGTCGCCTTGTACGAGCTGAGGGTGGCCGACAACCACCACCACGTCGTTTGCCGGCACTGCGGCTCAGTCCAAGACGTCGACTGCTCGGTCGGATACCGGCCGTGCCTCACTCCCTCGCAGACCCACGGTTTCGTCCTCGACGAAGCAGAAGTCACCTACTGGGGGCTCTGCCCTACTTGCCAGTCGACCTAGCGGGCGACGACGGCGACGTGAATCCAAAAAAGCAAACCCAATGAAGCACTAAGTGGGAGGACCAAATGACCAGCACCAACAACGAGAACAAGTGCCCCGTGATGCACACGGCGGCAGGAACCCGGTCGAACCGCGACTGGTGGCCTAACCAGATCAACCTCAAACTTCTATCCCAGCCCTCTCCGCTGGCGAATCCGATGGACCCGGACTTCGATTACGCAAGAGAGTTCGCGACGATAGACTTCGGCGAGCTCAAAGCCGACATCGAGCGGGTGATGACCACCTCCGTCGACTGGTGGCCCGCCGACTTCGGACACTATGGCCCACTTTTTATCCGGATGGCATGGCACAGCGCCGGCACCTACCGCGTCTCGGACGGCCGCGGCGGCGGCGGCCACGGAAATCAACGCTTCGCTCCGCTGAACAGCTGGCCCGACAACGCGAACCTCGACAAAGCCCGACGGCTCCTGTGGCCAGTAAAGGCCAAGTACGGGCGCAAGCTGTCATGGGGCGATCTGATCATCTTCGCCGGCAACTGCGCCCTGGAATCAATGGGATTCACCACCTTCGGTTTCGGCGGGGGAAGAGTCGACATCTGGGAACCCGAGGACGACACCTACTGGGGTCCTGAAGACACCTGGCTCGGCGACGAGCGTTACAGCGGGGATCGAGACCTCGCCGACCCGTTCGGAGCTGTGCAGATGGGCCTCATCTACGTCAACCCGGAAGGTCCCAACGGCAACCCTGACCCGCTGGCAGCCGCCCGTGACATCAGAGAGACGTTTGCTCGTATGGCGATGAACGACGAGGAGACCGTCGCGCTGATCGCAGGCGGCCACACCTTCGGCAAGTTCCACGGCGCAGTCGACCCTGACCGCTACGTGGGCCCCGAACCGGAAGGGGCGCCGCTGGAGGAGCAAGGCCTCGGATGGCACAACACCTACGGCAAAGGCAACGCCGAAGACACCTACACGAGCGGGGTGGAGGGCATCTGGACTAACAACCCCACCCGCTGGGACAACGGCTTCTTCGACAACCTTTTCAACTACGAGTGGGAGCTCACCACCAGCCCTGTCGGGGCCAAGCAGTGGACCCCCACCAACCCCGAAGCAAAAGGTACCGTCCCCGACGCTCACGTCCAGTCGCTTCGCCACGCACCCACGATGCTCACCACAGACCTAGCGCTTCGCGAGGATCCGATCTACCGGCCGATAGCGCAACGCTTCCATGAACACCCCGACGAGTTCGCCCAGGTGTTCGCAAAAGCCTGGTTCAAGCTGACGCACCGTGACATGGGACCCCGCTCCCGCTACCTCGGGCCCCTAGTCCCCGACGAGGACCTCATCTGGCAAGACCCGCTGCCAGCAGTCGACCACGAACTGATCGGCCCCGCAGAGGTGGAACATCTGAAGGCGCAGATCCTAGCTTCAGGCCTGTCGGTGAGCGACCTGGTGTCAACAGCGTGGGCTTCGGCGTCGACTTTCCGGCGCACCGACAAGCGGGGCGGTGCCAACGGGGCGCGGGTTCGTCTCGCTCCTCAGAAGGATTGGGAGGTCAACAACCCTGCGGTCCTGGCCGAAGTCATAGCCAAACTCGAATCGATAAAGACAAACTTCGACAGCTCCCGCAGCGACACCAAGCGGGTCTCGCTCGCGGACCTCATCGTGCTGGGAGGCTGCGCAGCGATCGAGCAGGCAGCCGCCGAGGCTGGACACCACGTCCAGGTTCCTTTCACCCCCGGGCGAACGGACGCGACCGCCGAAGCGACCGACGTCGAGTCGTTCACAGTTCTCGAGCCCAGAGGTGACGGCTTTCGCAACTGGGTGCGCGAAGGGGAGAAACTACCACCCGAGCACTTGCTGATCGAGCGTGCCGTGCTTTTGGACCTGACCGCCCCTGAGATGACCGTCCTCGTCGGCGGCTTACGCAGCCTCGGCGTGAACGCCCTGTCAGGCGCCCACGGCTTCTGGACCGATCGTCCGGGAAGCCTGAGCAACGACTTCTTCGTGAAGCTTCTCGACATGTCCGTGCGCTGGAGGGCCTCGGCCGAAGCCGAGCACGTCTACGAGGCCACGGACCGGGCCACCGGAGGGCTGGTACGCAGCGGGACCGCAGTAGATCTGGTTTTCGGCTCCAACTCTCAGCTGCGGGCGATCGCCGAGGTGTACGCGTCGAGCGACTCGGCAAGCAAGTTCGTCCGTGATTTCGTGGCCGCCTGGGACAAGGTGATGATGCTCGACCGCTTCGACGTCGTCTAGGAGCGCTGGTGCTCGCCATGCGCTGACCGTATTGCTGGCGGGTTACGCTCCTGCCGGTGCGCCACGAGCGCTCCGGCAGGAGCCGCTCAGGTTACGAGGACGAGGAGGAACGCCGCCTGACGCCGAGTGAGCTTCTTAGCGAGACGCCTCAGGAATATCGGCATCCCGTAACACTATCCCCAGCCTTAGCGGGATGGTCGGGCAGGCTCCCCCGTTCTGGCTGCGACCGTCGCCGCAACCGCGAGAAGTACGGCGGCGGCGCACTCGACGACGAGGGATGACTTCGCGTACGGTGCGTCGAGGGAATCGCGAAAGCCGAACAGGCCGAAGTTGACCGAGACGAGTAGCGCAACGACCGTACCTGTAGCGAACACAGCCCCGCCGGCAAGAAAGACCGGCGAGCGCTTCACCGCGACAACGGCCGACAGTGCTATCCCGGCTGCCACCTGAGCGAGGAAGAGCGGGCCGATCGTCGGGATATGACGGTACCCGCTCAACCACAGATGCAGGTGGATGACGGAGGAGACCACCAAAAGCACAGCCCCAGCCCACGCAGGCACCCTTGCGGTCCATCTCGAAACTGAGCCCTGCGCGGGGCCCGACCTGCGGAACCCGAAGGCCGCTGCCGAGCTGCTGGTACTCCGGAGTTTGCTCACACATGCTATCCGTAGCCGTCCTGTCCGGCGGATGCCGCATGGCGGCGCGCAGGCGGACCGACAACCGTTTCCCGTCAGGTCGCCGAGACGAGCGCGCCGATATCCGCTGGTGGTTCATTGTGAACACGCAGTTAAGTGACTCCGCCAACAGCCCACCTTCGGGCCCGATCATCTAAACTGCCATCATGAGGGACCATGTAGACGCCGAAGTCCGCTCACGTGCCGTCAGGGCAGCTCTCGGGAGGGAACCCTTCGACCTGCTCCTCGAGGGTGGAACCGTAATAGATGTAGGTACAGGTTTACTCCGCAACCTCGACGTCGGCGTAGTTGGTTCCCTGATCTCTAGCGTCCATCCACGTGGGGCTCGCCAAGACGCCCACCTTCGGGTGGACTGCTCGGGGAGCTACATCGGACCGGGATTGATCGACATGCACGTTCACTTCGAGAGCTCGATGCTCACACCGGGTCAGTACGCTTCGGCGGTAGGCCGTCGCGGAACCACCACAGTGTTCTGCGACCCACACGAGCTCGCAAACGTCGCCGGAGTCGAAGGAGTTCGATACTGCGTTCAGGCTTCCAAAGGACTTCCCGTCCGCTTCGTCTTCCAGGCTCCCTCCTGCGTCCCGCCCCAACCTGGCCTCGAGCTCTCCGGGCACGATCTGTTCGCCTCAGATATCGCCGAGATGCTCTCGTGGCCGGAAATGGCCGGCCTAGCTGAAGTTATGGACATGCTCGGGGTCCTCAGCCTCGACGACCGAATGGTAGGAGTCGTAAGCGAAGGGCTCGCAAGCGGCAAGCTCGTGTCCGGACACGCCGCTGGCTTGAGCCCGACCGAGATACAGGCCTATCTCGCCGCCGGTATCGAGTCCGACCACGAGATCTTCGCGACCGGTGACGTTACGACGAGGCTCCAAGCGGGCATGACAGTCGAGCTACGCGGAATGCTAGACGGGCTACTACCCGACGTGGTGAACGGACTTGGCGCTCTGCCCGAGCTGCCATCCCACCTGGTGCTGTGCACCGACGATCTCTTCGCCGCAACCTTGCTCCGCGACGGAGGTCTCGACCACCTGATTCGACGCCTGATCGGCCATGGCATGTCACCCGTAAGGGCGCTTCGCCTGGCGACCTATCACGCCGCCCTCCGGCTTGGACGTCCAGACCTTGGGCTCGTAGCCGCCGGGCGTCAAGCTGACCTGATCCTCCTCAGCGATCTTGATGGGTTCGTGGTCACATCTGTCTACAAGGCAGGAACGCTCATAGCCCGGGACGCAGAGATGCTAGTAGCGTGCCAGGAGGCTCCATCCACACCTCCGCTGGACACCGTCCACCTCGACGTTGTAAGGCCGGAGGACTTCGTCCTGCGAGTTCCTCTTGCAAACGGGTCTGCAAGGATGAAGGCGATCGACGGGATCATAAACACTCGCTGGAACGAAGTGGACGTCGACGTCCTCAACAGTGAAGTCACCGTCCCCGATGGCTACTTGCTCCAAGCGGTCGTTCACCGCCACGGCCGTGCCAGCCAGCAGGTGCGCATAGCCCTAGTCACCGGGTGGGGCGACGAGTGGACTGGAGCGGTAGCTTCCACGGTGTCACACGACACTCACAATCTCGTCGTGTTCGGCCGAGACCCCCGCGACATGGCGGTCGCCGCTAACGCAGTTATAGCCACCCAGGGCGGGGTATCTGTGGCAAAGCAGGGCTATGTAGTATCCCAGATTGCGCTGCCGATAGCAGGAATCCTGTCACCACTATCCGCCGGTGAGGTAGCGTCAGCCCAAGACGCGCTTCTTGCGGCGGCGGCGGACGCGGGACTCCCGCTGGGTGCTCTCAGTCAACCGTTGATGCAGGTGTTTGCGTCGAGTCTTGCTTGCATTCCTGGGCCACATCTCACTGACCTCGGCCTGATCGACGGCACCACCGGCGAACTATTCCACGACGCCATCGTCTCGTGAGCTACCTCAAGAGGGCCGACCGACGAGCTATCTTGCAACTAGGCCGCGACCGATCCGAATCGCCGTAACACGGGGAGCTCAAGCACGCCGACGAGAGCGTAGATCGCGACCGACACGACGGTGATGGTGGCAACACCAGACCACAGCGCGTTGTACTGCGATTCCGTGCTCGACTCCAGCATGTAGAACCCTAGGCCCTTGCCTGTAGAGAGCCATTCAGCGAGGACAGCGCCGAGCAGAGCCCCCGGTGCGGCGATGCGAGCGGAGCTGAACAGCGACGGAAGGGCGCTGGGGACCTGCACCTTGGCCAGGATCTTCCACTTCGAGGCGTTGTACGCACGCATCAAGAGGAGCGAGTCAGCCGGAGCCGACCTCAGACCCTGAACGACGTTGACCAAGGTCGGAAAGAAGGTAACGATGCCCGCTATCACCGTCACACTGACGAGGCCCCGACCGAAGGCCAAAGCTATTAGCGGCGTCATCGCCACCAACGGAACCGAGCGCAGCACGACGGCAACCGGCATGAACGTCGCCTCGACAGTACGGCTTGTAACTACGGTCATCGCTGCTGCGACGGCAAGCACTGTGCCGAACAGGTAGCCCAGTGACGCGTCTCGGAGCGTAACCGTCAACTGGCTCAGAATCGTCGAACGATCAGCTGCAGCCGACGGCCCTTGGGTGAGGTAACGCCAGACGTCGGCGGGGGTCTTGGCGAAATACGAATTCAAGTGGAGTAGCTTCACGAAAGCAGTCCACAGAAGCACAGTTATCGCCACCGAAAGAACCAGGAACATCAAAGAACGTCCCGCCCTGTAGAGCCTTCCCCGGTTTCGGCTGCCGGAAGACACCACATGCGCAGCCGGTGGGAGAGCTGTCGCCCAGGGCATCGCGAACCTGCCTACAAGGCTCGTCGCTGCGTATCCCAACCCTGCCAGAGCTGACGCGAATAAGGCGATGCTCCACACGCGGGTCACGTCCAGGGACTGCTCGGCATTGATCATGGCGACACCGAGACCTCGGGTGCCACCTAGATACTCACCTATGATCGCCCCGAGGAGCGCAGCCGGCGCGGCGATCCGCAGAGCAGCGAACAAGCTCGGCAGAGATGACCACAGACGCACCTTGACCACGGCCCCCCACGAACCGCCACCGTACGCCGTTACCAGGTCCAAGCTTGTCCGGTCAGCCGACCTCAGCCCTGCCGACATGCCGACGAGGGTCGTCAAGAAAACGCTCATGGCCGCCAAGACCACCTTGGGCTTGTCGCCACCGAACACGATGTTCAGAATCGGAGCGATAGCGATGATCGGCATTGCGTAACTCGCAATGGCCAGACGCAGGAGAGCTGCCTCCACCGGAGGGCTTACCACGAACACCAACGCAAGCAGCACTGCGAGGGCATTACCCCACAGCCAACCTTGCGCCGCTTCCGCAATGGTTATGCCCGCGTTCTCTCGGAGCAGAACTCGATTACTCCACAGTCCATCGAGCACTCCCACGGGGGTCGGCATGATGTGCTTCCCGGCGAACACGAACACAGCTAGGAGCTCCCAGACGACAAGAATGCCCGCCACTCCAAGGACGGCGCCAATCCAGGACGTCTCCGACATACGTGCAAGCGGCCGAATCACCGCTCGTCCGCGACCACCGCGACCAGCAGGCCCCGGCTCGACAAGTTCGCGTTCCGCTACCAGCTGGAGCATCTAGACGTCATCTCCGCTCGCTGGGACTCCATCGGAGAAGAGCAGATCTGATAGCTGGTCGGTCAACTGATGGAAACGAGATGACTTCATCATGTCCGGCGTCCGAGGGCGGGGTAAGTCCACGCTGACTACGGTTCGTACCCTGCCAGGCCTCCCGGTCATCACGACGACCTGATCGGCCAGGAAGACGGCCTCACTGATCGAGTGGGTAACAAGAACTGTCGTAGTGGCCCGCTCCGCCCAGATCCGCAGAAGCTCCATATTGAGCCTCTGACGGGTCATCTCGTCCACAGCCGCGAAAGGCTCGTCCAGAAGTAACAACTCCGGCTCGACGACCAACGCCCTGGCGATAGCCACACGCTGTCTCATCCCACCCGAAAGCTGAGAGGGCCGGGCCTTCTCGAAGCCTTCCAGGCCGACCAACCTGATCAGATCATCGACCTCTGAGTCGGGCACCTTCACCGACGTCAGCTCAAGAGGGAGCCTCACGTTTGACCTCACTGAGCGCCACGGCAAAAGAGCCGCGTCCTGGAACGCGATGCCCAGTCTGTGGCTCTTGCGCAGCTGCGCTGGAGTCTCGCCATTGATCACCACGCTGCCCGAAGTTGGCCTCTCCAGGTCAGCCAGGACCCGTAGCACCGTCGACTTACCGCACCCTGAAGGACCGATCAGCGCAATGAAAGCACCGCGCGCAGCGGTCATGTCGAATGACTCCAGGGCAGTAACGGCGCTTCGGCCGATCCTGAACTTCTTCGTCAGACCAGCGATCTCGATACCGACACCGCCGAGACTGCACGAAACCCCCTCATCCGCGGAGGTCCTCAAAGTGGCGATGGGGCCGTCCTCGCGGCTGGCATGCCTGGGAATGACTGATCCTGCTGGCACGGTTGCATCAATCCAATCTCCAATAGGGCGGGCAAGTACATCCCTCCCATTGTGAGCTACGGAATCCACTTGATCAACACTCCAGGGGTCATTTTCACACAACTGACACATTGAGGTCCCTTAGAGGTTCCACACGAAGGCGATTGCGATTGTTCACCGATCCGAAACAGACGGGCTTGTATCGTCGCAATCGTGAGCACAAGAACGATTCCCCGCGTTAACCTCCAGACCGACAGCCCAGAGGACCTTACCGACGCATTAGTTGGTGCCTCCTGCGCATTCGTCACAGGGCACTCTCTCCCTGCAGAAGTTCGCGACGATCTGCTTGACGTGTCACGTGCCTTCTTCGACCTATCGGGCGCCGAGAAGTCGAAGGTTCGCTGGCCCGGTGACGGGATCTGGCGAGGCTGGCAGGCCCTCGCGGGAAATCGCGTGGTCGAGGACCTAACCGCCTCGGCTGTCCTCGAACGCTTCGAGCTGCCCTCAAGGGCCAACACTCCTTTGGATCGCAGCCCAGGAAGCCCCGGATTTGACCACTTCGACTTGTGGCCGGGCCGTCCCGAGGGATTCGCAGCAGCATGGACCCGCTACCATGACAGCCTTGCCGCCTTGTCCAACCGGATCATCCACTCCATCTCCGCGGTATTGAAGCTACCGACCTCGGAGCTTGGAAAGTGGTGTGAACAACACCACGGCAACCTTGTGGTCAACAACTACCTGCCACAGTTGGAAGAGCCTCCTGAAGGGACGCTGCGACAGAGGGCGCACACGGACCTAGGCGGACTCACCGTGCTTTGGGCTGACGATGCTCCGGGCGGACTAGAAGTCCGCCTGCCAAACCACGACGAGTGGACGCCGGTCGAGTTTCGAGACGGTGATCTGCTGGTACAGCCCGGAGACATGCTCGCACGGTGGACCAACGGCGTCCTGCGCGCCAATATCCACCGCGTAGTAAACCCGCCTCGCGGGCTCGGCGCGCTGAGCCGGAGGCTATCAGTCGTCTACTTCCACTACCCCGATCTCGACACCACCATCGTCCCCGCCGACTCGTGCATCTCCACGGACTGCCCTCGGCTGCCTTCGATGCACGCCGGAGAACACCTAAGGCGGGCCGTACACGACCCGAAGCGACGGACGTACCCACAGCTGTAAGGTTCCCCCACGACTCTCGAAAGCTTGTAGAAGAGGGGTACCTAGACGAAAAGGGGTTCCGTCAAGTCGCTTCGAGTTGCCTCTCCAGGTGCTCCAGTTCATCAGAGAACGCACGACGCAGCGACGTCTTGTCGGAGTCGTCCAGCCATGTAGCTTCGATACCGTCGAACACAAACCGCCTGACCTGAGCGACGTCGTAGTGCAAAGCCATGCATAGGTCTGCGTATTCCGATCCGATGTCGGTGCGAAACATTGTCGGATCGTCTGAGTTCAAGGTCACGCGCAAGCCGGCGTCAACCATATCCCTGATCGGGTGGGTACGTAGATCGGTCCAGCCGTACACGACGGACGTGGATGTTGGACAACAGGTGAAGTAGATTCCCTCGTCCCTACAGCGCGCAGTTACCTCCGGGGACTCCAGGACATGGTATCCATGATCGATCCGTTCGCATCCGAGCAGGTCGAGGCAGGTGGTTACGTTCTCCGGGGGACCGTCCTCGCAAGCGTGACTCGTCAGTCGAAGCCCATTCCGTGCAGCTAAGGCGAATGCCTCGACGAACCTCTCCGGTGAGTCGGGCGATTCCGCTCCATCCATTCCCAGACCGATGACTTCGGGTCGACGTAGCTCGACAACTTCCTCTACCATCTGACGGGCCGTAGCCGGCTCGTCTTGACGGTAAACATCAGCTATCAGCCTGCACTGCACGCCGAGGTCCGTCTCCGCCTGACGAATGCCGTCGATCATCCCGTCAAGTACCGTGGCAATCCTGATACCTCGGCGGGTATGAAGGGTGGGGTTAAAGAACATTTCACGGTAGCGCAAGTTCCCTAGGGTAACCCCGTCTTCAAGCGACTCGTAGGCTACGCGAGCAAAGTCCTCACGGTCGACCAGCGTCGAAGATACCAAGGCGAAAATGTCCAGAAACTCGTAGATCGTTGCATAGTCGTAGAGCTTCGATACGTCGCCTGTCGGTAAGGCTATGCCGTGACGCTTTGCAAGGTCTGCGAAAGTCGAAGCCCGTACCGTGCCTTCGAAGTGGCAGTGCAATTCCACCTTTGGAACCTTGCGGAGGAACTCCTCGAATCGCATTACCGCCCCTGCCTCATGTCAAGCTGGCACCGGCAGGGAGCTTTGCCCATTGTAGATCTCCTGCATGATCGAGTTGTCGAAGTAGCTTTGCGAGCTCTTGATACCCAAGAGGGAGAGAGTCGATATATTCTGCGCTATATCCGTGGGGTCCATCCAAAGCAGGCCATGGGCTTCGGTGACCGAAGTCTTGTAAAGAGGCTCATAGGCCGCGAGCTCCTTGGTCTGCGTCGGAATGTCAAGGCCGTTGGTCTTCCCGTAGACGTTCACCGTAAGGT
>JAJZAM010000102.1 GCA_021799445.1 Actinomycetes bacterium
TCTGCGATCGAACGGTCAACCCGGCGGTCACCGGTGGTTTCGACCGTGACGACGACAACGTCGACCTCCGGTTGGGAGCGACCTATCATCTCCGCGACGCTGCGAGCCTGCCATAACGCCAGCGGGCTTGAGCGGGTAGCCAGACGCGCCCTGGTGCGAGGCAACTACAACCCGAACAGCGTGCGCATCGACTCTGCGAGCTGTTCGCCCATAGGGGTTCCCACACCGGCTTTGAGGGCGACGGTCGGCTCGTGGAGGATCTTCGCGACGATGCCCTTTGTGAGCGCCTCGACGGACCGTCGCTGCTCGTCGTCGAGGGTTGACAGCTTCGCCGACAGTCGCTCCCACTCGCTCAACCGCAGCTCCTCGGCCCGTTCGAACAAAGAAGCGATCACCGGAGCGACCTGGCGGTGCGCCAGCCGCTCGCAGTAGCGCGCCACCTCCGCGTCGACGATCAGCTCCGCTGCTGGCACTTCCCGGGCGCGACCGTCCAGGCCTTTCTGCGCGAACTCGGCCAGGTCGTCCATGTCGAAAAGCGTCACGCCCTCCAGGTCGGCTACCTCTGGGGCGACGTCTCGCGGCACTGCTATGTCCACGACCAGCATCGGCCGCTCAGGCCTCTTCGCCATGGCACCGGCGACGGTTCGAGCGTCGAGGACCGTGGTGGGAGCACCCGTCGAGGCCAGCACGACGTCCGCCTGCGCGAGCCCGTCGGGCATGTGACGCCAGTCCAGAGCCTTCCCGCCGAAACGCGAGGCGAGCTCGTCGGCTCGGCTGCGGGTGCGGTTGGCCACCAGGACCCGACCGGACTTAGCGGACCCTGCGAGCGCTTGGGCCATGGACTCGCCCATCTCCCCGGCTCCGATCACCAGCGTCGTACGGCCTTCGAGAGAGCCGAGCTCGCTCCGCGCGAGTGCTACAGCCGCCTGGGAGAGCGACGTCGTCCCACGGGCGATCGCCGTCTCGGTGCGAACCCGCTTGCCTACTTCGATCGCGTGCCGGAAAAGGGTGGCCATGATCGGCCCGGAGGTCCCTTCACGTCGAGCCGCCTCCCAGGAGTCTGCCAGCTGGCCGAGAACCTCGCCTTCCCCCAGGACCGCCGAGTCAAGCCCTGCCGCCACCTTGAAGAGGTGTCGGGCGGCAGCCTCGTCGTGGTACTCGTAGAGGTGCGAGCTGAGAGTCTCGGGCGAGGCCTGACCCCACTCGGCCAGAAAGCTTCGGACCTGGCCGACGGCCGGATGGTAGCGCCTAGCAACCGAGTACACCTCGGTTCGCTGGCAGGTCGACACGAGGACGACTTCGCTCAGCTGGTCGAACCCGGCCAGCTCGAACAACGCTTTCGCCAGGTCCGCTTCGGGAACTGCGACCGTTTCGAGCACCTCCACGGGTGCCGTCTTGTGGTTAAGGCCGACTACTAGAACAGACACGCCTCAAGGCGCTCCCTTGCTTGGGCCACCCGGCCCTCTCGGATCAGTTCGAGCATGCCCGAATCCAGCACCTTCCGCCAGTCAAGCCCTTCGGTGGAACGCCCCGACTGCTGTATTTCTTCCCGGGCGGCGGAGAGCATCTCCGCCAAGACCCCAACCTCGGGGCCCAAAGCCCCGGCCACCCGATCGCGAATCCAGCCTGCCAGCGCAGGGCTGTGACCTCCGGTGGACACGGCTACCGTGACAGGCCCCTGGCGGGCTACCGCCGGCAGGATGAAAGCGCACCCTTCCGGGTCGTCAGCCGAGTTGACCCAGACCCGGGCGGCGCCGCCGTCGGCGTGGACCCGGCGGTTGACCGCAGGATCGTCGGTTGCTGCTATCACAAGCCACGCCGAGGCGATGTCGGCAGGTTCGTAGCGCCTGCGGATCACCTCGACGCCCATCGCTACGATCTCCTCGCAGACCTCGGGGGCTACGACGGCGACCGAAGCGCCCGCTTCTACGAGCGACGAAACTTTGCGCAGGGCCACCTGACCTCCCCCGACGACCACGCAGCGACGTCCCGCGACGACCAGGCTAACCGGGTACAGGCGCTGGCCGACCGGCATTTCCCAGTGACCTCTACTCGCCGACGGCCACTGGAGATACCTCTCCTTGGCGGTAAAAGCTCAGGATCTGCAGCTCGACTCCGAGGTCCACCTGGCGCAGCGCGACGTGCTCGGGTACGGCGACGGTCGTGGGAGCGAAATTCAAGATGCAGCTGACCCCGCCGGCGATGAGCAGGTCGACGGTCGCCTGCGCTGCGGAAGCCGGGGTGGTCACGACGCCGATGTCGACCTGCAGCTCCTGCAGCGTCTCGGGCATCGACGTCACGGACTGGACTTTGGTGGCACCGACCCTGGTGCCCACCTTCTCCGGGTCCGAGTCGAAGGTCGCGACTACCTGGAATCCCCTGGACGCGAAGCCTCCGTAGGTGGCCAACGCCTGACCGAGGTTGCCTGCGCCTACGATGACCACTCTCAGTTCGGTGTCGACGCCGAGGCGCCTGCTGATCTGATGCATCAGGTAGCCGACCTCGTAGCCAACCCCGCGGGTGCCGTAGGAGCCGAGATGAGAGAGGTCCTTGCGTACTTGGGCGGCGTTGACACCGGCTTTTTCCGCTAGAAGCTCCGAGGAGATCGTCGGGCTCGAACCGGACGCCTCGGCCAGAACCCGCAGGTAGACTGGGAGGCGGTTGACAGTCGCCTCGGGAATGCGGTGTCCGTTCACTCCCGAAATGCTACCGGGGAGAACACCGCTGTGGGTATAGCCCGGACGGGATTCAGGACTATCCGCCAGCCGGCCCGCGGCCGGCGAGCCTTCATGTCTGGGTTCCCAACTCCCCGGCACGTTCGGTTGAAGCGACGACCGCGTCGAGGATCGCCGCGCGCACGGCGCCTCTCTCCAGCTGGCGGAGCCCCGCTGCCGTCGTTCCGCCCGGCGACGTGACGTTGGCGCGAAGCGCGGACGCCTCCTCGCCGGTGACTTGGAGCAGCTTCGCCGAGCCGGCCACGGTTGCCACGGCAAGGGTCTTCGCTACGTCGCGGGGCAGACCGACGTGGACGCCTGCGTCTATGAGCGCTTCCACGACGAGGAAGACGTAGGCGGGCCCCGAGCCCGACAGGCCGGTGACGGCGTCTAAGGATCTCTCGGGAACTTCGATAACCGTTCCTACAGCTCCGAGAATTCCCGCAGCCCACGCCGCATCGTCGTCACCGGCACTGCGCCCTCTGCAAAAGGCGCTGGCTGCTGCTCCGACGGTTGCTGCGGTGTTTGGCATAGACCGTAGCACCGCCACCGACTCGAGCCACGCTTCTAAGGTTCGCAGAGTAACGCCCGCGGCTATGGACAGGACCCTGCGGACCCCCGCCTGGTACAGCTCGGCGCACGCCGGGCCGGCGTCGTGGGGCTTTACCGCCAAGACCGCCCCTAGCGGACCGGGGCCCGAGCCGTGGGAGACCGAAAGCTCAGCGCCGGTCGCGTGAGCCTGCGCAGACCCGGCGGCCAAGCCCTCGACCGCGTCGCCGACGAAGGGCACCACAAGCACGCCTCTGGATGTGTAACCAGCCTGCTCAAGCTCAAAGCGGCGATGCTGCGACACTTCGACTACGGCTATACGGTCGGGTCTCCAACCGGCCGCCAGAAGGCCTTTCACGAGGGCCTCTCCCATTCGACCGCCACCGGCGACTATCAACGGCTCGGACCAGCCCGCCGCTGGAGGCGCCGCAGCGTTGGGGGCGGTGTCGGTATCGTCAGGTTGACCGTCCATGGCTAGACCCTATCCGTGCGGCCTGGGCGACAAGCGACCAGAGCCGCCAGGGCGACAAGCGCGCGGCCTGTGCGACGACCGCTGCCCGAGCCGGCCCAGCGGTTCGCACTTCCCCGAGCGAACCAGCCGGCTGAACGGGCGAGCGGCTCAACTGAGGGTACCGGGGCCTGGCACTCCCGGCAAGGCCCCGCCACTGCCGGCAAGGCCCAGCCCGTCCCCCGGCAAGCCCCGGGGGGTCAACCGCAGGCGACCAGCTCCGCTCCGGTGAGGGATTCCACCCTCTCCCAAAGTTGGCTTGCGGCTCGTCGCCACGTGTAAGCCTTCGCCCGGGAGCTCGCCCGCCGGCCTATCCGAGCTGCGTGCTCTGGATCGTCAAGAAGACGGGATACAGGTTCGGCGAAGTCCTCCGGGGTGCGCCTCGCTACCAGGAAACCGGTTTCGCCGTCGACGACGACCGTCGTCAAACCACCGACCGCTGCGGCCACCACCGGGGTTGCGCAAGCGGCCGCCTCGAGGGCGACCATGCCGAACGACTCGGAGCGGCTGGTCACCAGGCAGACATCGGCGGCACGGTAGAACGTCGAGAGCATCTCGTGCGGCTGCGGTTCCACTATCCGCACGAACCCGTCCAATCTGTGGGCTTCTACCGCCCTGCGGACCCGGTCGAGCTCCGCTTCGCCTTGAGGGCCGCTCGGCCCGCCGATGATCACAAGCGTCGGCTTCGTCGATTTTTCCGCCACCCCCGGTCTCATGTGCGCAGCCCGACGGTGCAGGGCCGCCAAGGTGTCCACGGCGAGCGAGGGTCCTTTGAGCGGCTGGATCCTGCCAACGAAGAGGATCACCTGGGCGTCGGGGTCCAAACCCACGGCCTTGCGGGCCTGACGGCGATCTCCGGGCGCGAAGAAGGCGTGCTGGACTCCTGGGGCCACTCGTACTATCCGGGAGCGCTCGGCGCCGTAGAGACCCACGAGCTGGTCCTCTTCCACCAGGCACGAGGCTAGGAGAGCGTCAGCGCATCCAATGATCTCCGATTCGGATGCGCTGCGCCGCGCGGGCTCGCCGAACGCTGACCCGCTTGACTCGGCGTCCGCTTTGACCCTGTCCAAAGTGTGGAAGGTGACCAGAAGAGGCAACTCCAGCTCGTGCTTGAGGGTGTGTCCGGCGACCCCCGAAAGCCAGTAGTTGGCGTGCAGGGCAGAGAAAGCCCCGCCGCTTCGCTCCAGCTGGGAGATGCGCTGGCCCACACGCTGCGTCCACTCGCCCAGCAGCTCGGGCAGCGACTCTTTCGCTACCGGCTTGAGCGGGCCGGCCGTTACGTTGTGCACGTTGAAGCCGGGTTCTACGGTCACCGTGGCAGGCTGGTTAGGGCTCTCAGCCCGGGTGAATACGTCGCAGACCACCCCGGACCTCGCCAGGGACGTGGCAAGCTCCCGCACGTACACGTTCATGCCGCCGCCGTCACCGGTCCCGGCCTGGGCGAGCGGCGACGTGTGCATCGATAGGATCGCCAGTCTTCCCGCCGTTTCGACCCAGCCGGGTAAGCCCGTCGACGAGGGGGGCTGGGACGCTTTCACGGTTCGCCCCGGGGGTCGCTGCGGGCGTTCTCTCGGAGGAATGACGTGTAAACCCGAAGCAGGGTCTGTTTCTGCTCTTCGGTCAGACCGGGCTCAGCGAGTATCGCCTTGCCGAGCCCCCCGCTTGCGTCGGGCGGGTCTAGTATGCCCGCCCTCACGTAGAGGGTCTCGGCCGATATCCGAAGCGCTTTCGCGATCTGCTGGAGTATCTCAGCCGAGGGACGCCTGAGGCCTCTCTCGATCTGGCTTAGGTAGGGGTTGGACACGCCGGCGAGGTCCGACAGTCTCCTGATCGAAAGCCGGGCACCCGCGCGCTGCTCGCGGATGAACTCTCCGAGCTCGGCCCACGGGTCCGGGGTTTCTTTCAACTATCCGCCCCCAACGAACTTGTCCGCGATCGTCGGCTCGGGCCGGCGGTCACTCGCAGGCCCATGCGGGGGCCCGTCACGCTAGGAGTGAGTCGACCGTAGCCTCGCCAGTCCTGTACCGGCGTACGACCTCGTCTTGGAGCCGGTCGATGACTTCGAAAACACGGCGCCTTTCGGCTGAGACGAGCTGCTCCAGTTCGGTGAGAGAGTCCTGCGCGCGGGTCAAATCGTCGTCTGAGAGCTCCGAAACGGAAGAGACCCGAGACGCAGGGAGTATCGCTTCGAGTTGGCGGTCGAGGTTCTCCGGCACGCGTGTGGGCACGAAGCTGGTGTTGAGCCGACCCGTGCCGGCGCTTCTCAGCTTCGAGCCGAGGATCTCGGGCAGCTTCTCGACGAGGCCGGTGGCCCCGGCGGGCTCGCCCAGCTCACGGCGGCGGTGCTCCGCCAAGACGATGTCCAGACGGGACTGAACGACACGACGTAGGTATGACAGGCCGGTTTCGATCGCTGTCAGGTCATCGCGCGTAGCGCGAACCTCCTCCAACGTCCACGTCTCAAGCCCGTCCAAGAAGGCCGGGTCGGTGACTTGCGGTATTTCAACCATCTCAAGCGTAAAGGCTACCCGACGACGTCACCTTTGCCGTCGGCGAAAAGCGAAGGCCGCCTGCTTCTTCCTCCCTGGGCGCCGTGTCATCCCCCCGAGACGGGCGGCAGCACCGCAACCTCGTCCCCTGCGGCGAGTGAGGTTTCCGGCCCAGCGGCCTCACCGTTGACCCAGATCCGCGAACGGTCCGCCACGGCGGCGAAATCCGATCCGAACATTGTGCGTGCGAGCTCGAGAGCTTCGCCTACCGTGCCCGCTCGCAGCTGGACCTGCGAGGTTCCCGCCGCCTGGCGGGCGGAGGCGAACAGCACAAGGCTGACAGCCACGGGTTCGGTTCGGACCCGCTGCTGTCCATGGGCATCTCCAGCGGCCTGCACCTTCACTAACCTAGCCACCCGGCGCGACTGACGCCACGGCCGGGTACGGCTAGCCTTGGCGGGTGGCACGCACCCTGGTTGTACGCCATGCCCAAACCGTCTGGAACGCTGAGGGACGCTGGCAAGGTCACGCCGACCCGCCTTTGTCCCAACTGGGAACTTCACAGTGCGTCTCGGCGGCCGAAGCGTTGCGCCCCGAGAAGTTCGACCTGGTCGTCACCTCCGACCTTGTTCGTGCACGCCGAAGCGGTGAGCTGCTCGCCGCCGGCTGGGACTGGCCGGTAGAGCTCGCGGTCGAGCCGATGCTGCGCGAACGCGACATCGGCGAGTGGAGCGCCCTGACGACCTCCGAGATAAAGGCGAGATGGCCTGAGGAGTTCGCCGCCTTCACCTCCGACGAGGGGGCGACGTCACCGGGTGGCGAGCCGTTGGAGGACTTCGACGCTCGCACTGTCACAGCTATGCGACGGGTGGCCGAAATAGTCGTGCTGTCCGGTCGCAGGCGTGCGCTTGTCGTGACTCACGGCGGGGTGCTCAGATCGCTGCGGCGCAGGTCCGGCCTGCCTCACCTGCCGGTAGGGCACCTGTCGGGCGGGTGGGTTGACCTGGAAGGAGAGATCACCCTTTCGAGCTGGGTGGAGCTGTGCGAGCCGGCCGGCCGCGAGCCGGGTCAGCTGTCCGCCGGCGGCCAGTTGCTGCGCGAACCCGTAACACAGTTGCTGCGCGAACCCGTAACAGGAGACGCCGGCGGGGAGTCTCACAGCGCGTGGCTTTAGACGCTACTGCCGGAACGAACCTGCTTTGCCTGCGAGCCGGTGTGCCGGGCGGCACTCGCGCCGGCCTCACCCGCCTGGAGCCGTCCGGGCGCAGGGTGATCTCCGTCAGCGTCGACGCCGAGCTGCGCCGAGGGGCTCTGTCGAGCTCGGACAGCGAGACGCTAGCGGCGGCCGCTTCGATGGCACGCCAGCAGCGCCTCCCGCTCGTAGTCGTGCTGGCGTCCTCTGGGGCGGACGTGTTCGAGGGCGTCGCGTCGCTGGACGGTTGGGGGCGGGCGGCGAACGCGATGGCGTCATGCTCGGGAATCGTGCCTGTGGTCGTCGTCTCCTACGGTCTCGCCCTTTCAGGACCGGCCCTGCTCCTCGGTCTCGCCGACGCCGTGGTCATGACGACAGAGGCGGTCGCCTACGTATCGGGTCCGGCCGCCGTGGCAGGGCTCACCGGCCAGCACGTGACTTCCGCCCAGCTGGGCGGTCAAGGCGTGCACGCACGTCAGTCCGGCGTAGCTTCACTCGTCGCTGCCGACGTCGACAGCGCCTTGGACGCAGTGGACTGCCTCCTCGCTTACCTGCCGGACCACGTGGACGAGATGCCCGCACGGCGCGCTACGCACGACCCGGCGTGGCGTCCGACACCGCAGCTTCGCGACCTTTTACCGCCGAGCCCGACCGGCTCCTACGACGTGAGGCTGGTGGTGGAGGCGTTGGCCGACGACGGGGAGCTGCTCGAGTTGCGCTCCGGCTGGGCTCCCCAGCTGGT
>JAJZAM010000103.1 GCA_021799445.1 Actinomycetes bacterium
CCATTTACGACCAGCCATAACACGTCAATCTAGCCTCCGACCAGCATCTTTACGAGCTCCTGGGTATGCAGTGGTACCCGCCGTTTACGGTCGTTTCGGTGGCTCATGGTGGCGCAGTGGTGGCGCAGCGCTCCCGCCTTGGAGCAGTGGCGACCTACCTCCTGGACCTACCGTCCAGGTTCAACCAACTCACGAAATATTCGTCAAGAGTGCTATTCTTTTTTCGTGCCTACGGTCGTGGAGCATCCGCACTTTAAACCGTGGCTCGGGACACTTCCCGTTACGGTCGCCGCCAAGGTGGTCGACGGGATCGAGTACCTGCGAGAGCATGGCCGAGGCGCAGTGCTGCCCGACGTTCGTCACCGAATCCAGATCAGTCGCCACTTTCCCGACATGAGCGAGGTCCGGGCCGACCAGCTCGTGGACGGCCACCGTTTCGTGATGCGGGTCCTGGTGTGCTTCGTCGACGAGGACCAGACGCTGCTCGTCTGCATCGCAGGCAACAAGGAGGGCTACGAGGAACGAACGGGTCGAGACTGGTACGGCGACTACGTCCCAGTCGCCGGCCAGCTGGTCGACATCTACAAGAAAGGAGCGGTGCGATGAAAGAAGCAACGAAGGACGAAGCCGAGCTGGGCGCCTGGAGCACGCAGGTGGCACCCGACGAGTGGGTTCGCGATCAGCAGTGGTCGCACCCCGACCCAGCGTTCACCGAGGAGCTCGCCAAAGCACGCCGCCAGACCGAAGCGGCCCACGCCATCGTCACGAGCCTGGCAGAGCTTCGCCGAGCCGTAGGCCTGAGCCAGACCGAGCTGGCCGAACGGTGGGGACACACCCAATCGTTCGTATCACGCGTCGAGCGCGACGTCACGAACGTTGAGATGGCGACACTCGTCGGCTACGTCAAAGCACTCGGCGGCCGCCTCACCATCACAGTCGAAGCAGGCGACCGTATCTTATACGAAGACCTCCTCGTCGGCCCGTGAACCCGCCCAGAGTACGCCGTTGGCCTCAGCCACCAACGCATCCTGGATCGCTTCGACATGGTACGCGTCGCGTGCACGAGCGGCCTTGCACTCAGCCACGTTTCCTACCGAACGCAAGGCCAAACAAAGGCTGCGCAACGAGCTCGCTGAATCCCCCTATCCCGCCAGGGGTCATCCGCCACGCCCACCCTGGCAGAGCGGTCAACCACCTGGCCCACCTGCGTCCGTCCACCCACGCAAGAGCGGCGTCGGCTGTACGCAGCAAGCTCGCGCCGGCCTTCGACAACGGGTCCATCGACGCGATCGACGGTTCTCCCGGATCGGGACGTTCCATCAGCAGCGGGTAACGTAGCCCGCCAGCCGACGATCAGGCGACATCGGCCAGCTCGGGGTTTTGGGACTGGTAGTGGGGGGCACTTCAGAGGCGGTTCGTACAGTCAGGCGGTAGCCAGATGTACCCCGGCTTTCGTGGACGTGGCCGTGAGCGATCTGAGAACGCACTTGAGTGAATGGGTGGACCGTACAAGACAAGGGGAGGAAGTCGTCGTCACCGACCGAGGCGTTCCGGTCGCTCGGCTGCTGGGCATCACCGCATCGGCGACCCTGGAGCGTTCGACTGCGCAAGGAGTGATCTCTCGTCTCGAGGGCGCTCACAGAACGACTGCTACCGGCCGGTCACGGCCTCGTCCTCGTCACCCGGTCTCGAACCTCGTTAGCGACCAGCGGCGCTGAAGCCGTGCCGCTCGCCTACTTCGACTCGAGCGCGTTTGTGAAGCTGGTCGTTGAGGAGGCCAGCAGCGACCTCGTTGCTAATCTGTGGGACGGTTGCCACGCCGCCCTGTCCAGCCGTTTGGCATATCCGGAGGTACGCGCGGCACTTGCCGCTGCCGATCGCAATCATGATCTCGACGACCACGACCTGACACCCCCAACACCGAGCCAGTGACCGTCCCCGGCGTCCCCCGAGAACGCCGTATGGCGACCTCAAGCCGGAGATCTGGGTCACTTGCCGCGCCGGGTAAGGGGCACGCCGAGACGCCAAGTTGGGACCGTGCTGTCAAGCATGAACAACTCTCTGGGCGCCAAGGGCCTCTGGTTCGATTCCATCCGCGGCGGATTCTTGCCCTGGCTCGTCCTGCTCGCCAAGATAGATATCCCATTAACAACGCTGTCCAGTTAGCTCGACTATTATCGAGCTAACTGGACTATAATCGGAGAAACCGGTCCGTTGGGATTAGCCACGATCGAGAAGGGAGATGAACCAGTGGATGCGCAACACCCTCTGGCAGTTGTCACCCCGACACTCGACGGTGACGTGCTTGGCGTTCTCGCCTTGGCCGATGAGGCCTTCACTACCGGCCAGCTCCACCGAACCCTGGCCCGGTTCTCCGAGGACGGGATCCGCAAGGCCCTGGCCAGGCTTCGCAAGCAAGGCATCGTCGTGTCCGAACCGGCCGGCAAGGCCTACCTGTACCGCTTCAACCGGGACCATCGCCGCCGAACCGATACGGGCCCTAGCCAGGCTCCGCGAGACGTTGCTCGCGCGGATCGAGGAGTGCTTGGAGAGCTGGAAGCGGCCTCCCCTCTATGCTGCGGTGTTCGGATCAATGGCCCGGGCCACAGCTGGCACCACTGGCGACATCGACCTGCTCCTCGTCAAGGACGACGATGTGCCCGACGAACTATGGGACGCCCAACTCGCCAAGCTGGCCGACGACATCTCGAAATGGACAGGCAACGACGCCCGCCCTGTAACGTGTAGCGCAAGCGACCTTGCCCGCCGACGCGGCGAGCCACTGTTCGCCGAAGTCCTCGCGGACGGTTTGACCGTGTGCGGGCAGCGGTCCTGGCTGCAGCGCCAGATCGGGCAGGCTTGATGTCCGAAAAGCGACGCTTCGGATTTAAACGGGGTGTTATGGTGGGGAGTAGTTTCCAGTTGGGTTTGCCGGCGTAGAGGAGTACTCGTATCCGGTAGTGGTTGAGGGAGCGGAAGCCGAAGCCGATTCGTTTGATTCGTTTTATGAGGTTGTTGACCGATTCTGTAGGTCCGTTGGAGACGGACGCTTTGTGCCAGTTGGTGATTTCTTCAAACCAACGGGCGAGGGTGCGTCCTAGGGATTGGACTTCGACGGGGTGGTCTTGGTCTTGGAGGTCGGTGGCCAGTTCGCACACGAAGGTCTCGGCGAGGGCTGCGTCGCTGATGTCGTATATGGACCGGACTACTTCTTTGGCGTGCCACGCGGTGCGGACTTCTCGGTTGGGATCACCGGCCGCGAGCAGGCCGGCCAGCTTGGAGTTGCCCTTGTCGTCGAGGCGTTCATGCGCCTTGGTCAACAGCCTTCGCGCCCTAAACAGCGGGTCGGTTTTGCGGCCCCTGTGTCCTAAAGTCTCGTTTTGGACTCTCCGGCGGCACTCGTCGAGTTTGCCTGTTCGCGACTTTTATGACATGGAAAGGGTCGGCTACTTGGGCTGTGTTGGGGAGGGCGTCGTCGAAAACTTTGCGGTAAGGGCCTGACAGGTCCAGGCATCCCCAGGCAATCCCCTCCCGCCAGGCGCTGGGACGGCCGTTGATCCACGCTGTAGCAGGAACGGCCTTGCGGCCTTCGACCACGTCGAGTAGTTGCGCTGTCCGGCCGGGGCTTACATCGACTATCGACGTAACAAACTCTTGGCGATGCCATTCCCCCCGCCGGACGAACAGGGTCTCGTCCAACCCCAAAGCTGTCGTCACGGCGATGCGGGCGGGGTCGTCCACCAGAGCGGTCCCATACGAGACCACCGTGTCATTGACCGTGTGCCAGTCGCAGCCCAGTTCCCGTGCCACCTCAGCCACGCTACGACCCAACATGCCGACCTGCACGGTCGCCCACCGTCCGGCACGGTCCGTCATCGCTTGGCGGGAATGCGCGATACGAGGATCCTCCCACGTCCACGAGCCCATCTCACAATCCCCGTCACCGCAGCACAACCGGAACTTGTGCCACACCAGCCGGGCCCGACGACCGAAACACGCCAGATCAGCCAAGACTACCTGAGCGCGGTCCTTGACCCGGGAACGGCCGCCGCAGCGGTGACACCACGAACGATCACCAGCTTGTTCGACATGAACCACCAGCGTCTCGCCCAACACTTCTTCGACAGCAAGCACCTTCACATCGGGCAAACCCACCAACAGCTCACACATGCGACTAGGGTCAGATTCCAACAGGGACTCTCCAGGATCGACGGATTAGACACCCCGATTCTGGAAGTCCCTGCCCCGCGACTGGTGGATCCCCCTCAGCCCAAACTCACACCCCGCTTATTTCCTAAGCGCCCCAATACCGACCCTGCACAACAGTCACACCGAACTGTCATATTAGAGGTTTTTGCCACAGGCCTTATTGTGCCAGGATAAGTTAAATTCCCAGTTGCCGTGACCCTAACAGCACGTGAAGCTTCAGTGAATTATCGGAAAGTTTCGGGACGTCCTTCGGCTGCGCCCACTCGGCCAGGCACGTAGTTCACTGCGGCACCTCGAGTTCTTGCGGTCGAAGACAACACGCTGCCGGTTGTGCACCTTCTTCCAATATCGCTAAATCAGGGTCTTCCGGTACGGATGTGGATCCCGATAGCGGACCGTGACTACGAAGGCCCTTGGCCAGCACAGCTCGTCTGTTGGTTGAGGGCGGCTCGCAACCAGCTCAAGGTCGGGGTCGAAGACGACGGTCACCTTTGACTGGGGTGAAGCGCACGGCGCCGGACGGGTTGGCCGCAGCGAGCGCGCATGAAATGTTACGCTCCTGACACCGGATTACCGGGTGGATCAGGCGTCTGCACTCGGCAGTTATGGGCTTATAGCGCTTCGATATTGCAACGCGGCCCGGGTGCTCTGGCCAGGCGGTGATCGGCGGTGAGCAGGACGGCGTCGACAGCCTCGGCGAGGGCGACGTAGCAACTGTCGTAGGTGGAGAGATTGAATCTAAGCTCCCAGACCCTGGGAAGGAGGGGGCCGGTCGGGAATACCTTGACGGGGAAGGCGAGAAGGTCGTTGACGGCAGCATCGGCTTGCTCGGGCGTCAACTGACCCGTGCTGGCATGCCGACGTAGCACAGAGGTGACTTCGATGCGAAGCAGATCGGGGCCGAACACCGTCTCGCCGCGAAGACGATCCCTGAAGCGCTCGCCGTCACCGCCTGCGTCGGCAAGCACCGGAGCTAGGACAGACGCGTCAACGACAAGCACGTTCGCCGTCCAGGGCGGCAATGGCGTCTTTCGCGGAAAGCTGGCCCTTGGGGCGGTGCTCGAGTCGATCCAGCATCTCATCGACCGTCGGTGTTGCTGCGATCAGGGCGAGCTGTCCGGCTAGAAACTGCTGGAGGGATTGCCCTGCCTGCTCAGCCCGGCGGAGCAGAGCTTCATGGACTTCGTTTGGGACGTCTCTTACCTGCACGTTCGGCATACATGCATAATACATGCGTTCCCTGGAAGCGGTGAAGGTTCTCGCTTATAGCCAGCGCCCCTCGCGGAGCCACCGGTACGCCGCCCAGCTCGACAGATCCCCGAAACGCCCTGCGCTAGTTGCCATGGAGGTAACGGCCCGACGACGGATCGCAACACGCCGGTTCGGCATGTGCCAAGTGGGTGTCTGATCGGCGAGCTTGTGAAGAGCGGCTTGAAGTTCTGCGCTAGCGGTACACGTCTCGGCGGTGCCCGTGGGTGACGGCCACGATGAGGAGCACGTCCTGGTGGATCGTGTAGATAATCCGGTAGTCACCGACTCGGACTCGGTATCCGTCCCGGCCGGTTAGCGGCCGGGACGCTGGAGGTCGAGGGTCTTCTGCTAATGGTGCGACAGCCCCCTCGATGCGGGGCCGCATCTTCAGGTCGATTTTGCGCGGTGCTCGGAGCGCGGCTGGGCGGACTTCGACCCGATATCGACTCACGACCAGCCGAGGTCGCCTTTCACCTTGTCCCAGGGGATGCTGTCGCCTGCTTCGACCAGAGCCGTGCCGAAACTGTGACGATTATGTGGAATTCCACATAATCGCCACACCGCCGGAACCGCCCTGCTCGACGAAGGAATCAACATAAAGATTGCTCAAACCCGGCTCGGCCACGCCAACCCGCGGACTACGCTTGCCATCTACGCACAGGCGACGGCCGAGGCTGACCGTGAAGCCGCCAGCAAGCTGGGTGCTCGGTTCCGCCCACGATCGGAACTCGGAAAGAATGACCTGCCATCGACCTCCCGCCGCTCGGAGCAAGTCTGATCCTGCTCGGTTTCGATCAAGTTTAGTAATACCCTTGCAGATGTGAAGGGTAGTCGGAAACTAGTGCGAAACTAATGGCTCTCCCCCGTGAAGTCGCTGACGCGATGGAAGCCGTCTGGGCAGGTCACAGAACTGTGGCAGAAGCGGAGTCACAGACACTGGATTTCAAGGAGGACGCTCCATCGGAGCGGGAATCATGCCGCGAGATGGCGGAAACATGCCTCTGTTTGGCCAATACGGATGGCGGATGGATCGTCCAGGGAGTGCGCGACGCAAGTACGGGACCGGATGCCTTCCTCGGTACCGGACTGGACCCGGAGCTACTACGAGCCAGGGTCCGAGACCTGACGCGTCCAGCGCTTGACATCGTTCCTTCCGAGGAGCACTTCCGCGGGACGCGGCTCATCGTCGTATCCGTGGAACCGAGTGAGGAGTTCCATAGTGATACGAAGGGACGGGCCCCGAGGCGCTACGAACGTGAATGCCACCCAATGGACCCCGTCGAACAGCGCAGGCTTCGGGAAGGACGGACCCGCTTCGATCGCTCCGCCCAGGTGGCAAGCGAACAGAAACTCCTACCCCAGGCGTTCAATTAAGCGCGGCGGCTGCTTCGTGCGTCGCTGAGCCCAGAAAAACGAGCGCTCGCTCTGCTCTCTGACGAAGATCTCTGCCGTGCATTGGGTGTGCTCGACGACAGGGACGAGTATCGCCGTGCTGCGCAGACGCTGCTGGGCGAAGATGGATCCTCCGTGGTCTACCAATACAAGGACACACCGGGCGGGGAACCCAGACAAATCGAGCGGTTGGGCGGCCCATTGCTCGTCGTGTACGAGCGAGTGATGGAGCTAGTCCGCGCTCACCGAAGGCTCACCCCTCTGACCCTCCCAACGGGTCAGCAGCTTCAGATTGAAGACTTTCCGGAGCTAGTGGTGCGTGAGGCCGTGACCAACGCCCTGATGCACCGAGACCTGGCTGTCGACCTGCCGGTCGTCGTCGAGCACTCTCCCAACGTCATGGCAGTTGTGTCTCCAGGCCCGCTCGTGGCGGGAATCGAGCCGACGAACATCCTCGCCCACCCTTCGAAACCAAGAAATCCGCTCCTCGCTAACGCTTGTCGGGTCCTCGAACTGGCAGAGGAGATCGGCAGAGGCGTGGACCGAATGTACCGGGAGATGGTCCGCACAGGACGACCGACTCCAGAAATAACAAGCGAAAACGGATATGTCAGAGTCGCCCTCACAGGCGGGGCCCCAGACCTTCACATAGTGCGGTACGTCGCACAGCAGCCGGAATCATTTCTAGATGACACCGACGCCATGCTCGTGCTGTTCAAGCTCTGCTCTTCCCGTACCATCACAGCCTCGTCAATGAGCGTCCTCCTGCAGAAGAGCGAGCATGAAACCGAGGCTTCGCTCAAGTATTTAGCCAGTGACCAAGTGGCGCTCATCGAACCGACCCGTGAAACCGTCCGCCGCGTTCACCCGACCTATCGGCTTCGACCGGACGTTGTCCGAGCATTGGGTACCGCCGTTCCCTACGCCGGCCACACTTCCAGCGACGCCGAGCAGCGGGTCATTACCCACCTGCGGGAATACGGCCGAGTGACGAACGCTACGGTCCAGAATCTCTTCAACGTCAAGGTCGACCGAGCGAACCAAATTCTCCGCAATCTTCGAGACCGTAACATCATTGTGCGCACGTCCGAAGCGACACGAGGGCCTAGCGTCGAATACGGCACCGGCCCCAACTTCCCACCGCAACGTAAGCCCGCTCGACGAGCTGCCCAGCCAAGCCAAGGTGTTCTGGACGTGGAGTCGTCGCTCTCGGACGAGTGACCAAGCCGGACCTGCGGGACGTCCGCCCCACAATCCTTTCGCGGGCTAAACGCGGGACGACTCGCCGGTCAACGCCTCATCCCCACCGTCATAACC
>JAJZAM010000104.1 GCA_021799445.1 Actinomycetes bacterium
GCCGCAGTGAACATCAGGAGACTGGGACAGGTCGCGGCGGGACGCGCCGAGACCCTAAACGCCTGCGGAGGCCAGGTAAGACCACCCGCAACGGTGGCACAGGCCGTTGAAACAGGAAGCCTCAGGGGTGCCACGTGAAGCGGCACGGGCTGAATCTCCCGCCTTCAGGCGGGGGAGCGCGTCAAGGCTTGGATGTAGCCTCGGGTGTGGCGAAAAGTCCCGAGCTTTCCCCGGGGGAGTGGGCTGTCCTAGGTCTGGTAGGCGAGGGCCCGACGCACGGCTTCGCAGTCGCGCAGATCCTAGCGCCCGGTGGTGAGCTCGGGGCTGTCTGGAGCATGGCCAGGCCGGCGGTCTACAACGCCGTCAACAAACTGGAGACCCTCGGGCTGCTGCACCCGGTGTCAGCAGAGCCGGGAACGCGCGGTCCGACCCGCACGGTGATCTCCTTGACCGACTCGGGCAGGGCAGCGCTTGACGACTGGCTCACCCGCCCGGTGGACCACGTGCGTGACGTGCGGTCGCTTCTGCTTTTGAAGCTGGCGCTGATCTTGCGGGCACGGTCCGATCCCGCCCGCCTGCTCGAATCCCAGCGGACCAAACTGGTCCAGCAGGTAGCGTCGCTCTCAAAGGTCCGAGACCGCGCCTCGGGATTCGAGCGGGTGGTCGTACAGTGGCGCCTGTCGAGCTCCAAAGCCACCCTCGAATTCCTAGAGGCGGTCACAGGTTCGCCGGACTTGCAAAGCCCGCCCGGTCACTAAAACCCACACACCAATAGTCATAGATTGACTATTGGTGGGCTATGCTCTGCCCATGATCCCCCCCAAACGTGCTCGCCGACCGCGGGTGCGAGGCGTCGCCGCCCTCGCCGCAGGCGCAGCGCTGCTCGCCTCCTGCTCGACGTCGCCGACACCCACGTCAGCGCCGACATCCGCCCCGGCCGGGCGGGGCAGCGGGCCGGTAGACGTCCTGTACGCCGGTTCGCTGGTGGACCTCATGGAGAAAGGCATCGGACCGGACTTCGACCACGCCACCGGCTTCGACTTCCAGGGTCGGTCGGGTAACGCCGGGGCGCTCGCCAACGAGATAAAAGCCAAGACGGTGGTAGGCGACGTTTTCATCGGGGCGGCTCCCTCAAACGACGCCGCTCTCGAAGGGACAGCCAACGGCAACTGGGTGTCGTGGTACGCAACGTTCGCCGACTCGCCGCTGGTCGTCGGCTACAACCCCAAAAGCCGTTACGCCTCGGACTTCAAAACGATGCCCTGGTACAAGGTGGTGTCCCTGCCAGGGATCCTCGTTGGCAGGACCGACCCTGCCACCGACCCGAAAGGGGCGCTGACCGTCACGGCTCTCCAAGACGCGGCGAGCGCTCACGACGAACCAGCGCTCGACAAGATAGCCACCGACAGCGCCGACGTGTTCCCGGAGAACACCCTCGTGGGGCGTCTCCAAGCCGGCCAGCTCGACGCGGGCTTCTTTTATTCCGTGGAGGCCAAAGCGGGGAACTTCCCGACCGTGCCGCTAAGCGGCGAGCCGTCCCCGCTCGAAGCTAAGTACACGATCACCGTTCTAGCCGGCGCCCCGCACCGCCAAGGCGCGGAAGCGTTCGTGAAGTTCCTGCTCGGGCCGGCCGGCTCGGCGGACCTCGCAAAGTACGGCCTGGTCGTGTCGCACCCGGTCCCGGTGTCGGGGACTGTACCGGCGGGCCTGTCCGGGGTACTCTCCGGGTCTTGAAATCGACGAAGCCGCCGGGGGCCCTGTCATGGCTGGGCGGTCTCCTAGCCGTCTACTTGGTGGTCCCCATCGCAGCGTTCCTGTGGCGGCTCGTCAGCTCCAACCAGCGCGGCTTCACCAGCCCCAGCCTGTGGCCGGCGCTGCGCACGTCTGTGGAAGCGGCGACGGTAGCGACAGCCATCGTCGCCGTAGTCGGGATCCCCCTGGCGTTCGTCCTGGCCCGCAGCCGCGGTCTCCTGGCGCGGGTCGTCGGCGCAGCGGTCGTGGTGCCCCTGGCCCTTCCGCCGGTCATGGCGGGAATACTCCTCGTGTACCTTTTCGGTCCTTACACGACCATAGGCCGGCTCTTCAACGGGCGTCTCGTCAGCTCGCTCGCTGGGATCATCGCAGCGCAGGTGTTCGTGTCAGCGCCTTTCCTCGTGGTAGCCGCGCGTTCGGCTTTCGCCGCGGCTGACACCTCGGTCGAAGACTTGGCGGCGACGCTAGGGCACGGTCCGGTCGCACGCTTCTTCAAGGTGAGCCTGCCCGTCGCCGGGCCTGCGATCAGAGCTGGCCTCCTGCTCGCCTGGCTTCGGGCTATTGGCGAGTACGGGGCGAACGTGGTAGTCGCCTACCATCCCTTTACCATCCCTGTCTACACCTACGTCCAGTTCTCGGGGGCTGGAATACCAGACACGCAAGCCCCGACCGTGCTCGTGCTGGTCGCAGCGGGCGTCGCGACGGTGCTGTTCACTGCGCGCAGGCCGGCCTTCCTCCGCCCGCGCCGTAAGGTCGAAGACCCCGAACCGGTGCCGCCGGGCATGTCTGAGCCGGCAGCGGTTGACGTGGACCTCGACGTGAAAGTCGGCTCTTTCGCCCTGCGGGTCGCGTACAAGGCGAAAAGCCATCGCCTCGCTATCCTCGGGCCTTCAGGGTCGGGCAAGTCGATGACCCTCAAATCGATCGCAGGAATTGTCGGCGCCGGCTCTGCGAAAGTCCGCCTGGCTGGCCGGGACGTGACCGACCAGCCGGCTGAGAGACGACTTGTCGGCTACGTGCCCCAGGGGAATGGCCTGGTCCCGACGCTGACTGTGCGACAGCAGGCCCGCTTCGGTGTCGGCGCGCAAGCGGACGTCGCCGCGTGGTGGGTGCACAGACTGGGCCTGGCCGGCCTCGAGGACCGCTACCCCCACCAGCTGTCGGGCGGTCAGAGGCAGAGGGTGAGTTTCGCCGCCGCCCTGTCGTCCGGTCCCCGGGTGGTGCTCCTCGACGAGCCCTTCTCGGCGCTTGACACGCCGGTGAGGGACCAGCTGCGGCGCGAGCTTCGCAAGCTCCAGCGGGACAATGACCTCTCGACGGTACTGGTCACCCACGATCCGGCCGAGGCGGCGATGCTCGCCGACGAGGTGATCGTCCTCGAAGCCGGCCGAGTTCTACAAGCAGGACCAGTCGGGGAGGTGTTCCACAACCCGGCCTCAGCGGAGGTGGCCAGGCTCGTCGGGGCCGAGAACGTCCTCGAAGGCGTGGCCGCACCGCCGGGGACCATCACCGCCGGTGGCGCTGTCTTCCCGGCTGACGTGGAGGGGTTCGCTGCGGGTGAGAGGGTGTCGTGGGCGGTGCGTCCCGAAGACGTCGAGGTTTATCCGGCCTGGCCGGCCTCAGCGGCTGACTTGCCCGCCTCCGCCGCTGATCAGCTCGCAGTGGTCATCGACGTGACCGATCTCCCGGCCTGCCGCCAGGTGGTGGTCCGCTTGGCTGGCGACGTCGAGATCCTCGCGCGCTTCTCCCCCGCCTACAGCGGGGGAGAAGCCTACGGCACCGGGCCGGCCGGGGGAGCGCCCCGACTCGAAGACGGCGTGACCTGCCGGGTGCGGATCGCCGCCGGCAAGATCCGGGTCTGGCCGTCTACGCCGGCGGGCCGGCCGTCAAAGTGACGGTCGCTGTCTCGGTCTGGCCGGCGGGTGTGGTCCAGGTGAGGCTCACGGACTGTCCGGGCTTCTCGGATGCGATATCCCTGCTCAGAGCGCTCGGGGAGCTGATTGCCTGGCCGTTGATCGCGGTGATCACGTCGCCGGTGCCCAAACCGGCGTTAGCTGCCGCGTAGCCGGGTATAACCCCAGCGACCGTCGCTCCGCTGACCGTCTGGGGGGTTTGAGAGAACGGGGAGCCGCCGAACACGAAAGCGCCGGGGTTAGCGGACTGGCTCGAAGAGCTTATGAGCACACCGAGGAAAGCGGTCGGTCCTACGTGTATCGACGCTGTCGAGTCCCCGGCGAGGATGGAATGGGCTATCGACATGGCCTCGTTGATAGGGATCGCATACCCCTGACTTATGGCCGCCTGTAGCTGATTGCCCGACGCGGCTGCGGTGTCCATCCCGAGGACCTGGCCGGACGTGTCGACCAGCGGACCGCCTGAGTCGCCTGGCACGATGTCCGCGTTGGTCTGTATCATCCCGGTCAGGTGCTCTGCCACGCCGTCGAGGGAATCCGAAGCCGTGATCGACTGATCCAAAGCGGTGATAGACCCGCCAGCGGTGCTCGGAGCTCCGCCGACCCCACCGGCGTTACCTATGGCCACCACCGGAAGCCCGGGCCGTGCTGACGCCGAGTTTCCTAACGAAACAGTCCGAAGCCCCGAAGCGCCTTGCAGTTGCAGCACGGCAACGTCCTTGGCCTTGTCGTAGCCGATCACGGTCGCCGGGTATGTCCGCCCGTTGCCGATATCAGTGACTCTAATGGAGGTGGCTCCGTTGATCACGTGGTTGTTGGTCAGGACTATCCCGTTCGAAGACAGGACCATGCCCGTCCCTGCTCCAGCCGCCTCTTGGTAGGCGAACGTCGAGTTGACGTCGACCAGGCCCGGGTCCACCTTGGATGCTATGGCGGACACGTCGGCCGGGCTGCCCTGGCCGGCTACCGACGACGTTCCCGATCCGCTGACACCGGAAATTCCCGATCCGCTGATCCCGTTCGAGCTGAACGGGGAAGTGGAGGACCCCGACGAGCTGGAGCTGGGGTACAGCGGCGCCGCAGCCGAGCGTGCCGTCGACGACGGCCAGAAGAAGTGACCGGCTATTGTCCCGGCGCCGACAGTCGCGATGACGGCTGCGACGGCTACCGCCGGCCGTGTGCGCCGCGAGTGACGAGCAGAAGTCGAAGGCCCCTGTGAGGGTATCTGAGAGTCGTATGGCTGTCCTGGGATGTAGGTCATGTCGCCGTCCTTTTGCTAGAAGCTCATGTTCGATCTCTACAACCATCAGGATGCGACCCGAGGCTGTGGGTTGCTTAGGACGACGTTGAGAAGCTCCTGAGATCTGTCGGGCGCTCGGCGACCGGCGCCGGCTTGGCTAACTTGGGGACGACGAAGGCGGCTAAAAACCCCGCCGCGCACACGAAGGCGGCGACTTGGAACGCCCTCACGAAGCCGGAATCGGTTGCGGCCAGAACAGCCCGGCTCACTCCAGCGGCAGGCGTGTTGGCGTGCAGGAGGGAGTTGGTACGGTCAGTTGCGATGGTGGCCAGCACCGCCAGGCCGAGGGATCCGCCGACCTGGCGGGAAGTGTTGAGCACACCGGACGCCAGGCCGGCTTCGTGGCGTTCGACGCCGGCGGTCGCCGCCGAGGCGAGCGGGGTGAACAGCAGCCCCAGCGCCAGGGATATGACACATCCAGGGCCGAAAACGTGAGCCCAGTACTGGCCGTGCACGCTGATCTCTGACAGCCAGAAGAACCCGGCAGTTGCGGCGACGGTCCCCACTAAGAGCAGGGGGCGAGCGCCGATGCGTGCCAGCAGACGCGAGCTCGTTTGAGCTCCGACGATTATCGTGACCGCCATCGGTAGGAAGGCCATGCCGGCTCGCAGCGCGCCGTAGCCGAGGACGTCTTGGAGGTAAAGCGAAAGGAAGTACCACATCGCAAAGAAGGCGGCCCCGACGAGGAACATGACCAGGTTCGCACCCCACACGGAGCGTGAGCGGAACAGCCGCAGCGGGACCAGCGGGTTGGCGGGGACGCGGGCTTCGTAGACGACGAAACCGACGAGGGCTACAGCGGCTACCGCGAGGAAAGACAGCGTCTGCACTGACCCCCACGGCTGCGTGGACGTTCCGACTATGGCGTACACCAACGCGCTCAGGCCGGCGGTCACGACTAGCGCGCCGATCACGTCCAGCTTCGGACGGGTGCGCTCGGGGTTGTGGCCTTTCGCCTCGGTGAGGTATCCCAAAGCCGCGACCGTGGCGACCACTCCCACCGGTATGTTGACGAACAGCACCCACCGCCACGACAGTTCGGCGGTGAGGACACCTCCGAGTATGGATCCTGCGGCGCCGCCAGCCCCGGCGACGGCGCTCCATATGCCCAGAGCTCGCGGCAGGTGCTTGCCGGAGAAGGTGGTGACGAGGATGGTGAGAGTAGCGGGGGAGAGGATCGCACCTCCGACGCCTTGCGCCGCCCGGGCGATCGTCAACCAAGTCGAGTCCTGCGCCAGGCCGCCGGCAAGGCTCGCCCCGACGAAGAGCCACAAGCCTGCCATGTACACCCTCCGACGGCCGAAGATGTCCGCTGCTCTGCCTCCTAGCAGGAGGAACCCGGCGAAAGTGAGGACGTAAGCGTTGACCACCCATTGCAAACCGGAGGCGCTGTAGTGCAAGTCGCGTCCGATTGACGGCAGGGCGACATTGACTATCGACACGTCGAGGACGACCATGAACTGTGCGAGGCACGCGATGGCCAGGACCATCCCGTCGTGTGATCGGCGTTCAGAGGTGTTTGAGAGCGCGGCTTGGCGGGACTTTTGCATGTCCTGACATGAACGCAGCGGGCGGGGTTTATCTTCCCCCGTCTCTACCTTGCCCCCATCGCTATCTTCGCCGGCCCTATCTTCTGCGGTCCGTCAATCCCGATACCTGTAAAGTTCTGGTTGGCTGTATCCTGGGGAAAGTTAAGGCGTGTGCCGTCCGGCACCGCGCGACCTCGGAGGTAAAGCGAAGAAGTGTCCGATCTTGCGCGGTGGTGCTTCAGGCACCGCCGGACAGTCCTTCTCGCGTGGATTCTTGCACTCGTCGTCACGGGGGCGGCTAGCCGTGCGGCGGGTTCGAGCTTCGCGACCAAGTTCCAGCTTCCTAACACCCAGTCGGCTCAGGCTCTCAGCCTGCTCCAGAAGGACTTCCCGGCGGCGTCGGGCAGTTCAGACCAGATCGTCCTCGCCGTCAAGTCGGGGACTGTCACCGACCCGGCGGTCAAGGCGGCCGTTTCGAAGATGCTCTCGCAGGTGGCTTCCCTGCCCGACGTGAGGGCCGTCAACAGCCCTTACGCCCCTTCGGGGCGCCAGCAAGTGAGCAAAGACGGGAAGGTCGCCTTCGCTACCGTCGTCTTCGACGGCCTGGTCGGCTCCAACCCGAAGGCTGATGTCGCCCGGGTCGTGTCGACCGCCGAGGCGGCTAGGGGATCGAACCTGCAGGTAGAGCTGGGCGGGCAGGACATCGAGCAGCTCAACAGCCAGGCGGGGTCCTCCAGCACGATCGCGGGTGTAATCTTCGCCCTGATAGTCCTAGGTTTGGCCTTCGGGGCGTTGTTCTCCGCTTTCCTGCCGATCATCACGGCTCTGATAGCCATCGGCATAGGAACGGGCATCACCACCCTTCTAAGCCACGTCCTGTCGATAGCGGACTTCGCGACCCTGCTCGGCGTGCTGATCGGGCTCGGGGTCGGAGTGGACTACTCGCTTTTCATCCTCACCCGCCATCGCAGCGCCCTCAAAGCGGGCAGAGACATCGAAACCGCAGCTGTTGAGGCGATCAACACGTCGGGGAGGGCGGTGTTCTTCGCTGGCCTCACCGTGTGCATCGCTTTGATGGGGCAGTTCGTCCTCGGACTTTCCTTCCTCTACGGCCTTGCGATCTCGGCGTCGGTGACCGTCCTTTTGACCATGTTCGCCTCTATCACGCTGCTGCCGGCGCTGCTCGGGTTCTTCGGACCTAAGGTGTTGAGCAGGCGGGAGCGACGCCGCCTCGCCGAGAGCGGTCCTGAAGTCGACCACGTTTCGGGGCTTTGGAACCGCTGGTCGACTTTCATACAACGCCGACCGGCCCTGCCGGCGCTCTTCGCGCTGCTGGCTGTCGTGGCGATCGGACTGCCCATTTTCACCTTGCGCCTAGGGCTCGACGACGCTAGCAGCGACCCTCCCGGCTCGACCACCCTCGCCGCTTACAATCTGCTCGCCCGAGGTTTCGGTCCCGGTTTCAACGGGCCGCTGCTGTTGGTCTCGCAACTGCCGAACCCGGCGGACAAGGCGGCGTTCGCGACGGTAGCTCACGACGTCTCCGGCGTCCCGGGTGTCGTGTCGGTCGCGCCCGTCGTGACCAACCCGGCTGGGACAGTAGCGATAGCCACGGTCTACCCTTCCACCAGCCCTCAGGCGGCTAAGACGA
>JAJZAM010000105.1 GCA_021799445.1 Actinomycetes bacterium
AGGCGCCTCAGTGCCTCGGTCACGCCGACAGGGTTGTTGACCTCACCGTCGACTACGTAACCGCGGGGAAGGCCGACCTGTCCGTAGCGGCGGAGGGAGCGCTTACCGTCTTTTGTTACGACGATCTCCGCGGCGCGGATCGCCGACGACCCGATGTCGAGTCCTATGCTTACCGACTCCACGGCCGGCCTCCCATCTGGGCTAGCGTTGACATTGTTCTTCTTTATCGGCTTCACCAGCGTGTTCTTGACCGACTACAACAGCGCGGAATACGGCGAAAGTAAGGGCAGCTGCTCGCGGCCGTCTGCGAGATGATTTGCTCGCCCCCCGATGTCAACGGTTGCGACGCGCAGTGGAACGGCATTTAATGCGCATTGCGCCGCTCATAAACAACAGAAGATCCCGCCATAAGGCGGGATCTTCTGTCACCTTAGAGTTTTCGGTTCGATCGGCTCTAGGTCAATCGCCTAGAAGCTCAGCGACCACGTGCCAGGTGTGGTGGCTGCGCTAGTCTGAGTTACAGCAGATGACGGAGGTGCCTCGGCTACGCAAGCGCCGGACGTCTGCATGTAGTAGGTCCCGTCGCTGACCCCTGATGGCGGGGTGGGAGTGTTGACCTGAGCAAGCGAGTAGCAGTTGCCGTCCTTGGCGTAGCCTTGGATCACGACTTCGTTGCCGCTTGATCCGGCCTTTGCGGTGGTTGAACCGCCGTAGGAGTATGGCTGCGCAAACACGAAGTTGCTAGCCGAGGACGCTGTCGGCTCTGCGCTTCCCCAGCTCAGGCTCGGCTCAGTTGTCGACAGATTCTGCGTGAAGGTTTGGGAGTTTGTCCAGTTCGTCTGTTCTGCTGTGAGTGCGTTTCTCAGGTTGGACTGGGTGGACCTCGCGTTGGCGGTGTTTCTCGCCCCGAGGAACGTCGGGATAGCAATCGCCATCAAGATGGCGATGATGAGCAGGACGACCATGAGCTCGATGAGGGTGAAGCCCTCGTCGTCGCGCTCCCGGCGCCCCTTGATGGCATCTAGCATTCTGATTGTTGCCTTTCGGTTAGGGTTTGTGTTGCTTTTTAAACGGGACCGCAAGCAACCTAAAGGCGCCTCTACACGCCCCGCAGAATTATTCTCGGCGTTAGGGCCCCTAACCTGAGGGCCTCTTGTCTGCAGTTCTGGCATTTCCGCAACCTGGTGAAAAGATCGCGCCTCACTGTCGGACAGGAAAGAAAAAGGCCAGGCCAGGGGAGGTATACCACCTCCGTTCCCAGCCCGGCTTTTTAGATTAAAGACCGCTTGGTCGAACGGCGTTAGTTGTTGTTACCCACCAGCTTGATTATGTCGAACATCGGAAGGTACAAGGCGATTACCATCGAGCCGACCGCCGAGCCGAGGACGACTATCAGTAGCGGTTCGAGGATCGAGGTGAGCGCATCGACGGTGCGTTCGACTTCTTGCTCCAAGAAGTCCGCCACCTTGCGCAGCAGGGACTCCAGAGAGCCTGTCTCCTCGCCTACTGACATCATCTGCGTCACCATCGGAGGGAACACCGGGTGATCAGCCAGAGGCCGGGTGAGTGGCTCACCCCTCTTGGCCCCCTCGGCTATCGCCTTGACACCCTTCGCGACAACGGAGTTGCCGACGGTCTCGGAGGTGATCTCAAGCGACTCCAAGACGGGCACACCAGCCCCCAGAAGCGTGGAGAGGGTCGCAGCGAAGCGAGCCAGTGCCGTCTTTCGGATGAGAGAGCCGAACACCGGCACCCGAAGCAGCAGCGAATCGCGGGTGGCCTTCCCCGCCGGTGTTCGCACCCACCGCCGGTACAGCACGACCAGGGCGATGATCGCCACGAGCACGAACGGCGCCCCGTGCACAGCGACGTTGGAGATGGCAACCAGGAGAAGCGTTGGTGCTGGGAGCTTCCCTCCGAGCTGGGCGTACATGTTCTTGAAGATCGGCACGACGAAGAGGATCATCGCCGCGAGGATCCCGAGCACGAGGGCCAGCACCGAGATCGGGTAGGTCATGGCGCTGCGGATCTTGCCTCTCAACGCCACCTGCTTCTCTATGGTGTCGGCGAGGTCGGTGAGAGTACGGTCTAGGCTGCCGCCCACCTCGCCTGCTCTGACCATCGAGCGGTAAAGGTTGTTGAACTCCTTGGGGTGGCGTCCCAACGCCTGCGACAGGGACGAACCCGCCTCGATGTCAGCCCGGACCTCGTCGATCACGCCGGCCAGCTGCTTGTTCTCGGTCTGCACTGCGAGGATCGACAAGCTGCGCAAAAGAGTGAGACCCGACGCGACCATCGTCGCGAACTGGCGGCTGAAGACCGCTATCTCCTTGAGCTTCACCCTGTTCGTTAGTCCGGGTATGGCGATCTCGCGTTTGAGCCCGGGGCCGGGTTTCTTGTCGATGCTGATCGGCACGTAGCCCATCTGGCGGAGCCGGTTCGCGACCAGCGACGTGCTCTCCGCGTCGATCGACCCGGATAGGACCTTTCCGGATGAGTCGCGAACCTTGTAGGCGTACGTGGTGGGCATCAGCGGGACCCTCCGACGAGGCGGCGAAGGTCGTCCTCGTTGTGGCAGCGTTCGAGGGCCACGTCGAGTCCTATCGCAGACGAGCGGACCAAGGCGGCTAGGGACTGGTCCATGGTCTGCATGCCGAACTGGCCTCCAGCCTGCATAGAGCTGTACACCTGGTGGGTTTTGCCTTCCCGTATCAGGTTTCGGATGGCTGGCGTGGCGACCATCACCTCGCAGGCGACGGTACGCCCACGGCCGTTCGCTTTGGGGAGCAGCTGCTGGGTGACAACAGCCTGCAAAGCCGACGCCAGCTGAACGCGGATCTGCTGCTGCTGGTGGGAGGGGAACACGTCGATGACACGGTCGATGGACTGGGGGGCATCTTGGGTGTGCAAAGTTCCGAACACCAAGTGGCCGGTCTCGGCCGCGGTCAGGGCCGTCGAGATGGTTTCGAGGTCGCGCATCTCCCCGACGAGTATCACGTCGGGGTCCTGGCGCAGGACGTGCTTCAGGGCCGACGCGAAGGACTTCGTGTCCTCCCCGACTTCCCTTTGGTTCACTACAGCCCGCTTGTGGCTGTGCACGAACTCGATCGGGTCCTCGACGGTCATTATGTGACACGCCCGGCTGGTGTTGACCACGTCGACCAGCGAAGCCAAGGTCGTCGACTTACCCGAACCCGTAGGCCCGGTCACCAAGACTAGACCCCTTTGGAGGTTCGCGAAGCTGCTGACGATAGCCGGGATCCCTAACACGTCGAGCGGCACGATCTTGAAGGGGATCGCCCTAAGCACCGCACCGACTGAGTCGCGCTGGACGAACACGTTGAGACGGAAACGTCCGACCCCGGTCACTACGTGGGAGGTGTCGAGCTCGAGGTGCTCCTCGAAGCGTTCCCTCTGGCGCTGCGTGAGGATCGAGTACAGCATGCGCCGGATCTCAGACGGTGTTAGAACTTCGTGCTCTGATAGAGGGCGTATCGACCCGTCGATACGCACGCACGGCGGCAGGCCGGCGCTCAGGTGCAGGTCCGACGCGCCCAGGTCGACCATCTCCCCTAGAAGGTCGTTGATGTGAAGCTCCGCAGCAGCTTTGCCTTGCGACCCCCCGGTGGCGGAGTCGCCGGCGGGTCGGTCCTCCACGCCGTAGAGGACCTCTATCGCCAGGGAGATGTCAGAAGCGGCGGCGAGCACCGGGCGGACCTGCCAGCCTGTGTCGACGGTGATGTCAGCGACCGCTTTTTGGTCCATGGGGTTCTCCATGGCGACTATCAGCTCGGTGCCGTCCATCCCGACCGCCACGGCTCGCAGGCGCTGGCAAAGGCCGACTGGGAGCATGCCGCCGAGGATGGCCGGTATGGGCTCCGCGTCTGGATCCCACATCTGCAGTCCGAGCTGGTCGGCTACGGCCGCGACGAGGTGACGCTCGGCGACGAGGCCTTCGCTGGAGAGGATCTTCGCTAGCGGCACCCCTGTTTCCGCTTCGCGGCGCAGCGCCGCCTCCAAAGAATCGCGTGACAGGACTTTGCGTTCGACGAGGAACTCCCCGACGGCCCTAGATGTGGCGAGCATGCCTTCTCCTTCGGTGCGCGAACTTCAATGCTGTAGAACTCGTCAAGCTGCGAAGGTCTTCAGGCGATGACCCGCAGGACCTCTTCCATCGACGTCAGCCCGGCGGCGACTTCGACCATGCCCGCCTGGCGTAAGGTGAGCATCCCCTGGCTGATGGCGATCTTGCGTATGTCCTCGGTGTGCGCCCGCTCTACTATCGCCCGCTCGACTTCCTCTGTCACGACGAGCACCTCGTGGATGGCGAAACGCCCGTGGTAGCCGGTGCCGCCGCAAGCGCCGCACCCGACCGGCTGGAAGGTCTCGTATGCGTCGCCGGGCTCGCCGAGGCGTTCGAAGTCCCAACCCGTCGAGGCGAGCTCGCTCTTGTTGGGGGTGTAAGCGCGTTTGCAGCGCGCGCAGAGCTTACGCGCGAGCCGCTGGGCTACGACGCAGTCGATCGAGCTGCCCACCAGGAACGGCTCCACCCCCATCTCCACCAAGCGGCTCGGCGTCGACGCGGCGTCGTTGGTGTGAAGAGTCGAAAGGACAAGATGGCCTGTTAGGGCCGCTTCGATGGCGATGATCGCTGTCTCTTGGTCGCGTATCTCACCGACTAGGACCACGTCAGGGTCTGAGCGAAGAATGCTCCGCAGCGCCGCGGCGAAGCTGAGGCCGGCTTTGATGTTGACCTGCACCTGGTTGATCCCGGGAAGCTGGTACTCGACTGGGTCCTCGACGGTGATCACGTTCTTGGTGTCGTCGTTGACAATGTTGAGCGTCGCGTACAGCGTCGTGGACTTGCCTGACCCTGTGGGACCTGTCACTAGGATCGTCCCGTAGGGCTTGCGGTAGCACTGCTCGTAGCGGGCCATGTTCTCGGGCAGGAACCCGAGGTCCTGCAGGCGCAGCAGCGCCGTCGACTTGTCGAGCACCCGCATCACGACCTTCTCCCCGTGGACGGTCGGCAGGGTCGCTACGCGAAGGTCGACGTCGCGCCCGGAGATCTTCGTGTTGATCCGACCGTCCTGGGGGATTCGACGCTCGGCGATGTTCATGTCCGCCATCACCTTGAGGCGGCTGACGATACCGGAGTGTATGTTCTTGGGGGGCCGCATCACCTCGTGGAGGACACCGTCGATGCGGAACCGGACCCGCAGAACGTTGTCGCCGGGCTCGATGTGAATGTCCGACGCCCGGTCGGCGATCGCCTGGCCGATCAAGATGTTGACCAGCTTCACGATCGGCGAGTCCTCGCTGATCTCACGGACCGACGCCAGGGACGTGTCCTCGTGGAAGACACTCGACGCCTCGGCGGAGACGTCCTCGGCGGACGACATCACCCGGTGGAACTTGCCGATCGCTTCGACGATGGACTTGCTGGTGGCTACCGCTATGTGAAGCTCGGCGCCTGTCACCGCCCGAATGTCGTCTATAGCGAACACGTTGGACGGGTCCGCCATAGCGACTATGAGCCTGCCCTCGAACCATCCGATCGGCAGAGCCACGTAGCGACGCGCCAGGGAGTCGCTCACCAGGCGGGCTGCTGCGGCGTCGACGGGATAGTCGGTAAGGTCGACGTAGTCAAGCTTGAGGTGCTTGGCCAGCGTCGCTACGAGGTCAGCCTCCGAGACGAGGTTCTCCTCTAAAAGAACCCGCGTCAGGCCCTCACCCCGCGTGATGCTGAGCTGGATCGCGTGCGACAGAGCATCCTGGCTGAGCAGGCCGCCCTCCACGAGCAAAGCGCCGAGGCGGTCGTCTTCGCCCAGTCCAGAGCCCGCACCTGCGGGATGGGAGGCCATCGGGTAGGTCACTTCAGGTTTCGGATATCAGAGCCGACGTGGCCGGGCTGGGTCAGTTACGAACCGACGAGAGGAACTTGAGCAGCAAACCCCGGTTTATGGGCTCGTCTTCGGTCCCGTCGCCACCGTCGGCTTCGTCGACGCTAGGATCCTCTGACGCCTCGGACGGCTCGGCCGGCGAAGCTTCAGCGGACTCTAACTGTCCGTCGTAGAAGCCTTGCCCGTCGGCGGAGCTGGCGGCGTCCCACATGCCGGACTCGTGGATCTGCGCCAGTTCGCTGTCCGACCAGGGTCCGCGGTCGGCGAGAGCGTCGAAGGTCGCGCCGCCGTACTGGTCGTCACTGGTGTAGGAGCCTGCGGTGTCGTCGTCGCCGCCCAGGTTCTCGCCGACCTCGAGCATCGCCGCGCGCAGGGCTGCGTAGCGGTCCTCCGCGGAAGGCTCGGGTGCGTCCAGCTCCACTTTCGGGGAGGCCAGGTCGTCAAGATCGGCGAAGGTGACCTCGGGGGCGACGGCGCTGGCCTCGGGCTGGTCGTCTTCGGGCTCATCGTGTGATGCGGTTGCCGCTGGCACCGGGAAGTCTGCGATAAGGGTGCCGAAGTCGAAGCCGAGAATCCCACCCGGGTCGCTTGCAGGTTCCCTAAAAGTGGACGGCACATCGCCGGCTGGGCCAGCCGGGCCGGCCGGGCCGGTCAGTTCGTCGTAGGAGGCAGCGCCCCCTGCGACCGTCTCAGCGGGAACGTAAGCCACGTCGGGCTCGCTGACAACCGCCGACTTTTGGGTGATGGCAGCGACTCCAGCCTCGACTAGGTCGCGGATAACCCGGCACCCGGCGATCTCGCTCAGGTCGCAACCGGCTATCACATCTGCGACGCTGCGACCCGATCCGACCGCCACGACAGCAGCCCACTGGGCCCGCCCGAGGGTCACCGGGTCGCTCGGGGGGTCCGCGACCAGCTCAACGTGGTGGTCAAGGGAGGGCACCACGCCGACGATCGCGCTCCACTCTTCCTGAAGAGCTTGCGCCTCGGCGATCAGCGGTCCCACCTGACGCCTGGCTGTCCTCGCGGTTGGGGCCGGCTGGGAGCGCTCAGCGGCGGTGAAGACGAACTCGCCGTCGCTGATGCCCATCAGCTCGAACACCGCTTCGGCCGGCTCCCGGCTGGAGTGCGTCTCGAAGGCGGACACAACACCGCTGTCGAACCATAAGCGCCCATGTCCGCTGGGTCCGCTGACAGCAAGCTCGCCGGTCTTGGACGTGCTCTCCAAGAACTGCAGAACCTCGGGGATTGCGACTGTCTGAAGCGAGCCTTGCAGCACTGCGGGGACCTCCGAATAGGGTGACTTTGGTCCTATCGGCGCAGCTAGGCCAGGTCTTTAAAAGCTTTCGCCGATACGGCTACTCGCAGCCGATCTAGCAGCGGCTAGCATCACGGCTGCCGGTGGTAGCAGGCCCGTCCAGCACTCCACCTGCCGGCGTGCTTGGTGGACCAGCATAGACAGTCCGTTCACCACGCGTGCCCCTCCAGCTTCGGCGACGCGCATCAACGGCGTCTCCGCCGGATTGTAGATGAGGTCCATGACCAGCTGGCCGGAACTGAACCACCCTGATCGCAGGTCCATCGGGACCGAACGCGGGTCTGACATCCCGACCGACGTGGCGTTGACTACAAGCTCGGCGGAGCTGACTGCCTTCCGCAGCTGCCCAGCGTCGCCGGCTAGCACCGTTCGCGCGCCGGGCCCGCCGAGCGCGGCGCAAGAGGCTGCTCTCGCAGGATCACGGCCGACGATCGTGACCGACCCGGCGCCGGCGCCGGACACCGCGTCTGTGACAGCCCGGGCTGCGCCCCCGGAGCCGAGCACCACCACGTCACGGCCTTGGGGGCTGAAACCCTCCTCTTGGAGGGCTTCGAGGAAGCCCGGCCCGTCGGTGGACTCGCCGACCAGCTCGCCCGGCCGGTCCCGGGACCAAGCTACGGTGTTCGCCACCCCCAGACGCGCCGCGACGGGGCCGAGAGCGTCAACCGCCAGCGCAACGGCGCGCTTGTGGGGCATCGTCACCGACAGGCCCGCCAGGCCCAGGGTGCGCACGGCTGCCACCGCGGCGCCGGCTTCCCCTGGGCCGACGCGGAAGGTGACGTATACCCAGTCGACGCCGAGAGCTTCGAAAGCGGCGTTGTGCATGGCCGGCGACAACGAGTGAGCGACGGGGTCTCCGATCAACGCCGCCACCCGTGTGCGAGGGCCCGGGGTTCTCAGCACAGCCCGGCCGCCTT
>JAJZAM010000106.1 GCA_021799445.1 Actinomycetes bacterium
CACCCTGTGTCCTACCACCGACCAGCGGGGGACCGCAAGCTCGGGGGCCTGCGACCCTGGGGCTGTCCAAGGCGTGTACACCCCGCCGCCCGCCAGCCCGCCTACCACGACCAGCCCCACGACTACGACTCCAACTCCGCCGCCTCCCTCCCTCCCAGCTAGCTACCTGGTCGCAGAAGCCGGCGGGACCACGACGACTTTCGAAGCTGCCACAGCTGCCTCTGAGGCGTCGATCACAGGACAGGGTGTCAAACTGGCAGCTCCCATCGTGGGCGCCACAGCCGCACCGGGCGGCGGCCACTGGCTAGTCGGTGCTGACGGCGGGGTGTTCGCTGTCGGTGGCGCACCCTTCGACGGGTCGCTGCCAGGCTTCGGCGTCCATCCCAACGCACCGATAGTAGGCATCGCCGCTTCGCCCGGCGGGGGTTACTGGTTGGCGGCCGCCAACGGAGCTGTGTACACGATCGACCCATCCTCCACACCCCAATACAGCGTCAGCAGCCCGCTCGGCTTGGCGGCGCCGGTAGTTGGTATTGCGGCGGCGCCTGGTGGCGGGTATTGGCTTGTCGGTGCTGACGGCGGGGTGTTCGCTTTGGGCGGTGCGCCTTTTGGCGGGTCGCTTCCGGGGTTGGGTGTCCGTCCGGCGGCGCCGGTAGTTGGTATTGCGGCGGCGCCTGGTGGCGGGTATTGGCTTGTCGGTGCTGACGGCGGGGTGTTCGCTTTGGGCGGTGCGCCTTTTGACGGGTCGCTTCCGGGGTTGGGTGTCCGTCCGGCGGCGCCGGTAGTTGGTATTGCGGCGGCGCCTGGTGGCGGGTATTGGCTTGTCGGCGCTGACGGCGGGGTGTTCGCTTTGGGCGGTGCGCCTTTTGACGGGTCGCTACCGGGAATCGGAACCAAGGTGTCCGACGTCACCGCTATAGCCCCCTAAGTTCGCGGCATGGCCGAACCACAATCTGGCGGCGCTAACGGGCGCCGGCTGACGCCCCTGCGCCCCGAGGACCTCGACGACGGCCAGCGCCGCGTCTACGAGGCGATCACAGCCGGCCCGAGAGCGTCCGGGCCGAGGTACTTCCCGCTGGCCGACGACGCCGGCCGGCTCCACGGTCCCTTCGACGCGATGCTGCGCTCAGCCCCTGTAGGGCTGGCACTTCAAGAGCTCGGATCGGCGTTGCGTTACGGGACGCAGCTCCCCCCGAGACTCCGGGAGCTGGTGATCCTGACCGTAGCCGCAGCCGAGGACAGCGCCTTCGAGCGTTACGCTCACGAGGCCATCGCAAAAGGGGTCGGGCTCAGCGACCGGGAGCTGGACGCCGTCCGCGACGGCACAGAGCTGGGCTCAGATGATCCGGGCGAGGCGGCCGCCCTGCGGGCGGCGCGCATGTTGGTCGCCGAAGGGGATCTCGACGACGAGACCTTCGACGGCCTTGTCGCGGCGCTCGGCGAGCGCCAGACCTTCGAGCTGACCACCCTCGTCGGCTACTACAAGCTTCTCGCCCTGCAACTGCGGGTGTTCCGGGTCCCTCTGCCCGACACGTAGTAACGGCACCGACCGGCGCGGACTCCTGTTCTGCCGTGGGGCGCCCCACTCCAAGCGAATGTATTATGGCCATACCATAAGTCGGAGTTTGAGAGCGGAGGGTAAATGCCTGAGAAAGTGCTGGCGGCGGTCCGTACCGCCCCTGGGACAACCACCCTGAGAGAGTTCCCCATGCCGGAGATACCCGCTGATGGGGCCCTCATGAAGGTGGAGGTCGCGGGTATATGCGGCACGGACGTCAAGATGTACTCCAAGCCGCCCTTCGCCGACCCGGTCATCATGGGACACGAGAACATCGGGGTCATCGTGCGCGCCGGCGCGCAGTTCGTAGCACGCCAGGGTTTCGCAGAAGGCGACCGGGTCTTCGTCGAGCACTACGTCCCCTGCCGTCGCTGCGAATGGTGCAACCTCGGCCAGTACCGCCACTGCGAGGCGACCGACTGGCGCACCAACCCCGACGCCCGCCGCTACGGCTACACGTCGGCCGAGAACCCCTACAACCTGTGGGGAGGATTCGCCCAGTACATGTACGTTCCGTGGAACGCGGTGGTGCACAAAGTGCCCGACGGTGTGTCAGCGGAACTAGCCGGCATCGTCACCCCCATGTCGAACGGCATCGAGTGGGCTCTCTTCGACGCCGGCGTTGGCTACGACTCGACGGTCCTCATACAAGGTCCCGGCCAGCAGGGACTCTCCCAGGTGGTGGCCTGCAAGCAGGCGGGCGCGTCGATGATCGCCGTCACGGGGACCAGCCGGGACGGGGCCCGCTTGGAGCTCGCCCGCACCCTGGGCGCCGACCATGTGATCAACGTGTCCGAGCAGGACCCCCGCGAGGCCTTAAGGGACATCACCGCCGGCGAGGGAGTCGACGTCGTCCTCGACTGCACCGCCGGCGCCGGGACGGCCCCCGTGCTGTTAGGCATCGACGCCCTCAAAAGGCGGGCCGGGACCATGGTGCTGCAGGGGGAGATGGCGGCCTTCCCCGACTTTCCGATCAAGACCGTCACCGAGAAAGCGATCACGATCAAAAGCGCCCGCGGTCACAGCTGGAAGGCGTGCGAACTGGCACTCGCCCAGCTGGCGTCAAAGCGGTTCCCGCTCGACCTGCTCACCACCCACAAGTTCGGCCTCCAAGACGTCGACAGGGCGATCAAGGCTGTCGGCGGCTCGGCGGAGGAGGGCGTCGTGCACGTCTCCCTTCTGCCCTGGGGCGACAAGTGAGCTCCCCCGCCGGGGAGTCCCCGGCTCAAGTGCCCGGGCCGCATTTTTCCCTGCGGGCTGCTCCCGCCGGAACCGTCGTACGTGGCATCAAGACGCTGCCCCAAGAGATCATCGACGGGCTCGGATCGGCAGGTGTCGCCACCGTGCACGAAGCCCAAGGCCGAACGGGCCTTGTCGACCCCCAGCTGAGACCGATCTTCCCCGGTGCGAGGACGGCCGGCAGCGCTCTCACGGTGAGCGTGCCGCCGGGGGACAACTGGATGATCCACGTAGCCGTGGAACAGGTAAGACCCGGCGACGTGCTGGTCGTGTCGCCCACGTCGCCCTGCAGCGACGGCTACTTCGGCGAGCTCTTGGCCACCGCGCTTCGCGCTAGAGGCGCCCGAGGTCTCGTCATCGACGCCGGCTGCCGGGACGTCGCCGCACTGGCGGAGATGGGATTCCCGGTGTGGTCCCGATGGATAAGCGCCCAAGGGACGGTCAAAGAAACCCTCGGAACCGTCAACGTTCCTATCGTCTGCGCCGGACAGCTGGTCCATCCCGGCGACGTCGTGGTCGCCGACGACGACGGGGTAGTGGTCGTCGAAGCGTTACGCGCCGGCGAGGTCTTGGACGCCTCCAGGGAGCGCGAAAGGCGCGAGGAGATCAGCCGGCAGCGCTACAGCAAAGGCGAGCTCAGCCTCGACGTGTCCTCGATGCGTGAGCGTCTGGCCGCCAAAGGTTTGCGCTACGTGGACGTAGGGGACCTGTGGTGATCATCGACTGTCACGGCCACTACACGACCGAGCCACCGCAGCTCGGCCGTTTCCGGACGGCGCAGCTCGAACGGGCCGGCGATCCGAGCCTCCCCGAGGTGGCCCTTGAGGCGATCAGCGACGACGAGATCCGCGACAGCGTAGAGGCCAACCAGCTTCGCCTCATGGGCGAGCGTGGCATCGACCTGGTGGTGTTCTCTCCTAGGGCTTCGGCTATGGGACATCACGTCGCTGACCCGGCGGTCGCGGTCGGGTGGGCCAGAGCCAGCAACGACCTCGTGGCGAGGGTCTGCGGGCTATACCCGGAGCGTTTCGCCCCGGTCTGCCAGCTGCCCCAAACGCCAGGGGGGGATCTCGGGGACTCCGTCGCCGAGCTGCGGCGCTGCGTCGCCGAGCTCGGGTTCGTGGGGGCGAACCTCAACCCGGACCCTTCGGGTGGCTTTTGGACTTCCAAACCGCTCACCGACCCCTACTGGTTCGGGCTCTACGACGCCCTGGTCGAGCTCGACGTTCCCGCCATGATCCACGTTTCTGGCAGCTGCAACGAGAACTTCCACGCCCTCGGAGCGCACTACCTCAACGCTGACACGACCGCGTTCATGCAGCTGCTCGAAGGGGATCTCTTCTCCCGGTACCCGACCCTGCGTTTCGTGATCCCCCACGGCGGGGGGGCCGTCCCCTACCACTGGGGCCGCTACAAGGGCCTGGCAGCTCGAATGGGGCGGCCGCCGATCGAGGGTCATCTCATGGGCAACGTGTTCTTCGACACCTGCGTCTACCACCAGCCCGGCATCGACCTTCTGTGCAAAGTCGTGGGCCGGGGGAACCTGCTGTTCGGCTCGGAGATGCTCGGCGCTGTAAGAGGCGACAATCCCGAGACCGGCTCCGGTTGGGACGACACGCGCCGCTACGTAGAGCGTGCCGAGCTTTCATCCGAGGACAAGGCTGCCGTCTACGAGACCAACGCCCGGCGGGTGTACCCCCGCCTCGACGCGATCCTCCGCTCGCAGGGGCGCTAAGCCCTCTGGGGCTGGCCCGGCGCCCAGTCCGTGGCTCAGCGCCAGTCGGTGTCGGCGAGGAAACCGGCCAGACGGTCAGCGACCCGCTGTTCGCTCTGGTCGCCCACTTCGACGTTCCAGTACTGGCATACGGGCAGGCATTCCGCCAAATAGCGGGCGCCGGAAGTGGCGTGCGAGTCGTCGTCGCCGGGTATGACCAGCGCCGGGATGTCCAATCCCAGAAGATCCTCCGGTTCGGCGCCGGGCACGGTGTCCCGGTCGAACATGAGCCGCGCCGTGCCGGCGACGACGGTCTTGTAACGCTCCAGGTTCGACGCGGAGTACACGGAGGCGAAGGCGGGGTCCGACGCGAGCAGCGGACCCCAAGGGCCAACCCTCGGCTCCGCGCTGAACGACCCTCCGGTCTGTCCCGCCAGCCCAACGACGGCTTCTAGCCCTTCGCTAGCAGCGAAAGCGAGGTGCGCTGCCATGCGGGCGTGCTGAGCCAGTCGGTACTTCGCCCCACCCGCCGGGGAGAACAAGATCATCGAAGCGACCACCGCCGGGCGTGACACTGCCATGGCGACGGCTACCGAGCAGCCTGCGCAGCCGCCCATGACCGCCGCTCGGCCGATCCCGAGGTGGTCGAGGAGTGCGGCGCCCTGGGCCGCGTACGCCTCCCAACTGAGCCTCTCTAGCCGGCCGCCGGACCGGCCGGCCTCTCGGCGGTCGAACAGGACGCACGTGTTGGTGTCGCTCAGGTGGCGGACCATCTGCAGGTCCTTGTATCGACCGAAGGAATGCCAGTTGTCAAGCTTCGCGTTGAAACCGCCGGGCGACAGCATGAGAATCGGAGGTCCGGAACCGACCGTCTCGTACCACGTCGGAATGCCGTCCAGGTCGACGTAACTCACGGGCGGCCACCGTCGAAGCTTGGGGCAGGGGAGTGGCGCCCCTCAAACTCCCATGGTAGATTCGTCATACCAAAGACTTTAGTTGAGGTTTGCGAACCGAGGAGGATGGCATGGCCAAAGAAGGACGGGTATTCCTGAGGGGTATCACCTCGGAGAATTACGGACTGAAAGAGTTCCGCTCCCAGCAGCTCGCCGCTCCCCGGGTCCGCAACGACAGTGTCGTAGTCGACGACGCCAAAGTCGGCCACTCCGGCGACTCGGACCAGTCCAAGACCTGGTGGCGCCTAGGCCCCGGCGACGAGCCGTTCCTCACCCAGACCGTCCAGGTCCACTTCGTGGCTCTGCCGCCCAAGAGCTCCAACCACGGGCACGGCCATCAAAACGAAGCGGCCTTCTACATCCTCGAAGGTGCTGGCTACGAGATCCACGACGACAAGCGCTACGACTGGGCGAAAGACGACCTGGTCCTCGTTCACACCGACTCGGTGCACCGCCACTTCAACCCCTACGACGAGCCGGCGCTCGCTTTGGTGGTGAAGGCCAAAGCCGCCTGGATGTACCTGGGTCTCATACAGCAGGGCCGCAGCGGTCCCGTCGAGGACGAGGCCCGCTACTCCGAGCGCGTCGACTGGTCGGAGATTTGGACGCCGGGCGTGCTGGAGCGCAGAAAGGTCATCAAGCCTTCGCAGACGACGTGGCAGGACACGCCGCTCGGTAAGGTCCGTGTCATGACAGCGCCTGATGTCACCGACGCCCGCACGTTCTCCATGGACGTCTTCGAGCTCGAAGTGCCCGACGGGGGACACTCCGGACGGCGCTGGCAGATGGCCGACGAAGTCCTCTACGTGCTCGAAGGGTCCGGCTACAGCCTGCACTGGGAGGTGCAGGCTGAGATAGCGGAGAAGTACTACGCGCGTATCGCCGTGGAGCCTACCCGGCACGACTTCAAGGCGGGCGACACGATCTACGTACCCCAGAACACCGTTGCGCAGCACTTCGCCGCCCCGGGTACGAAAGTGCGGCTGCTTTCCGCTCAGAACCGGATCTTCAAGCTTCTCGGCTACGACCGAGTCGCCTACCTCGACGACGTAGCCGCGTCCGCGGCTGCCGCGAGCACCGGAGCGGCCTGAAAACGTCGCTGACCTTCGCCCCACGGAGGAGCGTTTCAAGACAAGCAAGTCGAAGATAACCAAAGGAGAAGCCAATGAGCACGCAGGGTGAGCAAGCGACCAGGCAGTGGCAGGACCGGCAGTTCGCCGAGGGGTGGGTCGCGTCGGACCGTTTCGAGGACCTGCTGAGCCTACCGAGGCGTATGGCCGCCGCTCTGATCGCCCAAGAGAGACCCGAGACGTCAGTCGTGCTCGACGTGGCGAGCGGGCCTGGAGCGTTCCTGGCGGCGCTGCTCGACGAGCTCCCCGCCGCGCGTGGCATCTGGTCGGACGCTTCCCAAGCGATGGCCGACGAAGCCAGGTCGCGCCTCGCCCGCTTCGGCGACCGGGTCGAGTTCCGAGAAGTGGACATGACCGCTCTAGGAGCGGCCGGAGTGCCAGCTGGTCTCGACGCGATAGTCACCTCCCGGGCGGCCCATCACCTCGACCGGTCCGAGCTCGGCCGTTTCTACTCCCAGTGCGCCGAGCTTCTCGCTCCGGGGGGATGGCTGGTCAACCTCGACCACATTGGACCGTCGGAGGTTTGGGACCGACGCCTGCGGGCTTTGAGGCCCCGCTTCGTGCCGGCCGGCGGCGAAGGCCCCAAACACCACCACAACTACCCCCTGACCAGCGTCGCCGACCACCTGGAGGCTTACGCCGAAGCCGGGGTTGACGACGTCGAAGTGGTCTGGCGGGGCTTTTACAGCTGCCTCTTCATGGGCCGCAAAGCCGGTTAGGCGCTCGTCCTCCGCCGGCGCAGGCGAGCAACGCCCTGCGGGTCCACACGGCCGCCATGGCGCGCTTGTAGGCGGCGGAGCCGAGCCGGTCGTCGATAGGCTCGGCGACCGCTGCCGCTTGGTCCGCGACTTCGCCTACGCTACTGTCGAAATCAGAGCTGTCGGCGGAAACCCCCGCCAAAAGGCCGGTTGCGTCGACGCTGAGAACGCTCGACGCCACCCCCGCCAGCGCGACCTTAGCGTCTGATATGGTCCCGTCTGCGGCCAAGGACACGCATGCTGCCACTCCGACCGTCGGGTAGTCAGCGACGCTTTGGGGTGTGAAGCGGAAGTAGTAAGCCCTCTGGCCCTTCGTCACGGGTATCACCACGGCGGTGATCAGCTCCTCGGGAGCTACGCAAGTCTCCATGAAGCCGGTAGCCAATCCCGCCGCTGGAAGGATTCTCTGGCCGCTCGGGCCGGAAAGCACAACACGCGCGCCGAGAGATATGAGCACCGGTGGAAGGTCCTGGCGCGGGTCGCCGTGGGCGAGCGCCCCGCCGACGGTGGCGGCCGAGCGGACCCTCGGGTTGCCGACGACACCCGCCGCGTACGCCAGGGAAGGCAAATCAGCTCTGATCTCGGGGTGGCCTGCTATCTCGGCGAGCGTAACCGCCGCCCCGATACGAAGCTCCCCGCGCGGCGTGTCGAAGCTGATGGACCGCAGCTCGGGGATCCGGGCGACGTGGACCAGCTT
>JAJZAM010000107.1 GCA_021799445.1 Actinomycetes bacterium
ACACGCAGGAGATGGTGGAACCTCTCCTCGCTCGGCGCATAGCAAACAACGTCGCGCGCTTCGCAGCCGGAGAGACCCTCGAAGGGCTGGTTGACACTCAAAGCGGTTACTAGCAGCGGCTAGCCCCGCCCAACGACGGTCAGGTCTGACCCGGCGTCGAGGCCGCCGGCCCCGGCTTAGCCGTAAAAAGACTGCCAGTTAGCCGTCGACGGGTAGGACCGCCCGACGGGGCCCTGACCGAAAACTCTCATGATGTTGAGGGTCAACTCGGCCATCACCTGCGAAGGGCACAAGGTAGCGCCCGCAGGGCACGCAGCCGTCAGGGACGGTATCCAGTTGACCGTGCCGGAAGTGAAGACACCCGCCTGGCTCTTGGCCATCGTGTAAAAAACGGTGTCAGCGAAATGCCTCGAAGGGTCGTACTGCACTGTAACCGGCGAGTGGGAGAGTATCTCCACGTTGGGTGGATTGCTGGTTCGGGAAGGGTCGTAAGCCTGAAAGTCGCTGGTCATCACCCCGGGGATCTGGGCGCCGGCTTTAAGTCCCGTCCCGGCGTAGAGCCATGACGACGGGTCCGACACCACGAACGGGAAGCTCGTCAGGTTGTTGAAACCCACGTAGCTGGCGCCGACCAGGGTGCTTGCGGGCAGGTCAGCCGGGGGTTGACCCCACCAGTTCTGCGTCACCCGGGCGTCGTCGACACCGTAAAATGGGTCTTTGAGCGGGTTGCGGTAGTTAACCACTTCACGGTCTGCCCCAAGCGGAGAAGGCTGCAGCCGGACCTTTCGCAGGATCGGGCTGGCCCCGAAGAACACCAGGTTGACACCTTTGGACGCACCGGCCACCGCAGCCTGGCGCATCGAGTTCGACCATTCCTCGTCGTGGCCGGGGGATATGAGAACCTTGTGCTTGGCGAGGAGGTTAGAGTGCTCTGCGAGGGTGATGTCGGTCCAGTAGGTGACGTCGAGGCCGTGCTCCTCCATAAGCCGCGTGAGCGGGTACATCAGGCTGAGGTAGCCGCCGGCCCCGTTCCCCGACGCGTAGGGACGGTCGAAGGAGACGACTCGCGCACGAGTCGAGCACGGATAGTGGTTGGCCGCGCAAGGCGTCGCCCCTTGGTAGAGGTCGTAGCCTCCGAAAGCGTTGAACACCTGCTCGGTGAGCACGGCGGACATTACGACGTACGTGGCGGTGCTGGACGGATCCCAGACAGTAAGAGGAACGTAGCTTTGCTGGCCGCCCGACCCTACGAGCTTTAGAAGATACTGCCCTTGGACCCAAGAAGAGGTGACAGTAAACGACAGCGACTGGGCCCAGTGGCATTCCACCATGTTGATACCGGTGGTGACAGGACAGGCTGGCTGCACCACACCACGAACTTGAGCCGAGCTCCACACAAGACGCCCCCCTTTGCCCTGGTAGTAGCCCATCCTGTACGCTTTCACCTGAAAGCTTGCGGCCTGTGTGGAAACGTAAAGAGCCACTTTCTGGCCGACTTGGGCTTGCACACGGTTCGAGTAACCCATGATCCCAGTTGGGCTTTGCTTGCCTGTGATCTGCCACGAGGTCGTGCCCGGCTTGGAGTTCTCGGCTATCACCCAAGAGGCTTCTACACCGTCGGGTCCGTCGAATGTCGAGTTCGCCGATGTGGAGGTGCCAGGGGTCGAAGCCGGCTGGTGAACTTTGTTCCGTGCGGGTGAGGCAGCCTTTGTAGCCGGGTGGGAGCTTCCGTGCCCAGCCCCCGAGGTGACGGCGGCGAACGCGAGGACTGTCACCAGCGCAGCGCCTGCTATGACAGCCGCAACGACCCTGGTGTGGGAGCGGCGGGCGTGCACCGGGCGGTGTTTCGGCACTCGGCGAATATACAAGGCGCCCGACTCTCAGACAGGTACACCACTTCGACGTTCGAAGATGCTATGAACAGCGGGTGCCCAAACAGCGACCAGCCCACGCACAGCGACGAAGCTCCAGCCGGCGGGGCTGGCTGATAGGAGGCAGCGGCGCAGCGGTCATCGCGGCTGCAGCAGTAACAGCGTTCGTGGTTTTAAGACCGGCGCAGGGGGCTAAGAAGGCTTCGTCTCCTTCCTCCACCACGACGACCCCTTCGACCGTGCCGGCTACCACGACTACGACACCCCCGACCACGGTCGCCTCTACGGCGGTGTGCCCGCTCACGGGTGCCAGCGCACCCGGGGGGACACCGCCAAACCGGCCGGCTTTGGCCGTTAAGATAGGCAACGACCCTGCCGCTAGACCCCAAAGCGGCCTCGGGCACGCTGACATCGTCTTCGAAGAGCCGATAGAAGGTGACATAACCCGACTGCTGGCGATATACCAATGCCAGCAAGCTCCGAACATCGGCCCTGTGCGTTCCACGAGATGGATCGACACCCAGCTGCTCGCCCAGTTCGGCCATCCGGCGTTCGCTTTCGCCGGGGGGATCATCCCCGACGTCAACCTCGTCGCCGACTCGGGCGTCTACGACCTCGACCTGTTCACCCACTCACAGGCTTCTACTCGTATCACATCGCGCTACCCACCGGAGAACCTCTACACCTCCACGTCGGAGCTGTGGGCGCTCGACCCGTCCAAGACTCCACCTTCGCCGATCTTCCACTACGGCAAGCCGTCGGAGCCTGGCACGCCCACCTCGGAGGCGACACTGCTCTTCTCGGGCATCTTGAACGTACAGTGGCGTTGGGATCCCTCCACGTCGAAGTGGGTGCGCCTGTACGCCGGGGTCCCTAACGTCGACGCTGACGGCACCCCTGTGACAGCGACGAACGTGGTGATCGAGAGGGTCACGACCAGTCTGGGCACGATCCCCGAGGATGCCAACGGGGCTTTAGGCGTGCACAGCCACACGGTAGGCTCTGGTCAGGTGACCATCCTCACCGGAGGGGCTGCGTACAACGCCACCTGGTCACGTTCGAGTATCAACACGCCGACGCAGTTCGTCGGCGCGAACGGCCAGCCCGTCAACCTCGCTCCTGGCCCGACATGGGTCGAGCTGCTCCCGGTTCAGGCTTCGCTACAGCTCACGCAGGGCTCTCCTCTGGCGGCGTCATCGGGGACCTCCGGCGGTTGAGCCTGCACTCGTCACACGCCTGCGGCTAGGAGGCGAACTGCGCAGTCACGAAAGACACTATGCAGCGACCTTGGGGCGTGCTACCCTTATCGGCGCGAGGGTGGAAGCATCGAGTCGAGGCAGACTCCCTCTCCGGCTTCGGCCGGAGGCCGCCGGGCCCGCTCCTTCATGAAGGAGGGAGGTCCGCTCCGGCCAGGAAAGGAGGGATTGCTTGTGGCAACCGGAACAGTGAAGTGGTTCAACTCGGAAAAGGGATACGGATTCATCTCCCAGGACAGTGGCCCCGACGTCTTCGTGCATTTCAGTGCTATCGACGGCAACGGGTACCGTAACCTCGAAGAGAACGACAAGGTCGAGTTCGAAGTCAACCAAGGCCCCAAAGGCCTTCAGGCTGCGAACGTAAGGCGTCTGGGCTGACGCCCGAGGCACACTAAGCCACGAAGACCCGCCGGACCGGCGGGTCTTCGGACGCGTCCGGGTTCTGGCCCGGCTCAAAAGTCGATCAGTTCCGGATGGCTGTAAACGTTGAACGTGCCGTCTCGTACGAACGCCACCAGCGTCACTCCGAGCCGCTCGGCCGCCTGAACCGCCAGGCTGGAAGGCGCCGACACTGCGGCGAGCAAACCAATCCCAGCGACGGCCGCTTTTTGGACTATCTCGAAGCTGACCCTTCCAGAGACAGCCAACGCGTAGCTTGAGGCAGGCTCATCCAGCTCACCGGGCGCAAGAACTGTCTTGCCGATAACCTTATCTACCGCGTTGTGCCTTCCGATGTCCTCGCGGACTATAAGCGGGGATCCGTCCCGGCCGAATAAGCCTGCTGCGTGCAACCCCCCGGTGCGTTCGAAGGCCTTCTGGGCGCCGCGCAAACCCTCAAAAAACGCCGGTATCGCCGACGCAGGCCAGGGCCGCCCGGCGGGGACCAGCCCGCACGAGACGAACAGGTCGTCTATCGTCGCTTTCCCGCAGGTGCCGCAACTGGCCGAGGCGGTGAACGCTCGGACAGCGATGTCAGGCGCCCGCGGCTGCGACAGGCGAACAGCTACGTGGTTCCAGCGGGCGGACGGGTCTGAACTGACCGCCTCGCAGTAGTCGACCGAGCGGATCTCGTGACGACCGGCTACACCTTCGCTAAAGACGAAACCGGCGGCGAGCTCGAAGTCGTGGCCTGGGGTTCGCATCGTCACCGCGAGAGGTGTAGCTCGCTCGCCGGGGCCGGCGATCATCACCTGAAGAGGCTCCTCTGTCGCCACGTCGTCGGGTAGTTCCAAGCGCCGTCCGGGCCGCACTTTGAGGGTCCTGAGGGATGTCACCGGTCCGGGCCGCCCGCTTTGGGGACGTGTCGACAGGCGGGCGAGATCCTCGGGGGTGTCGGCGTCTGCGATGTAACGCTCCCAGCCGACCGGGGCTCCGCTGTTGCCGGGGTCGACCAGCCTGGGCCGGCTGGAAGCCACGAAGTCGCTCATCGAGCGGGCCCCGCTGGCGAGGGCGTCCCGTGCGGCTCTCACCTCCGCTGGCGAATACCGGGCGCACAGAGGCTGCAGCCTGCCGGCCGTCACTGGCACCACGCCGCGGTAGCCGGGGTATTCGACCAGCCAGCGAAGCAGCTCGGCTTCTAGGAGCGGCATGTCCGTCGCGACGAGCACGACCGGCCCGGCCCAGCCGAGCTCGCTTAGATGCGAGGCGCCCTGCACGAATCCGGCTAGCGGTCCTCCCCCCGCTGGGTCCTCGACGCTGCACGCCAGGCCGCTTGCGCCCGGTCCGACCTCGACCGCGAGGACCGTGACCGAGGCGAGGATCTCGGCCGTCCTTTGCGCAAGCGTCGGCGGGGACGCCGCGCCCGCTGATACGACTCGCAGGGTTGCTTTGTCGGCTCCCATACGCCGGCTCGAGCCCCCTGTGAGAAGGATTCCGGCGCATCGCACCCTTCTATTGTTACCGGCCGGACCGGTTAGTTACCCGATCGGCGCGGCCAGGCCCGAAACCTGGCGGCGAGCGCGGCCGGCCAAGGTCGACGCGCGCAGCGTGGGAGACTGTAGAAATGTCGTCGTTTCTTCACGAGCTGACCTGGCGTGGCCTGCTGCATCAAGTCACCGACAGGGATGGCCTGGGCGAACGCCTCGAACAAGGCCCGATAGTCGCCTACATCGGGTTCGACCCGACCGCTGGGAGCCTCCACGTCGGGCACCTGCAGCAGCTGTGCCTTCTCAGACTTTTAGCTCGTCACGGCAGCCGGCCTATAGCTCTCGTCGGTGGTGGCACCGGTATGATCGGCGACCCGAGCGGCAAGAGCGAGGAGCGCAACCTGCTCCCACCCGAGACCCTGCTCGCCAACCGGGAGGCCATCGCCGGCCAGATATCCCGACTGCTGGAGGCCGAAGACGGCGGGGAGGCACTGATCGCCGATAACTTCGAATGGCTCGGCAAGGTTGCGCTCATCGAATTCCTGAGGGAGGTAGGAAAGCTTTTCAGCGTGAATGAGATGATCCGCAAAGACTCGGTCCGCACGCGCCTTGAAAGGCAAGGGGAGAGCTTGTCTTTCACCGAGTTCAGCTACATGCTTCTCCAGGCTTGGGATTTCGTGCAGCTCTACGACCGTTACGGATGCGAGCTCCAGCTCGGGGGGAGCGACCAGTGGGGTAACATCTCGGAGGGAGTGTCTCTCATACGACGGATGCGAAACGGTGCGGTAGCCTACGGTGTCACGTCGCCGCTGGTAACCAAGTCCGACGGCACAAAGTTCGGCAAGACCGAGAGCGGGGCGGTCTGGCTGGACCCGGCGAGGACGTCGCCCTACGAGTTCCACCAGTTCTGGCTGCGCACCCCCGACAGTGACGTCGCAAGCTACCTGAGGCGCTTCACAGTCCTAGACGAGAAGGAGATCGCGGCGCTTGAGATCCAAGTCGCCGACGAACCGGAGCGCAGGTTGGCGCAAAGGGTGCTAGCGGACGCTGTCACGACCCTCGTGCACGGCGAGGAGGAAGCGAAAAAAGCGGCTGCAGCGGCCAAAGCTCTCTTCAGTGCCTCGCTCGGCGACCTCGACGCTTCGTCGCTTGCCGCAGTTGTAGCCGACGTCCCCAGCACGCCTATCTCCACGGCCGACCTGGAGCGGGGGCTCAGCGTCGTCGACCTGGCCGTGGCTTGCGGGGTGGTGGCGTCGCGAGGTGACGCACGGCGACAGCTCGCCCAGGGTGCGATCTACCTGAACGGGCAGAGGATCACCGAAGACCGGCCGCTCGGCGCAAGCGACGTCCTGCACGGCCGGTGGATTGTCGTGCGGCGAGGCCGCAGCCGTCAGCACGTAGCGGAGCTCAGCGACGGTCCAGGGCTTCACCTAACCGCTCCGGTGAAGCAACCGTGAGCGCCCCGAGGAGGCACGCCAGATGAAAGTAGGTGTCGTAGGCCCGTTCCCGCCCGGGCAGGACCCAGACGCGTACGACCGGCAGCGGCGTAGGATCCTGTGGAGCATGCCGAGCGGCCTTTACGTTCTGGGCTCCCGGGGCGCGGCCAGGCGTAACCTAATGACGATCAACTGGGCGACTCAGGTTGCCAGCGAGCCTAAGCTCGTAGCTGCAAGCGTTGAACGGGACGCTCTGAGCAACGCCTTGATCCGTGAAGGAGAAGCCTTCAGCTTGAACATCTTGAAGCGCTCGGACAGGGCCGTGGTGAGAAAGTTTGTCAAGGCGCTCGACGACGCGGGCTGTCGTGACGAGCTTGGGGGTTTCGCTGTCAGCGAAGCGGCGACCGGCTCGCCGATCCTCGACCTGGCAGCTGCCTGGGTGGACTGCCGGCTGTACCAGGCGACGGACTTCACCAGCCACACGCTGTTCGTCGGGGAAGTCGTCGACTGCGGACCCGCCCGGCTGGCCGACGAGCTGGAAGTGCTGCGCATGGAGGACACCAAGATGAGTTACGGTGGCTGACGTAGACGTCGAGCTCGTCGACAGCGACGAGAGCCTCCGAGTCGTGCTCGCCGATTTGGGCCGCGCCGAGCGTTACGCTCTCGACACCGAGTTCCACCGTGAGAAGACCTACTGGCCGGTTCTCGCTCTCGTGCAGGTCTGTTGGCGCGAGACGGGAACGGGACGGCTGAGAGTGGCGCTCATAGACCCGCTCAGCGTCGACGTGAAACCGCTGGCCGACCTGCTCGACTCGCCGGCGTTGATGGTCGCCCACGCGTGCGACCAGGACTTGGAGATCCTAAGGCACGCGTGCGCTGCGATGCCCAGGCGTGTCTTCGACACTCAGATAGCCGCCGGTTTCGTCGGTCACACGACCGCGAGCTTGGCGTCGCTGGTGAAGGCATTCCTCGGTCTGGAATTGGCTAAAGGCGACCGGCTCACAGATTGGAAGCAACGCCCTCTCAAGCCTTCGCAGCTGGCTTACGCCGCCGCTGACGTAGAGCACCTGTTGGACCTAGCTGACAAGATCCGCGCCGACGTCGACGCGGCCAACCGAACGGCGTGGGTCGAACAGGAATGCCAGCTCCTCCTGGAACGCTGCTCCAGGCCGGCCGACCCCTCCCGGTCGTGGTGGAGGCTGCGCGACGCCCGCACCTTGAAAGGCGCTTCGCGTGGGATCGCCCAGGAGGTGGCGGCCTGGCGTGAGCTCAAAGCCGCCGAGCTCGACCAACCCGTTCGCTTCGTGCTTCCCGACCTGGCGGTCCAGGCGATAGCCCACCGGCCTCCTACTAGCGTCGATGACCTCAACGCCATGCGCGGGCTAGACGGTAGGGGTGTGAAGCCGTCGCTGGCCGCCGAGGTGCTCGCCGCGATCGAACGCGGACGGTCTCTTACTGGGAGCGAGATCGTGACTCCCCCCAATGAGGACGTGCCGAAGGAGATGCGCGCTCCCGTAGCGCTCATAATGGCCTGGGTAGCCCAAGTGGCCCGCAGCGAAAAGATAGACCCGGGTCTTGTCGCTACCCG
>JAJZAM010000014.1 GCA_021799445.1 Actinomycetes bacterium
ATCTCCGATCCCCGCTGCGCGGGACCGAGTACCGCAACCCCAGCGAAGTAACCTCCGATCGCCATGAAGGTAATGACCGTGAAGTCGAGTATCCCGGCGTAGCCGAACTGGATGTTCAGACCGAAAGCGAAGATATTGTATATGCAGAAGTAGACAGCAAGGGTAGCTATATATCCCCAGACAACTCCCATAACGTCAGGTTCCTTTCTAAGCTTTTCCAGCTGTAGCAATTACCCCTTGGGGTCTTACCAGAAGCACGAGGACCAGCACTCCGAACGCCAGATCGAGCTGGTAGGCAGACGAGATCCAGATACCTGACAAGTTGACGACCAGTCCGATAACGATGGCTCCGATCATCGCTCCATAGATCTGCCCGATCCCCCCTACAATTACTGCGGCAAAGATGACGAAGAGAAAGTTGTTACCGGTGTACGCCTGAAACGACACTGTGTTAATCGCAAGGGTGACCCCCCCCAGGCCCGCGAGACAGCCGCTGATGAACCAGGTCCACATGGTGACACGGCCAGTGTTGATACCGCTGACCTTCGCGAGGGAGGCGTTGTCAGACATCGCCCTCATCGAACGGCCGAGGGTGGTACGAGTCAGTAGCAGGTGCACCCCGATCAGCACGACGATCGCTATAGCGATGATTGCAAGCTGGTTAGGCGTGAAGCTAAAAGGCCCGATCTTCAACGGCGTTCCCTGGTGGATTGCGAACTTAGTAAACGACACTCCCCAAAAGAGCTGGATCAGGTTGAGTAGGATCAAAGAAAGTCCGAACGTGACGATGAGCATGAAAAAGCCGCTGGTTCCCCGCCGCACGAAGGGTTCTAGGATCAGCACGTCGACTATCACACTTGCGACTCCAGTCAGCAGCGTGCCGCCGAGAGCCGCGAACCAAAAGGGCAGCCCTACAGTGGTGCTTAGGGCGTATGTAAAATACATTCCAAGACCGAGGAGTGCCCCGTATCCGAAGTTGACGAAGTTCGTCACGCCGAACTGGAGGCTAAGGCCGACTGCGCTCAAAGCGAGCAGTGAAGCCGTAACGATCCCGAAGCCGAACGTCAAGTAGAACAGACTCAGAGTGCACCCCCAAGGTGTGTCAGCCGGCCAGAAGGCCGCCGCAGCAGTAGTCGGATCTGACCATAACGTCGCGGGTGAAATGGGGGAAGGTTCATTGCATTAAAGGTGCTTTTGCTTGCATGATTCGTTAAACTCGTTTTGCTCACGCGATCCGAGTAGGTCGGCTTCACCTGTTGCACCGCGTCGAGAGTTGCTGCTAAAGGCCCTAGCGGCTATCGTCTAGGCCCAATTCGAATTTGGCTGTAGTTGGGCTGGGGGATTCGTGAATGCGAGGACGACGGGACGCAAAGCTAGGATTGTCGGCGAGGCTGGCCGTTTTGCAGATCTGCGTATTCGGTGTCGCTGTTGCCTTCGGCGCCAGCCTCGTCGTGTTGCGCAGCGGTGAGGGAAGTCGCGAACTTCGCGACCGGCAGGTTTTGGCGGCTAGGTCTTTTGCGGGGTTGCAGACCGTGCGAAACGACGTGATCGATGGAAACAGGAGCAATCTTGCATTGCTGGTCGCCGGCTTCCGCAGTGCAGTAGAGGCTCCCGAGGTCGTCGTTACCGGAGGTGCACTCGGTGGGCCTTTACGGTCAGGAGAACCTCCTCAGTCCGGCGGGGAGACTCTGGGTCTCATCCGGGTTCCGGTCGAGTCTGCGCAAGGTGTGGACCTAGCGACTATTACAGTAGAGGGGTTGACAACCGACGATAGCGTGGAAATAACACGTGTGATCATCGAAGTAGGTGAAGCTTCACTTGGAGCTTTGATCTTGGCCGTATTCGGGACTCTCGCAGTGACACGCTGGTTACGCCGCAGGACGTTCGGCCTTGAGCTAGACGCAGTGACTGACCTCATCCAAGAACAGCAGGCGACGCTATCGGGAATCCGCGAAGGTGTGATCGGCCTCGATCCCGATGACAAGGTGCGCTTCGCCAACGCCGAAGCTCAGCGCCTCCTGCACTTTCCCCGTCGTTACCTTCACCGTCCGATCAGCGTCTTGGTATCGGGAGGTCGCCTTCTCCAAGCCCTCTCCGGGGACATCGACGGCAAGGATCTCCTCGTGGTGAGCGAGGACCGCGTGCTGGTGGTCAACCGGATGCCGGTGGAGCTAGAAGACCGACACCTCGGCCACGTCGTCACGCTCGTCGACCGCACCGAATCGGAATCACTGCTGAGAGAGCTCGACGGTACTTTGAGCCTGACGGAGGCATTGCGCGCCCAGGCTCACGACTTCTCCAACAGGATCCACACAGTGATCGGACTCGTCGAGTTGGGTGAGTACGCCGAGGCAGTCCGCTTCGCCACCCAGCTTCAAGTAGACGACTCCGACTTCGCGGACAGGGTTGCATCCGGCGTGAGCGACCCGGTTCTGCGGGCGCTTTTGGTTGCTAAGAGCGCCGTTGGTCGCGAGCAAGGAGTCGAGCTGCGCATAGGCGACTCGACCCAACTCCACGGTCGCGTGCTAGAAGCGCTTGACTTGGTGACCGTGGCGGGTAACTTGATCGACAACGCCATCGACGCTGCCAAGGGACGCAAGCCTGCGTGGGTCGAGATCACCGTAGAGATGGATTGCGTCGATCTCATAATCCGGGTTGCGGACTCCGGGCCGGGCGTGGCCGAAGAGAGCCGTGACGTGATCTTCATCGACGGTTTCACCACCAAGTCGTCCCATTCTGGCGCTCGCAGGGGACTCGGACTGGCTGTGCTTCGCCAGCTTGTCTACAAGCGGGGCGGACAGATCGACGTGGGGAGCGACCCCCGTTCGGGAGGAGCCGTCTTTACGGTCCGCCTCCCCGGGGCGCTCGACGTCGATCCCGAATCACCAGGCGCCGAGCGAGAACCACGAGACGAATCATCGACGACTCCAGCGACGTCAGCTGTTGGCGTCCACGAGGAGGGTGAAGCACCCGGGGCGGACCTGTCGGCGGTGCGCGCCGTATGACCCTGGCAGTGGTAGTAGCCGACGACGACTTCCGCGTGGCGTCGCTTCACCGGGCGTTCGTCGAGAAGGTCAACGGGTTCGAAGTGGTCAGCGAGGCCTACAGCGCCCAGGCGACGTTGGAGGCCGTGGCACGTCTACACCCCGATCTGCTCTTGTTGGATATCTACCTGCCTGACCTGTCCGGCCTCGAGGTACTGCGCAAGTTGCGCGAACCGACGATGCCGCACGTCGACGTGATCATGATCACCGCCGCCCAGGACCTGTCAAGTGTTCGCAGCGCCATGCAGGGCGGCACCTTGGGCTACCTGGTCAAGCCGTTCAGCTTTGCGCGCCTGTCAGAGGTACTTGAGTCCTACCGGCTCATGCGGGCGAAGATGGCGCGAATGGAACAGATCACCCAAACCGAGATAGACGATCTCTACGCCGCTGTTAGAGCCACCGACGCGCGACGGCTACCGAAAGGCCAGAGCCCTCAAACTCTGGGGGTGATCGTCGAAACGCTACGAGCGGCAGAGTCGGACCTTTCTTGCGACGACGTCGCCCAGCGCACGGGCCTGAGTCGTGCTACGGCGCAACGGTACTTGTCGCACCTTCAGCGGATCGGCCGGGTCGAAGTGGCCCTTCGCTACGGAAGCGGACGTCCCGAGCACCGCTACCGCTGGCCCTAAGCGCCCCTCGGGGCCGCCTTGGATACGCTACGGATGCGGCACAGTTGGAACATGCCAGCATGAGGACAGCTGGCACTAGTCGGACCACCACAGCTACGCCCGCGTTTAGCTGAGACATCCTTTCCGCCAAGCTCCGAGCCGCTCGGGCACCGAGGTTAGCTTTCAAGACTGGGCTTAGCGCGGCGATGGTCGCCGCCGGGCTCGTCAGCGCCCGACCCGTCGGGCATCACCATCTCGAACGTTACCGTCACGGGTGCCAACGATCACGGTATCTTCGTCCAGGACGCCTCGGATATAACGATCTCGGACTCTACCGTGACAGGCAACGGGCTGGCCCCGACGCCGGGTATCAACGAGAACAAAGCCATCGAGCTGGTCGGCACCGCAAACTCCACGGTTACCGGCAACACCGTCACCGGTAACCTAATCTCCTGAGTTGTTGGATCGGTGATCTTTCAACACCGACGCCCCGTACATCCCGGCCAGACACGGGCCTCGCCGGTTCTTAACCACGATCGCGTCGATAATAATGATTGGGCAGAACGTGCCCGCCCGATCACGGGGAACGTCAAGCACACCAGACACTGCCAGTCCTTTCCGCCAGGGGTCGCCCGGCAAGGGCAGAGGACCAGTCACACCGTTGCAGCTACAGACCCACCCCGGCGGTCTGGGCTACCCCCTACGGTCATGCCGGGGGGCGGTTATGGGATGCTCGCCTTGTAATCAAACGGTCGCTACAATGCACGATATGGCTAGGACGACCAATGCGAGGGTGTCTCACCGAGGACAGACCAGCTTGCCGGCCGACCTCCGGCACCGCTGGGGTATCGAGGGGGGTGGAGAGATCGGCTTCATCGATCTCGGCGAAGCGGCCCTCGTCGTACCCGGGGGAGTAACAGTGGCCCGCACCGAACTCCGTCGCGTGCTCCGGGATCGCTATGAGAACGGGATCGCGGCCCTCGACGATCCAGATCTGGCCGATCAATAGCTCGGGGTGTCGTCAACCCCTCGCCTGGTCATCATCGACGATCGGCTGCTGATCGAAGAGCTGCTGGTCGGTCTCGGCAGGGACGAGCCTGTTGTCGTGCACACCACTTTCTACTGGTACTACCGGGCATGTCGCGCGGCCGTTCTTGGAGCAGGAGGGCATCTGTCTGGACCGTTCGAACAGTTGCAGCAGGCAGACCAGGAGCGGGCCATCTTGAGCCTCCTTGAACTGCGCAGCGACATCCTGCTCCCAGACCCGCGGCCACTCGTGCCTCGCATGGCTCGAATCGCGAAGCGTCATCCTCGGCTTAACCTTCTGAACCTCGAAGCAGTTGCCGTGGGACAGATCCTTGCCGGCACGCTGTGGCTGTCTGTTGAGGCTGCTAGCGGTGTTCTGCCAGCTGTTCTGGATGAAGAGCATGTTGATTGGAAGGCCTTCGAAATCCCCTCGGAGTGACCACCTCGCAAAGCGCCGACCGCCTTGTCCTCGATCTGGCAAAGATTCTCCCGGGCGCCCACGAGCGGCGTTGGGGGTGGGTACCTGTCGAGATACGGCTGGATATTGTGGGACAGGCGTAGGAGCCGTTTGTGACCCGGACCGCCGGCCTAGAGTTCGCCACTCCCGACTGAAATGGCAGGCAAGACCACGCTCGCGGTGCAGTTCGCCCGGACCGCCACGCCGTTCGCCTCACCAAGGACTAATGGCTGTCGGCTCAGGGTGCCACCCCTCGGGGCCGCCTTGGATGCGCTACGGATGCGGTGAAGTTGGAAAATGCCAGCATGAGGACAGCTGGCACTAGTCGGACCACCACAGCTACGCCTGCGTTTGGCGAAGAGATCCTTTCCGCCAAGCCCCGAGCCGCTCGGGCACCGAGGTTGGCTTTCAAGGCTGGAGTTAGCGCCGCGATGGTCGCCGCCGGGCTCGTCACCGCCCGACCCGTGATGTTAGGATCGGCGGCGGCAGCTGCACCGTCGTGTATAGCCGCAGGTGACACCGGCCTTAGCGCGGCGATGGTCGTGACGACCTCGGTCAGTAACATCTCCTTGGCCGCTAACGGCTGTGACGTGGGAATGTATGTCCCGCCTGGCACGTCGGGCATCACGATCTCGAACGTTACCGTCACGGGTGCCAACGATCACGGTATCTTCGTCCAGGACGCCTCGGATATAACGATCTCGGACTCTACCGTGACAGGCAACGGGCTGGCCCCGACGCCCGGTATCAACGAGAACAAAGCCATCGAGCTGGTCGGCACCGCCAACTCCACGGTTACCGGCAACACCGTCACCGGTAACTTAGCTGACGGGGGAATAGGAATAGCAGACGACGGGCCGATCGACCCGGGCGCCCCGAAGCCTGGCACGCTCAGCCCAGCTGTCGACGATACTGTTTCGCACAACGAGTCGAGCGGTAACTTCAGCGGCTGCGGCGTGGTCTACGCCGCGTACAATCCCGGGGCTGGAATCTCAGGCGGCACTATCTCCGACAACACCGTTCAGGGCTCACCCGGCCAGTTCGGCCCTCACGGCCCGGTGATCGGGGGTGTGGTCGTGGCCGCTGACACGCCGGCCACCTCGGTGAGCGGCGTGTCAGTCGAAGGCAACACGGTCACCGGGGCTGCGATCCCCGGCGTGATAGTGCATTCGAACGCGCCTCATGACTCGGTGTCGAACGTTACCGTCACCGGTAACACTCTGAGCCTGGACGACTGGCTGTCAACCGACGGCCCGCCGGCGCCTACGGCCATCCTCGTCGCCGCTTCACCTATCCCCCCACCGGTCGGCCCCACCCTTAGCGACACGACCATCGCATCCAACACGATAAGTAACGAGTTCTACGGGATCTGGACGGCCGGAGCGTCGGCTACCACGGTCGGTTCCAACACGATCAGCACCTCGGCGGGTGGACGCGCCGTGTTCGACGTCCCGCCGGCCGGGTCGGGCTACTGGGAGGCTGCCTCCGACGGTGAAGTGTTCTCCTTCGGAGACGCCGGCTTTTACGGCAGCATGGGCAGCCAGCACCTAAACGCCCCCGTGGTGGGTCTGGCGCCTAGCCTGGATCAGGGTGGCTACTGGCTGGCTGGTGCGGACGGCGGAGTCTTCTCCTTCGGTGACGCCGGCTTCTACGGCAGCATGGGCGGACAGCACCTAAACGCACCCGTGGTGGCTATCGCCCCCACGCCGGTAGCGCCTGCTCCGCCTGGGGGTAACAGCCAGCCGGCCGGGAAAGGCTACTGGCTGGCCGCAGCCGACGGCGGGGTCTTCTCCTTCGGAGACGCCGCCTTCTACGGCAGCATGGGAGACCAGCACCTAAACGCACCCGTGGTGGCTATCGCCCCCACACCCGACGGCCACGGCTACTGGTTAGCAGCAGCCGACGGCGGAGTCTTCTCCTTCGGAGACGCCGCCTTCTACGGCAGCATGGGAGACCAGCACCTAAACGCACCCATAGTCTCAATAACCCCCACACCCGACGGCCACGGCTACTGGTTAGCAGCAGCCGACGGCGGAGTCTTCTCCTTCGGAGACGCCGGCTTCTACGGCAGCATGGGCGGACAGCACCTAAACGCCCCCGTGGTAGCAAGTAGCGCCGTGCGGGTCACGGCGTCAGCATGACCTGCCCGCTAGTCGACCCCAGCCCCCAGCCCGCCCTGGCCGTGTGGTGTGGTATTGCCATCCCCGACGGGCGAGGAGCGCCTAGATGCTAGAAGCCAGCGCGAAACCCGAGATCCCACCGAAGTCACAACACGGCGAACCCAGCCTTGACGCTACAGGTGTCCACGTGGTCCCCCTCGGCGGCCTGCCCGCGGTAGGTGTCGTGATCGGCGGGCTTATCGCCACTGTCGCCACGAACAAACTGTGGGCGATCGACTTCTACCACGTCGTGAGCGGGGCCATGTGGACCACGCTCGACTTGTTCTTGGGCTTCGTGCTCGGCCCCATCCTCAGCAGGCTTTCAGTTCCCGCGCGAGCCGAACTGACCCGCCGTCTGATGCCGAAGATGGTACTCATCATGCCAACCCTCGTCGTGTGCACCCTAGCAGCCGGCTGGCAGCTCGCCCGGCATATGGGATACCTACTAGCAAGCTACTCCCACCACGACTGGATCGTCGCATCGTTCGTCGTCGTTGCTGTAATGGCCGTGGTCGCCCTGGGCGTCTTGGAACCAGCCAACATCGCCGTGCTCGTCGAGCTTCGAAAACCCCAACCCGACGGCCGGGTGATAAACCGACTCATGCGACGCTTCGTCTACTCGGCGGGAGTAACCGGCGCAATGCAAATAGCCACCCTCATCATCATGACCAGGATCGCCACCACATGAACGACACCCCCACCACCACACCAACCCACACCACCCCCCACCAAGAACTCACCGACCCCCCGACAGACGTGTTATCCCGCCGGCTACCTCCCGTCGCCGAACTAGCCGTCACGTCGGTAGCGCTCATGCTCGCCGGAGGCGTGTACCTAGCAGCGCACCTCCCGACTCCACCCCCCCTAACCCCAGCCGTAGCCCTATGGGCCACAGGAGCAACCCTCACCATAGCCGCCCTGATCACACTCAGCCGGATCACACCATTCGCCTGGCACACCTTCTTCAGTGTCGCTAAGGGGGCTTTCGTAGCCTACCTAGCAATAGCAGCAATCCTCGCCTACGTATTCATCTACGACCACACACACGGAGCCACGCTCACCATACTCCTAGCCTCCCTAGCCACCTTCGCCCTCGACGTACCATTGATAATCGCCTTCACCGTCGCCCGCTACCAGCACATCGACTAGCTCTTGTCCTGCAGTCAAGTCCGCAGCGGCGGCTGAGGGCTTCAAGGCTGGCATCGATAACCACGCCGAGTTTCTCGGCCTCGTTGAGGGCTGCCTCTAGCACTGTTTGCGCTGCCATCGGCCTACCGGTGTCGAGCAACAGTTGGGCGAGCCGGCAGTAGCGCCGTTCGTCGGTAGGGTCGACTTCGACCCCGGATCGGAGGGCCTCCTCGGCTAGGTCGGTTCGGCCCAACTTTAACGCCAGTGCCATCCACGCATCCAGGGTACGCAGGAGCCAGTCCCTCGTCTCTACGATCTTCGACTCGGCCCAGGGCTCGTAGGAGTCCAATGGGAATAGCTGCTGGCGGTACATCGCTAGCGCTAGGCGAACCTCCGAGCTGACCTCGTCAACTTCGGCCTCGTTGCGGACCAGGCGGGTAGCGGAATCCAGCGCAGACTCCAATACTCTAAGGTCAACTTCTACCCCGCCGGCGATCCTTATAGAGTCGCCTTCGCGTACGAGAATCGGGCCGGCTGTCCGGGCGAGGCGGGACATCACGTTCCGAAGACGATGTCTTCCCCGCTCGCAGTCCACTTCGGGCCATAACGTCTCTATAACCGACTCTACGTGCAGTGGTACCGGGCTTGCCGCAACTAGTTTTACTAGGCGTGCTACCTGAGGAGCCAGCTTCACCTCGCAGCGCCCGGTCGTGACGGAAAAGCCGCCGAGCAACTTCACCAGGACCAAGTTCTTCGGCGGAGGCGGCAGGTGCAGCTGCTTTTCAGCATCCTTGGCTTCCAGCCAAGCAGCTACATCTTCGAGGAGCGCCTCGACGGGTCGGCTCGGCGGGAGGGTTGTTGGGTCAGCTAGATCGCGCCCCATGGCCAGCTCGAGACGGGAAGCCCAGTCAGCTGGGAACGGTATCTTCATGTGCTGGCGGATCGCCTCGGCAGCGGCGGCCACCTCGCACGCCGTGAGCGACATCCGACCGTTTCGATGTCGCCCGGTGGCGTCACCCTCACCTTTTCGTGACAGCGCGCACGCGAGACAGTAAAGGGAGAAGCACAAGTTTCGATCGTCTTTAAGCCCTGCGAACATAGTTGCAGACGTGGCAGCGTCTCTGATCGAGTCGTCTATGTCGCAGTTATAGAACTTGCCGATCGCCCGGTGCAGCAAGCTTGTCGCCTGGCCGTGTGTGTCCCCCAGGGCGTGCTGGACGGTTAGGGCCTCATTAGCCCATTCGATACATCGTGTTGGGTTACCACTAGTAGCCTCCAATAAAGCGAAGTTCGACGAGGCCAGGGCCGCTTCATAGGCGAGGTCCAGCTGCTTGCAAAGATCGAGACTGCCGAGAAACTTCTCCCGTGCGAGATCCAAGTTTCCGTCGAACAAGGCCACCAGACCTTGGTGATTGAGGAGTCGAGCCTGCCTCGAATAGTTGCCGTCTTCGTGGGCCAGGTCGATGGCTAGTCTGAAATAGTCTGCTGCTTGAGAGAGATCACCTTGTCTCCAACACAGCATGCCGGCTCCGTCAAGGACATCGATAAGCGGCTCTTTTACGCACTGGTCGCCAAGTAACTCGATGATTTGCTCCATCCAGCGGCGCCCTTCGGCAAGTAACCCTCGGAGCTCCCACATTCGCCAGACACCACTGGCGATCTCCGCCGCAGCCAGTCCATCCCTCGCGTCGATGCAGTAGCGTAGGGCTACTGCGATGTTGTCACGTTCTTCAAATGCTAGGTCTAAGGCGTCCCTCTCTCCGGGGCCGGCGATCAAAGTGGCTGTTAGCTCAACCGCCAGCGTTTGACAGAAGCTGACAAGTGACGGCACGTACAGTTCGTATTCTCCCGACTCCCGCAAGGTCTTCAGTCGCTCATCGCGACACGCCGGTGGCAGTGCGTAACGAATTGCCATCCCGTCGGAGTTGACGGATTCGACAATGTGGATCTCCGAACGGTCAGCTAGGTTCTTGATCGCCGAGAGCACCTCGAGTCCACCCACATCCTTGTGTTGTAGACATTGTATGAGCGTCTGAGCGGCCGCACCACCTTCGAACACGGCGAGCAGGTTTAGCACCATCACCTCGGTATCGGGGATGTTGACCCTTCCCATGCGCAGTCCCTCCTAGATCCCTTCAGCTAAAACCTCTCTGCTGTGACCGGAGCGAAGTGTGCTCAGTTGGCACGGTCAAGTTTACTACGCGCTCACTGTGCGAGCCAGGGACGTTTCGAGCGCAGCGCGCTGAGCGCCCCGGGTGATCGCCTCGACGCGATTACCCCTGTATCGGCGCACGACCCCTGGCACGAGAAGAAGTGGCAGTATCGCTTCGTGCGAGTTCTCCGTGTAGACCATGTGCAACTGGCCATGCCACCCGGCCGGGAGGCCGAGGCACGTGCCTTCTACTCAGGCCTACTCGGCATCCCCGAGACCGAGAAGCCCCCAAACCTCGCCGTGAGGGGCGGGTGTTGGTTCGAGAACGACGCAGTAAAAGTCCACCTCGGAGTGGAAGCCGACTTCCATCCGGCCCGTAAGGCGCACCCAGCCCTGATCGTCGACGACGTCGCTTCGCTCGTCGCCACCATGCACCAGGCGGGAGTCACTGTGCGCGCCGACGAACCCCTAGAGGGCTACACGCGGGTTTACGTAGACGACCCTTTCGGGAATCGGATCGAGTTGATGGAGCCGCACGCCACTTCGTGACTTCCGGATCGCTCTGCCAGCGAAGCCCCGCGAAGCGGTAACCTAGGAACAGAAGCTTCTGCTCCAGACCTGGCGAACAAGTTTCGAGTCGGCCCGTCCGGGCTGACTCGAACCCGAAGGGAGAGTGCACGAAGATGACAGAGCACGACGAAAATGGCCTCACGGATAGCTCGCTGAGGGATCTGCTGGCCTCCTACGACGACGGTGTTCGGAATGCTTTGCGTGACGTTGCTGACGCTACGGAAGGCACCAGCCGCGTTCAGGCGCTCTTTGTCTTACGTAGAGCGATCTCGGTGCACGATTCGGTAGTCAGCGCGTCGCTGTGCCCTCTGCTCGAGAATCTCCCAAACGGTCCCAGCGTGGCGCAACAGCTTCGCCGCGGGTGCGAGGAGCGGGCGACCCTGCTGGCCCGGTTCCAAGACATCAGCCAAGGCACCCAACCGCACAACGTCTACCCAGTGTTCGGAGCGGAGATCGAACAGATCATTACCGACCTTCAACACAGTTTCGACCGCCACGTCGACGTCGAGACGACCGAAGTCAGCGACCTGCTGCAGAATGCTGGAGACAGCGCGAAGCCGGAGGTGGTGGCCGCGAGAATGGCCATAGAGGCGCGCCGCGCGCCCGTCCGGGCACACCCGAGGACTTCGCGACACCCCCGGTCGAAGCTCTCACAGTCGATCCGTCGAAATCTCGACCGCATGCACGAGTGGAACGACTCCCACCATGGCTGGTCCTCCTCCAAGCTCGAAGTCACGGCGCCGATCCGTCGACCGAGGCAATACACACGTCACCCGCCATCGATCCCCGAGCTGCTCGCCGGCTACGACGAGACCGTCGAGGCGATAGTAACTGAGCTATCGAACGCCGATCTGAGCGGGGCACGACGAGCCGAGGCGGCCTACCGGCTCGGGGCGGCTCTAACCGTTCACGACTCGATCCTTGGAGGCACCCTGTGCCGGCTACTTGAGGCAGTACCTGAAGGCCAAGCCGCCTCGGCATTGTTGAGGGAAGGATGCCACAAGCGCGAAGGCCTGCTCCAAGAGTGGAACCACCTGATAGAACACTCGTCGCCTTCCGACCTCTTCGACACCAAAGCGGCCGAGGCGAACCGGATCATCGACGAGCTAGTCGCCAGCTTCGAGACCCACAAGACGCACGAGACGAGCGACGTGTCCACCGTCGTCGAGCGGCTCCAACAGCGCCCCTGGAAGTACCGCGGCACCGGCCTCATAAACATCGACCAGACACCGGTCTGGCCGAACCCGGAGCCTGGCTCTTTGGCTGCTCAAATGGCTCTATGGGCTGAAAAGTCGCCCACTCAGCCGCATCCGCTCCTCCACAGACATCCCACGAGCCGACTCGTCCGCGACCTGAATCGCTACGCTGACCGCTGGCGGGTCCGGCGCCGTTCCCAACGAGGCTGGCCAACCCTCAAATGATCTGGCACTTGCCGTAAGTTCCGCCGACTTCAGAGTTGAAGGGGCCTCTCGCCCTCCACTGCCGTCCGCTCAACGATTCGGGTGAGAACTCCCGGTGGCGGTGAAAGCGCTATCAGGGGTTCCGTGGAAGCAGCCAACAGTGTAGGGGTATTCGAGCGTGGCGTCGTAGTGGTAGACGTCTTGGACCTTGCCGTTCCAAAGCACAGGCGAGGTGGTCCCGTGACAAGCGTCGAGATCCGCGTTGGTGACGAGCTGACCGGCCGAGTTGTACTGCACGTAGATGCCGTACCCGTCAGCGGCGTAGCCCACCAAAGTCGACGACCCCGGAGCGTGGCTTGCGGCGTCTACCATGAAAGGCGGCACGAAATGGTGGTGGAGCATGTTCGCCCCGTCGGGATGCTCGTCCCACTGGTCGAAGATCTCGTGCGCCCCTCCGTCGAGCCCGGCGGCGTCGAGCGCGTTAAAGAGGAAGACCCCGTCGTTGAGCACACCGATAGGGCCCATCCCCACACAGCTCGGCGACGCCGCCGCTACCGGGTTTAGCGGCAACGTGATCGTCGTCGGATGGGACACAATGTGGTTCGGATTGTGGTCGTATTCGAAGGTCGGATCCGCCGACGTCACCGGGAACACACCTGTCGGATGGTCGATCGGAAGGTCGTCAGTGACGATCGTCCTCGTGTCACCCGACACCGTGACGGTGTAGGTGGCGTTGGGCCACGTCACAGACCCAGCTGAGTGTGGCTTGGTCAGCGAGTCCCACGTTCCCGCCGACGCGTTGATCCACGGCCCGTCGGGATTTTGCGGGCGGTGGAAGTTGGTCACACAAGAATCCACGTAGCCGACCTTGGGGACGCTCGACACGTGACCGTCGCCCATGGGTATCGCCGCCGGGTTCACCCCTCCAGCCGCTGAGCTAGAAGTCGACGGGCTCGACGCTGTCGAGCTGGACGCTGTTGGGCTGGACGTGCAAGACGTGAGCAGCCCGGCTGCGACGACCGAAAGAAGCACCGCTCGTCCAGCGATGGTTTGATAGCTAACACACTTCAATAGTGGCTCCTCGCTAGTGCTCGTTTAGGTGCATCATCCTGAGCGCCCGATGTTAAGGAACTGCAATCATACTGTTATGATCGTATGATAACAAGAGTACCGGCACTTGGAGCCCGTTTGAGGTAGCGCGTTCGGGTGACGGCGAGTTGAGATGGTCCGGTGGTCCCTAGGTAGGTTTCATCAGGTCGGTAGAAGCGGAGTTGTCGGTTGGGGTCGCCTTGAATGCCGTAACCGTTGTGAATCATTCGGTGATGCCTGCGGCATAGAAGGCAGCCGTTATCAATGTCGGTAGGTCCGTCCGCATGCCACGGTTGGATGTGGTGAATGTCGACGAAGCTGTGGGTACATCCCGGAAAGCGGCAGCGGCCACCGTCGCGCACTGTGATGGCTCGACGCTGTGACGTGTTCCACTCCCGGGTTCGCCGTCCTAGCCTGAGGGGTTCGCCCGCTTCGCTCACCACGTGGCACACGGTGGCGGAGTCGCAGTCAACTACGCCGGCGTCGGGGGCGACGATGGGCGTGCCGTCAAGCAAGGATACGACTGGGCTGTCAACGGTAGCGAGGAGATGAACCACGTAGCGGTCGTCGCCGGCGGCTCCCCCGCCATCCGCTCCGGCCATAGCGGCGGCGACCATGTCCATGAAAGCGTCGGCCATCCGGGCCTGCCTGCCGGCTTGCTCCATAGGAGCTTCACTGTCTACACGTGGAGACTCCCCTACGGTCCCTCCTGGGGAGTCTTGGCGTTCGACCTCCCACGGGTCGTCGTAATCGTAATTGTCTACACGTGGAGACTCCCCTGCTGGCTCGGCCCCTTGCTGCGCCGCGGGTTCGACCCCTTGCTGGCTAGACCGGTATGTGATGTCGATGAAAGCTTGCAGGGTCCTGGCAAAAGCTTCTAACTCCAGGTCGGACAAGGTGACGGTCAGCTGTCCGTAACCGTCAGTACCTCGGGTAATACGCACTCCTCGCTTGTGTTCGGCGTCGTCGGCTACAGGCTTGTCTTGGGAACTGTAACGCTCGTAGGTCCGTACGAGCTTTTCGATGTCGGGGATGCTCACCCCGTCCGCCGTGGCGAACTCCACGATCGCTTCGTCGACCTCGGCTGTGGGATCTTCCATGCGGGTAATGGCCCGCACCGCCGAGTATGACAACAGCCCCGCCCCGAACGCCCTTGCGATGACGGGCCGGCGGAACAGCTCTCGGGCCACGCGGAGCCGCTCGAACGCTGTCGAGCGGGCCATGCCGGTCGCCCACATGAGCCACGAGCAGCAGCTAAGCGAACCGTCCAGCGCCCACAACTGGTTGCGGTCGAACTCGCCGAGACGATCCAGCCACCCCGCTTCACCCCGGTCCATCAAAGCACGATTATCCGCCAGCCACCTACCCAGCCCGACAACCCCTACCCCGGCCCAACCTCCGAGGGCGGGCCCTGGGCATTCGCTATCTTCCATTGCCTCCCCTGCTAAGCCCGCCTCCCCGCCGGAAGTCGCCTCGCCGCAGGCTGGCCACCCCTCGTCCTGCTCGCTCAGAGTCGCGACGCTGCCATTACCAACCTCGAAGTCCATCGCACTGCGCTCCTCAGGCAAAAGCCGACACCGAAGGAGACCGCCAGGTGGGCCTCGACACCAAACTCCATCATAGCAGAACATACGTTCGATATATGTAGGAATCCGGGTCGATGGCCCAACTAAACCTCATCGCGGGCTGAGCTTGCTCTATGGGCAACTTCCCCATCCAGACATTGCCGGCGCCGTGTAGACGTCACGGACCGGGAGCGTCGCGTTGTCTCATGGACTTGCTAACCTAGAAGGTGCGTCGCAAGCAGACGCCCTACCTCGCAGCGGTCTCTCCGCAGCCGACAAAGCAGACAGGGAAGCCCACTCCGAGGGAGGAAACCGCAATGACAGGAGGCCCCGCAACCACTGTAGCTTCAAGGGAGGAAGTTCAACGGCTTATCAACGCCGTCAGAGCAGACCCAACTCTACGTGACGAGCTTGAGCGTGCCATTCTCGCCGACAAGCTGCTCCACCTGCCCGAGCAGGTTGCCATCCTCATTGACATCATGCGAAGTTTCGCCGAGGCTGCGGATAAGCAGTTCGCTGCGCTACACAAACGCCTCGGCAATGTCGAGGCCGACGTCAGCACCCTAAAAGCCGACGTCAACACCCTAAAAATCAACTCGGGCAACATCAGAGGGAAGCTCTTGGAGCAGCAGGTCCGCAACAACCCTGGAAGGTTCTTGGGCAGGTACGCTCGCCGGCTAAAGGCGTTGTCCGTCGACGAGGTGCTGGACTCCAACGGGGTGGCACTCGACGACGAAGGATACGGCGTCCTCTCCCGAGCAGACGCCTTCCTTACCGGTTCCGAGCGAGGAACCGGATACACAACCGTGATAGTAGTCGAGGCCACATGGCGGGTCTCGACAGACGACGTGAAGCGCACAGCCGCCTTGGCCCGCCTGCTTAACTCGGTCGGTATCGTTGCCCGTGGTGCGATCATCTCAGTGGAACCCCCACGTGACAGCGTACGCCGGGCAGCTGAGGCGGAGTCACTGTGGGTAGTCGTTGACTCCTACGACAAAAGCGCTGCCTGAACACAACCCGGTAACCGGGATTCGACCGTGAGACTCCAACGAGAGCTTGAGGCAGAACTGGCGGATTCGCACGCTGTCAATAAAGCTTGCAGGGTGCCGTCCGATGAGGGTCTCCACCCGAGCGCTGCTTCAGTCGCTGCAGTACTCGCCGACCTCGCCCCGGGGGCCGAAGTACGTGAGGTCGACACGTCTACCCGTACGGCCGCTGAGGCGGCGGCCGCGCTGGGGTGCGAGCTGGGCGCCATCGCGTCCAGCCTGGTGTTCATAGCCGACGACTGCCCAGTCCTGATCATGACCAGCGGCTCTCACCGAGTCGACGCCGACGTCGTCGCCTCACAGACCGGCCTGACCGGGCTACGCAAGGCGACCGCCGAGGAGGTGCGCGCCGCTACCGGCCAGGCCATAGGCGGTGTGTCACCCGTCGGCCATCCGACCCGTCTACGAACGTTGATAGACCTGGACCTCGCTCGCTATCCGAAGCTGTGGGCGGCGGCGGGAACACCTAACGCCGTGTTTTCCACGACTTTCGAGCAGTTGGTCGAGATCACGGCTGGCACGGTCACGCAAGTGGCGGCGACCACCGACCGACGACAGTGAGTACGGGCCCAGTCTCCACGTAGAGACTGGGCCGCAGCGGAACCAAGACGGGCGCTGGCCACCTGCGCTTGACTCTCAGGACCACATTCGGCTAACATTGTTAGCCTTCGGGGTCGGTCGGGTCGAGATACCCGTGCGGACCGGAGCCACAGCCGTGCCAGCCAAGTGATTGTAAGGAGTCGACAGTGAACGATCCCACCCCCGCCAGATACCGCAAGCCGGGCTGGTTCACCCAGCACGTCTTCAACCGCGCTGTCGTCGCGTTGACGCGGGCCGGGTTGAGCGTCTGGGGGAGCCGCATCCTCGAAGTGCCGGGCAGGACATCAGGGGAGGTCCGCCGGGTTCCGGTCAACCTTCTGTCCTTGGACGGCAAACAATACCTGGTCTCAGCGCGAGGCACGGGCCAGTGGGTCCGAAACGTCCGCGCCGCGAACGGAAACCTAGACCTGCTCGTAGGCGGCTCCCGCCAGCACTGGGTAGCCACCGAGCTCACCGACGACGAGAAAGCCCCGGTGCTGCGAGCGTACCTGCGACGCTGGAAAGCCGAGGTCGGCGTGTTCTTCGAGGGTGTCAGCGCAACCTCCAGCGACGAAGAGCTAACCGCTGCCGGGCCGAAGCACCCCGTCTTCGTCCTCCAGACGGCCTAGTGCCATCCGACCTAGTGGCACACGGCCCGTCTGACAGCGACCCGAAAGCCGCCTATCCCCAGCCCTCCACGGCAAGGCCAGCCCCCAGAGCCCGCACGGCGCGTGCAGCCGAGATAATCGACGCTGCCCGAACGCTCCTCGAAGACAGAGGACCCCGCGGCCTTACGATGCGCAAACTCGCCGACACCGTGGGGATCCAAGCCGCCTCGCTGTACAAGCACCTGCCGAGCCGCAGGGCGCTAGAGGTAGCTCTAGTCGAGCACGGCCTCGACGAGATCGGCAGCGCCCTCCACGGCGTATTGGCCAAATCGACTGCTGATCCGATCGGAGCCCTGCTCGACGCCTATCGCAGCGCGGGATTAGCCAACCCCCAGCTGTACCGCCTGGTCACCTCCGGTTCGTTTCCTCGTGGGCAAATCCTCGAAGGGCTCGAAGCGTGGGCAGGAGAGCCTTTCTTCCTCGCTGCAGGCGACCCCCACCTGGCCCAAGCCCTGTGGTCTTTCGCGCATGGAACGCTCCTCCTCGAGCTCGACGGCCGGTTCCTCGACGGATCGGATCTGGACCGGACCTGGCAGGCGGGCGCTGAAGCCTTCAAAGCAGCCCGACGCGCAATCCCAAGGCCGTCCGTCCGCTGAACCCGGCGTGCCGGCCGCCAGAACGGTGTCACGATGACATTGCACTACGACACATCAACGCCAGACCACCCGCTGGCTGCGCAGGCCGAACTGTCGGAGAGAATCCAACGCGGTGTTGGCCGACACATTCTCTAGGGCCGTGCGCGAGGCACGCCGGGCTGTTCCTAGGTCGGTATGAGGCATCTATCGAACTAGACACGCACGTCAGAACCTGCGCTCCCGCTCAAGAAGCTCTGAGCTAGTCACCTGCTCGGGACGTCCAGACGTTCGCCCACAATACGGGCCGAAGTCCGAGGAAGCCGCACAAGCTCGCCGAGACCAACTCGTCAAGCTCGCTGTGACCACCCCCCTTTGTGAACGACGACGATAGTGTCAGCAGGGGTAGTCGTTGTCTATTGTCCCGGTCCACTGTGTTACCGTGACGCTCCCACCGGTAAAAGCCGGCACGGAACAGTTCGACATAGCTTGTGTCTCGCTGGTAGCACCAGGAATCCAATCCGGCATACCAAAAAGTGATCCGGCCGAAGACGTGTCCGTCCCTCCCGTGATCGAATCCCACTGCGAAGAAGTCGAGTACGCCCCCACCGTCACAACGCCGGCGGCCTCGAAGGCAGCTACCATTCCTTGGAGGTCCGCAACGTTCATCGCTGTGTCGGACTGCCAGGTGTTCGCCGTCTCGACGTCAAGCCACCACGGGTAACTGGCTGCCGTCGCAGGCACGGGAAACGACGACTCCTGGGAGTTGATCGCGCTGGCAGCGCTGGACAGCCAGACGACGTCTTGCGCCGCCTTGTTGTAGCCGTACTGCCAGGCACAAGCATTTGAGTTCTCGCCGACAGTGTACGAATGGCCCCGGGAGGTCACCGTCACCGTCTTGCAGATCCCGTAAGGGTCAGTGCTGATCGACGTCGTCGGCCAGTCGCCGATCGGCTTGCCGTCATACATGTTCCCTGGGTCGGCGGTATTGACATATAAGGATGTCTTGGGCTGGGAGGTCCCACCCACTGACGCTGCTACCGCCCAATACAACTCGCTTTGGGTGTAGTTCGGGTAAGAAGACGACGGACCCAGGCAAGAGTTCAGGTCGTTGGCTAGACCGCCGTTCACGCCGACAATCCCGAACGCCGTGGGCGACGGCAGAGCCGTCCCGCACTGCGGGTAGGAGACGTCAAAGCCAGTTGTCGTAGAGCCGCCAACACTTCCACCGCCGCCACCGCCGCCACCAGGGCCGCCGTGGTGACCAGGCCCCCCGGCGGGAGCGGGACCAGGCCCGGCCGCCGGTCCCGCCGCTGGAGCAAGACCCGGCCCTCCGGCACCGCCGGGGCCAGGCCCCAGGGCAAAAGCCGGAACAGACCCCCCGACGACGAGCACTCCCACGAGGAGAGGTCCGGCAACGAGGCTGACACGAATACGAACTCCTGAATTCCTGCGCATTAGCCATGCCCTCCAAGTCGTTGTAGACAGTGCAGCATACTTGAACCAGACGAAGCGATCCGGCAATTGGGCTTGAGCATCATTGGTTGTCGAGGATCGACCTTACTTTCGAGTCGCCCTGCCCTTCAGCGTCACACTTGTAGCGACAGCCGCCAATGACTATTCTTAAGGGGAGGAAAAGGGGGTTCAAGGTGACTGGATCGCCAAGAACGCGCAGCAAAAGAGTGATCTTCGCTTCGGCCAGCGGCTACAAGGTGCCTCGCATGCTCACCCGCCTTGGTAGCGCAGTCGGAACCGCCGTACTTGTTGGTGGGTTGGTGCTCGTAGGCCCTGCTGCGGCAGCTCCACCGGTGCCGGGCCCCTCCAGCCCTGCTAGCGGGCCCGCTAGCTCTCCCGGCGCGCCACACCCCAAACCCCCAGTTGCGTCCGCCTGTGGCGCGCCGGGGGCGCAGCATGCCTTCTGCGGAGCCCTACAGCTCCTCGATCCGTCCGAAAATTGGCGCCCTGGTCCCGCCGGGGGAGGCCCAGGAGGTGGTCCCGCTGGAGGCCCCGGCGGTCCCAATCGTCCTGGTGGTGGCAGCGCGGTGCCGCCGCCGCCGAGTTCGGGCTACTATCCAGGTGACCTGCAAAGTGCGTACGGGCTGGCGGACGCCGCCGCAGGCTTCTCGCCCGGTCCTAGTGCTCCGACGGTTGCCATCGTCGATGCCTACGACGATCCGAACGCTGCGTCCGACCTCGCCGCCTATCGGGCCAGTCTGAGCAAGGCAACCGACCAGAACACCGGCATCGCCGATGCGGCGATCCCTCCATTGTGTAGCTCGACAGTGACCACAGGATGCGTGACCTTCACCAAGGTCAACCAGTCCGGCGGCAAGACCTACCCGCCTGGCAACGCTGGCTGGGCCCAGGAGATATCACTTGACCTCGATATGGTCTCGGCGATCTGCCCCAACTGCAACATCGTGCTCGTCGAAGCATCCACGAGCAGCTTCGCCAACCTAGCGACCGCAGTCTCGTACGCGAAGAGCCTGCATCCTGCAGCGATCACCAACAGCTACGGCGGCGGGGAGTTCTCCTCGGAGACCTCCTATAACTCCACTTACTCTGGGACGGCGACCACGGCTATAACCGCAGCCAGTGGCGACAACGGCTTCGGGGTCGAGTACCCCGCCGCCTCGCCAGGGTTGACGGCGGTGGGGGGAACCTCGCTCAGCTATGACCGCACGACCAGCGGCTTAACGTGGACTCAGAGCGTCTGGTCGAGTGCGGGGAGCGGATGCTCCTCCTACGAACCGATGCCTAGCTGGCAGGCCGACCAGGGCGTATACAGTCTCTCCAGCGACTGCACAGGGCGACAGACCGCCGACGTGGCCGCCGTGGCCAATCCGTCGACCGGGGTCGCCGTCTACGACACCTACAGCGAAACGGGATGGCTGGTCTTTGGCGGTACGAGCGTGTCGACTCAGATCATCGGGGCGACGTACGCCCTAGCTGCGGGCTCGAGCACTGTCCAGGCAGCGCCAAGCGCCCTGTATGTCGACAGCCTATCGGCGAGCGCCACCGGGCCGACGACTGGTATCGTCCCAGTGACCACAGGGTCGAACGCGACGTGCGGCGACTACCTCTGCGACGCGGCCGACTCATTGTCGAGCGGATACAACGGGCCGGCGGGTCTCGGGACTCCATACGGCGTCAGCGCTTTCATCACGAGCGCCACGACGAGCACGGGCTTCGGGCTGACGGTGACACCCGCCAGCGCCACCGTCACCCAGGGTAACGTCACGTCTTACACGGTCACCGTCTCGCCGAGCGGAGGGTTCGACAGTTCGGTCAGCCTCGCCGTGAGCGGAGTTCCAAGCGGAGCGAACTCCACGTTTACACCCAGCTCGGCCACCTCGCCGAGTTGGTCATCGACTCTTTCTGTCACGACCACGACCATCACCACCGCTGGGACCTACACGCTGGTGATCTCCGGAACGAGCGGCAGTCTCACTTCCCAGACGGATGTCACCCTTACCGTGCAAGCAGCTCAGACTGCGGCTTCGATGCAGGTCACGCTGAGCGCTGGCAAGGCGACGAAAAAGGGGCCGCATTACAAGGTGCCTCTCACAGTAAGCGCTTCGGACGCGAGTACGAACAGCCCACTCGACGGGGCTAGCGTGGCACTGCAAATCTTCGCTGGCTCGACCTGCTCCGGTACAGTCGCAGGGTCGGGCACGGGCACGACTGGGACCAACGGGCAGTTCGCCTTCAGCTTCAGCACCGGCAAGACCGGCGAGTGGTGTGCGACAGCTACAGTCACCGACACGGGCTACAACCCCGGAAGCGCAGAGACGACATTCAACACTTGATCTGAGCCGGCACTGGCGGGATCCGCCCGGAGTACCCAGAGGTCCGGTCAATGAGTATTGTCATGAGTCGCTGCCAGCTAGGCCTGCAGAGGCCTGTTCTTGCTCGTAGGACCTAGCGGCCAAAGCCGTCGGTCTGCTCGGTAAGTCTGCTCGGTGCGTCTGCATGGAGTTATCTTGGTCGCTGTACCACGACCATGTCGTACAGTCGGTCATGGAGACTATAGAAGCCGTCGAGCAGATCACCCGCTTGCTCGACAGTTCAGATGCGGAAACCACCAACACGTCTATGCGTCTTCCGGTAGCTCTTCGAGACGCAGCCGCTCTGGCTGTCCGAGAGTTGGGGGTCGCAACCTCCACCACTGCGCTCGCGGCGGCAGCGTTGAGAGCGGTACTCGAAGCCGTAGTCATGCAGGCCGTCCTCGACGCCCATTACGAACAGCACCCGACCACACGGCCGAGCTTGGCGGAGCTGGCGATCGCAACCGCAGAGCTGGACGGGCATCCCCTGGCCGCCCACCCCGAACTGCTCCGAGAAGCCGCGGCCGAGATCACCCGCACGCACCCCGACGCCGACGCCGATGACGTATTGCTGTGGGCTGAGGCACGAGCTAGCGCCCTCGCATGACCAGCCTCATCCTTCTAGACAAGGAGGCTGTCCAAGCTCTTCGAAGCGTCGAACATCCGAAGCACCGAAAAGTGGTCAGCTATGTTCAGGTCGTCACCCAACGAAAGCGTCGCGCTGTTCCAGTCGACATCCAAGTCCCGACCACCGTTCGCGTTGAGGCCGGCTGGGACCGCACAGCCGGCTCGTGGGCGTTCGCGAACCACCTGAGGATCACCGACGTCGCCCTCGACACCGCTCAGGCCAACATGGCAGCGTCGACCCGACAACGCACCCAGGCGTCGGCAGCTGACGCTCACCTCGGTGCCGTCATCCGATCCAGCGGCGCCGGGCACATCACCGTGATTACAAGCGACCCACGGGACGCTCGTGTCGTCGCAGGCGACCAACCGATCACCGTCGTGACGATCTGAGCATCACCGGCGTGGGTGAATCTTTAGCGATACACCGCGTCCGCCCCGGCGGCGCCTGCCAGTCGAACCCTACCGGCCGGGCGTCACAGCGGCGAGGCCGTTGGCCCTGCACCCCTCGGCCAGGCAGTTGTCGTATACCACGACCTCGTCGACGTCTAAAACGATCACGGTCGCCAAATGGATCGCATCTGGCGTTCGCAGTAGCGGAGGTCCGACACGCCTGGCTAAGCCTATGACGTCCCCGGTGATAGGTGCGTCTCGTCTTCACCACTCGCCATTGAAAAGACTACGTCTGGTGGCAGGCGAAAGACCAAGGGCACCGGCTCGTGTACCTCGTCGACGGCGAAGACCTGATCGTCCTCGACGCCCGATATCACTACAACCCATAGCAGAAACGGGCGCTGTCTATCGCCTGTGCGATATGGTCCTCATTCGTGCCAGCGAACGCGCCCACGAGCAGCAGCCTCACGGTCGACAAGCTCACCACGATGCCCCGATCCAAGCTCGGCGAACGCATCAGAGAAGTCTCAGCTAGAGACATGATGGCATTCTCTCGCTCCTAGGTGGTGTTCCTCGGACTCGCCTGAGTGCTCTCGGTTCCTCCGTTCGTCGTCGTGCACCGATGAAGCAGAGGTACGGTTCGCAGGGACCCTCCGCGTCGAAGGCAGGGGCATCACAACAGACATAATGGGCTGTGCGTATCGGCATCGTCGGAGGGGGAATCTCGGGCCTGGTAGCGGCCTGGCTGCTAAGCGAAGACCACCAGGTGGTACTCTACGAGAAAGACGAATGGCTGGGAGGCAACGCTCGCTCGGTGCTCGTCGGCGATCCCGGATCCACGTGCTGGGCGACGCCAGGCTCGACGCACATACTCCCTGCCGCCTACCCGCTCACTGTCCGCCTGCTAGCCCGCCTGGCGGTCGCGACTCGTCGCCTTCCCATCGAGATAACCGTGCTCGACGAAGCCCGCAAGGTGAGGTGGCTCAGCCCTCGCAGACGCCACGTCGGTGGCGTCGCCGAGCGAGGTGACGCTGCCGGCTGGGTCCGGCTGCTGGCGTCAGCGTGGCGCCTGGAACGTCGAGGTGACTGGTCTGTCACCTGGGAGCAGTTCGTAGATGGGATAGGAGGGCGAACCAGGTTCATCGTGGAAGTGGGAGAGCCGGTGGTCGCCGCCTTCTGGGGTGTTCGGCCTTCGCAGATGGGGTCGCTGTCGGCGAGAGCCCTGCTCGCCTACCTGACCCGCCAGACTCCCGGGGCGAACAGCTGGGCTCCCGGCTGGCCGGTGGTGTGCGTCGACGGGACAGGGAGACTGGTTGAAGCGCTCGCGGCGGGCGCCGCCCGAGCTGACGTGCGGGTCCGCACGAGCGTGGAAGCTGTCGGCTCGTCGGCGTCGAAGGTGGTGGTCGAATCGTCTGGCGGCCGTGAGACTTTCGATCGGGTCGTCTTGGCGGTACAACCGTGGACCGTTGACCGTCTCGTCTCGGATGACGCGCTCCGCTCCGTCCAGTATCTCGGCAAAACACCCACCCTCGTAGCCGTCCACACCAGCGAGGACCTCGTACCTACGGACCCGACTTTTCGCTCCGCGGCGATGGTGATCGTCGGTGACGACAGATCCCAGCTGACCACTATGGCCGGCCACGCTGGGGACAGGGCCGTCTATCGCAGCTGGGTCAGCTCCGGTGCCGCCCCCACGTCGGGGGTGTTGATGACCGCTGCCTACACCCACGTGACGCCCACGCCGCAGCTCTTCTCCACGCAGGCCGCAGTCAGGGCTTGGCAGGGCACCGGGGGCTGTTGGCTGGCCGGCTCGTGGACCCTCGACGTCGACTCTATCGAGAGCGCCGTGCGCAGCGCCCTTGTTTGCGCCAACGGCGTCGACCCGTCCGGCGCGCGAGTGCGCTGGCTGGCCAAGCACCCGACCGGAACCTAGCCTTGCCGAGCTGCTGGGAGCGGTCATCACCGAACAGGTCCGCACCAGATTGATGCGCCAGCGGCGCCGGCCGCTCGGGCGGCAGCAGAGACCACGAGATCCGGCGTCGGATCTCGATGGTGGCCGTGGCGAGCCAGCTCATGTTGGAGCTTGATCGCTGTGGCCATCACCTCGGGCGTGATCGGCGCGGTCTGGTCGTCGATGTCTACGAGTCGCTTGGTCACTATCTGAGCGTATCTGGATGAAGTTGCGTCGGATATACCCTGGCGTGCAACCGGGTGACCCTGGGGAACGAGCATCCCGATCGAGATCGTGAAAGTCGAGCAGCCGCCCGATCCCGCCCTCAGCTGACGGCACCTGATGGCGCCCGGCGCTCTCCGCCGGGTCCCAGTACGCCGATACCGGCAGACTTCGCAGCGGCAAGAGCGTCCGCGTACACGCGGCCCCCGTACACGTAAGGCACCCACGGTGGCCGAAACCCGGCGCGAGCCATCGTGCCCGCCCAGCCAGGAGTCGCCAACCTCCGCGCGAAGTCCTGGACGTGAGACGCCCGAAGGCGGAACTTCGCCTCGACGACAGCTGTGCGGGCACCCGAACCGTCGTCGAAAGCGACGGCCGAATCCACCTCGTCGTGACCGAGATCGACGGGCGACGGATCACCCAGAAGGCGATACCCCTTCTCGGACAATACTGTTACCAAGACTGCGTCCGCCCCGTCTTCGCTGACCTCCCCTAGGCGTTCGGCGAACTTCCCAAACTCGGAGCGGAGATCCGAGCTTTCACCAGCCAGCGCGGTCACACTGGCCTTCAGGGCTCCGAGATCCTCCTGCACCGCCCGGAGATCATGGCGCAGCACACCCAGCTCCTCCCGCACCAACCCGAGATCATGGCGCAGCACACCCAGCTCCTCCCGCACCAACCCGAGATCATGGCGAAGGTCTGCAAGATCCCGGTAAAAGGCACCGAAGGTCCTAATCGCCGACGTGGTGAACTCGGCAAAACGCTCCGGTAGCTTCAGCAGTTCGTCGGATAGGAGAGCGCGGCGCAACTCATCAGCCAGTTCGTCGTTGGTCCTGACGAGACGAATTATTTGCCGCAGTTCGTCTTGTGCATGTGGTTCTTGCATAGTCGCAGTCCCCCCTTCTTAAGCTGGGGATATCCCGTCTGGCGACGGGGACTTACCCTCCGAGGAAGGCACACTCTCATACTACTTCATTATATTACATTGGGGCCTGAAGTCTCACTTGCGATTTAGAGTAAGTATAGCTCTTCGGAGTCTTAGCTCCAAGGCGCAAAAAAGCATCGCCCAGAGAGGGCCGAAAAGCAAGCTACAAGACCAATCCGAGCTCGTAACTCAGCTATAAGACTGACAGGAAGAACCCACTAGACGTGACAGATGTCGCGGAGATACTCGACCCGGCCGCCCTCGAAGTCCAGATTGCCGGCGGGCTGATCACCCGACGCCGGCTGGCCGGTACGTCGATCGTCGTGTACAACTATACGGCGCGCGCCGCGTCCAAAAATTTGTGGACCGTCGAGACCGTTCACTGTCGAGGCCTGGTTGTCGACGAGGCGTCCGGCGTGGTGCTGGCCCGGCCTTTCGCTAAGTTCTTCGACCTCGAACACACCTCCGTGCCCGCTGGCGGTCCGATGGTCGCCTCCGAAAAGGTGGACGGCTCCCTGGGGATCCTCTACCGGCGCTCTGACGGTTGGGCGATCACCACCCGGGGCGACCCGAACTCGTGGCAGGCGGGGGCAGCCACTGAACTTTGGAGGAACCGGCATGGGAGTGTGACCCCGCCTGACGGTGTCACATAGCTTTTCGAGATCGTCCTACCGGAAAACCGTGTCGTCGTCGACTACGGGGAACGCCGGGAGCTGGTCGTCCTATGGCCCGACGACAACGTGCGCGCCAAGGTGAAACTTGCCGCATACACAAGGTTGCACCGGCTGCTCTTCGCCACGTCCACGAAGACCGTGTGGGAGGCGCTCGTCGCGGGTGATGATCCGCTCGCGGGCTACGACAACACCCCCGAAGAGTTACGGGCTTTCGTGGCCGGCCATGCGCAGCGGATGCGCCGCCGTCACGAGCAGCTGGTCGCCGAGGCCGAAGCGTCCGTCGACAGGCTAAGCCCGCAAGTGCGAACCGACCGCCGACGGGCGGCGGAAGAGATCAAACAGGCGGCGCAGCCGGGACTGTGCTTCCTCGCATTGGACGGCGACACGCAAGGTTTGCGGGACGCCGCGTGGAAGCCGGTGCACCCAGCGCGAGCCGAGATGTTCGCCAGACAAGACGAAGCCAACGGTTGAAGCAACCGCAAGGTAACCGACCCGGACAGGCGGGGCGGTCACCAGAACCCACTTCGGGGCCAAACTAGGAAGGCCCAGCTGTCCCGAAGCTGTCCGCAGCGGCAAATTAGGAGAGCGCGTGGACGTCGAGGTCGAAGCAAGAGACTCGCGAGTAGGATCGTCGAAGGGACCCGACGGGCGTCGCTTGCCGGGCTACGAGCATCATACGAACTGAGCAGACCGGACACGAAAAGGCGAGGATGAGCGACACCGAGACACACAAGATTGAAACGCTCACCTGGGAAGACTTCGGCCGGGCCAGCCGCCAACTCGCCCAGCAGGTGGCCGACAGCGGGTACCAGCCCGACCTGATGGTCGCCATAGCCAGAGGAGGCCTTCCCATAGGAGGAGCGCTCGCCTACTCGCTCGGCATGAAGAACTGCACCGCTATCAACGTGAAGTTCTACACCGGCATCGACGCCCGCCTCGACGTGCCCGTCCTGCTACCACCCACTCCCCCACTGGTAGACCTGGCGGGACTCGACGTGCTCTTAGCCGACGATGTAGCCGACTCCGGAGAGACCCTTGCCATGGTCGTCGACATGCTCAAAGGCCACGTCAACGCGCTACGCACCGCCGTCCTCTACCACAAGCCGCGCTCAGTCATAGTCCCCGACTACACCTGGTCCACCACCAGCGACTGGATCCACTTCCCCTGGGACGAACCCCCGGTAGTCCCCAACACCCCACCCGACGCAGGCTAGAACAGGCACCGGCCGCCGGCAGCGTCGACGTCGCCGGGCGGCCTACTGACTGGTCGACCGGATCTGCTCGATCGACATCCGCTAGCTCAAGATGCGGGGCAGCGGATCGCCTCCGCCGTTGCCGCGCAGACCGCCAGCAGCGTGTGAGGAGCGTCGCAGCGGGAGGCCTTGATCTCTAGTCGTCCACCACGACCGGGTTTGCGCTCACAGCGCCGAATATCCCCTGCCGATCATGGACGCCATCGCATGGCAACCTACAACGCCGAGTCGGCCCTCGACCGGATGATCACTCCCCACTACACCCAGGCAGACGACGAGACACGAACCCTGCTGCGCGAGATCTACACGTCACCGGCAGACCTCGAGATGACGGCGACCAGCTCCACGTTCGCATCGATCCCCTGACGGCACCCCGTCGCAGCCGAGCGCTGGCCGGGCTGTGCAAAGAGCCGACGGCCACACAGACCGCCTATACGGCACCCACCTCACGCCCGTCTACTCGATCAAGGAACGACGAAACCCTACAAGGACTTTTCGTTTACCTAAGGACGTCTGGATTCAGCGATGGCCGGATCAGGAGGTCAGTGGCCAGTGGTGGGTGGGTGACCGATCCGGCAGGCGACCAACCACACTGTGTGCCGCTCGTCGTCCGGGCAGTACCAGACTCGCCCGCCGCCGGTAACTTCATACTGCCACTGCTCAAGGGTGCTTGCGCCCACAGTTCGCGACGACAGCTTGTCTCTCAGCCTGCCCTGGCGCTGGTCCCGGCGGCGCGGGTCAGCGCGAAGCTGTTCCCAACACGTCTTGGTCGGCCCAGGTGCATGTGCGCACAGCTGCTCCCAACCGTCGGCGGCTTCGCCGGTACCGAAGCGGAGCTCCCACTCACCGGCCGCTGCGGGTGGGGCTACCCGCTCCCCCCGGCGTTGTGGACTCCGAGAGCTCACGGCGCCGGGACGGGCCGGCCATCAGGTTCGGGGATCGGGCGGGCAAGCTCGTCCGCTAGCTGTGGGTCGGCTTGGAGGGCAGCCGTCGCCTTCCACTCGTCGAGCATCTGGGCCAGAGGGGCGAAACTGTCCAGTTCCGCACTCACGGCAAGCGTCTCGGCAAGCTCGAGCGCGAACTCGCAGCGGCCCTTCTCGCTGAGACATCTGGTCCAGGGCATCGCCTCGACGACCAGCGCCCCGGCCTGGGTGCTGTCATGGCCCAGCAGTCGGCTTAGGAGCGCCGCCGCTCCAGCCGCTCCTACCGCCTCTCCCCTGAGCCTGTCGGCGCGGCTGAGAACCAGGTCAGGGGCGTTGCGGCGACGGATCACCAGCCGTGGTGAGCGATCGGCGGCCTCTGCGACCGCGCGAGGCGAACGCAGAAACTCGGTAAAGGTGTACTCGCGGGTCGCCATGCCACCCACTTTACCGGATATCTGAGGTTAATCAAAGGTCTGTCCGTGCTATCCCCGGGGGTAAGGCCCGAGCCGGCGGGCAACGGCGTGCACGAGCACGGCGTCCGCATCGCCGGCGTCTACTCCGCGGCGGGTCAACAGCCGTGCCCCGTTGCGGCGCAACTCGGCCGCTATCTCGGTCTGCCACACCACCCCGAATACTCCGACCGACGCTCAGCTCGCCAGCAGGTCCCGCAGGCCCGGCGGCACAAGGGGGTTGGCGTCCAAACGGCGACAGGCCGGGCAGGCACGCCAGCCAGCTGTCCGGGAACCGTCAGAAGTCCTCCGGTCTGTAGGCCTCTGCGGGCGCCAGACCTCCCAGGATCTCTTCCCGACGACGCCCCTCCGCCTCCTTATACACCCCGACATCAGCGGCATTGAACCGGTGGCGGTTGCCGACCATGCGATGCGCCAGCACCCCCCTCCTGGCCAGCTTCACGACATACGGTCTACTGACGTTCAGCAGGTCGGCCACCTGCTGCGAAGTCAACTCTTCCTGGGCTCTCGGCTCGCTGAGCACGACAGCTACATCCTCACCAAAGCCGGTAGCGCTGGCGACTGTCAGCAGCAGCGTCACAAGCTCTTCGGGCAGGTCAACCCGGCGCCGCCCGTGAAGCAGATCGAAAGTCGACCCTTCGCTGACATCAGCAACGACCTCGGCGACCGCTCGCACCTTACGCCGCCGACGCGGCTCCACCCGGACCGACAAAACCGTCCGCTCCAACCCCCCTGATGCAGCAAAACCACGAACCTGACGCTCTCTCAGGAGCGCACCCTGTCCGAAACAGTCGAACCAGTCGATGGTAATGGTACCGGCAGTCTGGCGTGACCAGCGGCGCCACCAGCTCTGGGCACCACCAACGCTCTCAGTGCCAGGCCACGGCGCCCGTAGCCAACTGATGTCACCCGTGCCTGGTTGACGGACAACTCGGTCGTATCGCTACTCACACCGGCTATTACAGCCAAGTACGCCCACTTGACCAGATGATCCTCTGGCCCGATTGCCAGGTCGCGGGGTGTGGGTCCCTCAGGGGGGTGGCGGCCAGACGCCGTCGATAACTCCGGGCGGGGCAGGCTTCTAGCCGGCCGGGGGCAGTAGACGAGGTCGGCCCTCGCGTTGCGCTTGGGGATCGTCCACGAGGAGCGCCGGAAGTGCATGGCCGGACTCGATTCAGGGCGGCGCGGCGCCGAGGAAACCCCGGACGGGGTGAAGCTCGTATTCGAAAGAGCTCTCGGGCCCGCGCGACCTCGCAACCCTGCCCGCCGGGGCGCCGGTGTCGATCAGCGCTGAGGCGATCAAAGCGCTTCACCTCCTCCTGCGCTGGGATCCTGGGCTGGGCGGTCCCTGACTGCGTCGGTTTGTGACTGCGGGCTGAACTTGGCGGTCCGGTCCCGCTCCTTGGAGCTGACGGGTATGTCGGCAGGTTGGAAATGTTGAACAACCGAGGAACACTCCGTACGGCCCTTTCCGCTTGACCAGAGTGCCCTTGTTGCACGCCTGGCACACTTCGACCGACGCCTCTTCCGCCCCGGCGATGACCACGTTCGGGTTGTTGAGGATCTGCATGAGCTCAGCCGCGAACGGGGAGACGCGCTGGGTGGGAGCGATGAGGGCGACCTCTCGCCGGGCCCTGGTGAGGGCCACGTAGAACAATCGGCGCTCCTCGGCGTGCTCAAACGTGTCCGGGGTAAGCATGGCGAGAGCCAGGACGGGGTCGTCGGCGATGTCGCTGGGGAACCCGTAGGTTCCGGTGGTCAGGTTCGGCAGGACGATGTAGTCGGCCTCGAGCCCTTTGGCGCCGTGAACGGTCCGGAAGGCGACATTCAGGTTGGCTGGTCGGCGGCCCGAGATGAGATCCCGGTCGAAGCTGTACCGGCCGAGCACATCGACGCTCAGCTTGCCGTCTGCCCCGGCCGGGACTGTCCCGGCAGCGAACCGGGCAGACAGGTCGTCGAGGTATCCGGCTAGGGCGGCGGCAGGCTTGTCGGAGCGCAGGATCCGCACCGGGGCTCCGCCGCCGGTCTGGGCTGAGCGCATGGCCTTGGGGAACTGTGCCGGGTTCTTGGACACGAAGCGGGCGGCGACATCGCAGATGGTCTGCGGACAGCGGAACGTGGTCGTCAAGGCAAGCTGCGGACCCCGGCCGAACCAGGCCTCAAAGTCGGTCATGACCGACAG
>JAJZAM010000108.1 GCA_021799445.1 Actinomycetes bacterium
GGTTTGCACAAGGACGCCAAGACGGCGACCCGGTAGGTGACGGGCGATCTACACGGCGAGTCGGGAAGGGGGATCCGCGGCGAAGCAGGTTTGCGCAAGGACGCCAAGACGGCTCTGACGAGCGCCCGTCTACCTGGGGGCACCCTGAGGGTCGGGGCCGCAGTTCTACTGCGGGTCGTTCTGCCCCGAGGCGCTTAGACGAGGGTGACAGCAAAGGCGCAGCAGGAGGATCCGACAAGAGGCGGGCACTGCAAGCACGCAGCGTAGCGAAACGCCCGTCACGGGGCCTCCAGCCGGCCCGGGGCACGCAGCCCCGGGGTTCCCAGCCGGCCAGGGGCACGCAGCGCACCGCATGGCGGAACACCGAGCAAGCAACGGCGGGCCGGAACTGGGGTGGGGTGGCACGTCGGGGTATCGGCGAGCTGAACAGGGACGAAGCCGACATACCGTCGTCTTCAGCGCTTTGGAGGCAAGCCGTCGAAGAAGATGAGCGTAGAGCGCTTCGTGGTACTGCCTGGGAGCCTGACGAGACCTGGGTTATCGAACCGGAGTCCCCGGACCCGATCGTTGAATCCCGGCCGGCTAAGCCGGCTCGGCCCTCCGCTCGCGCCTACAGGGATCTTGCGGTCGGTAAGGAGGGCGCGCCAGCACCTGGAGGGAGGCGGAGGACCGTGCCTCGCCGGGTAGTCGATGAGGTTGTTTCCTCCGCCGGCAAAACCAAAGGCGAGAAGCTGGCCGCGCGTATAGCGGACGCTACCTACTCGTACGAGAAGGAGAGGTACGCCGACGCTCTCCGAGTGCTGCGCCAGTTGGTTGGGGAGGTTCCCGGTTCCGCTTCGGTATGGGAGCTATACGGGCTGACGCTGTACCGATCCGGCAATTGGGCGCAGGCGGCCTCGGCCCTAGAGACCTTCAAGGAGCTGTCCGGTTCGTACGACCAGCACCCTGTGCTCGCCGACTGTTACCGGGCCCTGCGGCGCTACGACGACGCGGAGCAGATGTGGGTAGAGCTTCGCGAGGCGTCGCCGAGCGGTGACGTCGTCGCCGAGGGGCGGATTGTCGCAGCCGGGGTTAAAGCCGACCGTGGGGATCTTGCGGGGGCGATCCTCATGCTTGAGAAGGCGTCACGCAAAGTAGCGAAGCCCGCCGATCGCCATTTACGCCAGTGGTACGCGCTGGCGGACCTCTACGAGCGGGCGGGTGACCTGCCGCGTGCACGGGATCTGTTCAATCGGGTGGCGTCGATCGACGCGGACGCGTTCGACGTGCGCTCCAGGCTCAGAGCCCTTCGCTAAACCGCCAAGCGCGACTGCATGGCCTAGCCCGAACTGTAACTTGGGGTTGCGCCCGGCGGGGCAGTCCCAGGGTGTCTGTCCTCGCCGGTTTCGAATGTTTGTGCCCGGCTGGGGGCCACCTTTACGACCGTGCCATCACAGAAAACCTCGACGTTCACAACCGTTTGGCTGGCAAGCGCAAACTGCGTGGAGGACAGGATCGCAGTCGCCAGGTTCCGCAGGCCCGCCGCCGGAGATGTCGTTGCTTCGGGGCGAGGCGTCGTTGGTGCTCGGGGAGAACGCTCCGCCGATCCGGTTCCCTCCAGCCGGGACCGGGACCTGCCCTCTTTGGCGCTCAGACGCTCATAGATAGTCTTTCTCAGTTCGGCGACGTCGATCCCGTCGGCCGGCTCCCACGAGTGGCTTGCGACTAGCTCGCCGATAGCTGTTAGAACGCTCGGCTCAGTCTCGCGCCGGGCGGCCTCTAACAGGCTGCGGGCAAACTGCGCCAAGGGGCGGCCTGCAAGTGAGCGAACTTCTCTCGCTCGTCCGGCCGGGTCGGGATTCAAGAGGGCTCGGTAGAGACGTCTGCTGGCCGACTGCCTTTCCTTGACCCACCATGCGGCGCCGGTTACGGTGACAATGGCTCCTAAAGCAGCTATGAGAAGATCAACCATTGCAGTCGGTAATGTCAGATGGGCCGGAAAAGACCTTATCTCGGCGGGGATTCCTGCCTAGGTCGCAGATAGTGACAAGTAGACGGTGGATGGCTTCTGTAACGGTTGGGCACTCGAACCAAGGATCGAAAGGGCTCGGTATGGTCGTGTACTCGCCGGTTCGCACCCTTACGCAGTGCATTCCGACTCCGGCAGCACCGACCATGTCTTTGTCTGGTCGGTCGCCGACGAAGACGCTTCGCTTGGCGCTGGCCCCTAGACGTGACAGGGCCACTTTGAATGGTAGGGGGTCAGGTTTACGGTGCTCGCGCCCGTAAAAGTCGGAGAAGACCACAGCGTCAAAGTGCTCCGCCAATCCTAGAGCGTCAAGCTTTGCCTGCTGGATCTTCGGGTGACCGTCGGTTACAAGGCCGACAGGTACGTGGCGTCTGAGAGCTGTGATACCGTCCGTGGCGCCAGGGTAGGGCGCTAGGCGTTCGGGGGAGTAGGACCTGAACGCGTCAACGAGTTTTGATGCGTCCATATCAGCCAGTCCGACCGCCTGGAGGGCTCGGTCGATGATCCGGCCTTGATCAGAGCCTTTAGCGCTTATTGACCGAAGTTCCCCGAGCAGCGCCGCGCGGAGGGGAGCGTCAAGGTCGGCGGCTGCGACGACCGCCTCCCAGGCGCCGTCCAACCACTGGGTCTGGTCGAAGAGAGTGTCGTCAAGGTCGAAGAAGACCGCGGCCACCTCGGCCGGTGGAGCGCCGCTCACAGTACTGGCAGCCTTTGCGTATAGTCCGGCTCGTGGAAGGACAGGCGTTCGAGAAGGTCTTCCTCGGCGAAAATCGAGACTACCGCCTCCGACGTGTGACCGTCGCCGTAGGGGCAAGGCTGGGAGGCTACCCTGAGCTGTTCGGAAGGCGAAGCAAACCGTGTCGCTGCCGCTATAGCGGCGTCGGGGTCCATGCCCACCAAGACCGAGGTTCCCGCTTGTACTCCCTCCCAGCGAGGGGTTGACTTGCGCAGGACCACCACGGGCACTCCGAGCCACGAAGCTTCTTCTTGGAGTCCTCCCGAATCTGTGAGCACAACCTGCGAAGACGCCAGCGCTTCTAGCATCTCAGGGTAACGCAGGGGGTCGAGCACTTGGACACCTGCGCTGGCAAGACGCGGAAGGGCGCCATCTGCGTCGAGGAGCTTGCGCGTCCGGGGATGCGCCGGGAAACGCACGGGGGCGAGGATCGTCGACAATGCGAGGAGCAGTTCGACTAGGCGCGCCCGGCGGTGTGGGTCGTCGACGTTGCTCGGTCGGTGAGCGGTGACGGTGACACCGCAACGCTGCGACAGCGCGCGGGGTGTCACAGCCCGCTGGCGCAGGACGTCGAGGACCGGGTTGCCGACCACACGGACCCGCTCCGGCTTAATTCCTTCGCGTTCCAACATGCGCGCAGCCAGGCTCGTAGGGGCGAGATGAAGCGACGCGGTGGCCGCTGCGACACGCCGGTTGACCTCTTCCATAGAAGTCTCGTTCAACGACCGGAGGCCGGCTTCTAGATGCGCTACGGGCACGCAGAAACGCCGCGAGGCTAAGCAGAAAAGCGGCACCGTGTAGGTGTCGCCCAAGCAGACGACGATGTCGGGCTTCTCCGATCCCACGACGTCGAGTGCCTTCTCGAACATAACGCCGAGACGCTCAGCTTCCCCGGCAGGCAGGTTCCAGCGCACATCCGGCTCGACATCGAGGTCGGAGAAGAACCCGCCGGCCATCGCATCGTCGTAGTGCTGACCTGTAGCCACGGTGACGAGTTGATGTCGCGACTCCGAGAGAGCTTTGACCACGGGTGCAAGCTTCACGATCTCAGGCCTGGTACCCATTGCAACGAGGATCTTCATATGACCGGGTCGGACACGAAGATCTCTGAGAAGTGACGGAGCATCGTCACCCCCGGCTTGTACGCTAGCCGTTCAAGGTCGATCGGCAATCCCAGTGCAGCGCGGACGTACTGTCCGACAAGGTCCGCTCCTGCAGCGAGTGACAGCGGCAAGCCCCCAGAAAAGCGCGGGTTGACTTCGATGAACGAGACACGGCCAGCAGCGTCGATGAAACCCTGCACGTTGCAGGGACCTTCCAGGTCAAGCCTAGCCAGAAGATCGGCCACGAGCTTGCTCAACCCGACGTCAGCGAAGGTTTCGCCTTTGGTCGATATACCCGCCTTGGTCTCTAGACGCCAGCGGGGAACAGCCCCTACCAAGCGACCGGAGCGGTCTGTGAGAGCATCCACGGTGAACTCCCGCCCGGTGAGGCGCGTCTGCACCACCGGCTCGGGAACTCTTTTCAGAACCCAAGCAAGCTCCTCACGGTCCTCGACTGCGTAGACGTCGCGCGAGCCACGCCCGAAGCGGGGTTTTACGATCCACGGCCCTGGCACATCGCCTGGGGACCCGAGAGCGCTCGCCGGGACTGAGACACCCGAACCTTCGAGAGCCGTCGCGAAGAGCCATTTGTCCACGCAGCGGGCGACTGAGTCAGGTTTCGAGAACCAGTGGGCTATTCCAGCTTCACTCAACATCGTAGATGCGTGCGTCAGATACTCCAGCTCCTCTGCGAGGGTGCTGACCAGCAGCGTTACTGAGCGCTCGGCGGCAGCCTCGCACAACAATTGCGCATAGTCGGCGTCTCTGTAAGGGGGAACGACGAAGCTGTCGTCGGCTAAAAACAAGCCCGCCGCAAGCGGATCGGCGTCCGCGCCCACTGTGAAATGTCCTTGCGCCTTGAGCTCTTTTATCACGGCGATTCCTGCGGGACCTCCCGCTCCGGTGACAAGGACCCTTTGAGGTGGGATACGGCTATGCATGAATAGGCTCCTTTGTTGCTCTTGTCGTCGGAGGGGACGTCTTTTTGTCCAAGAGGAGATAGACGATCAGCACGAAACCTCCCAACGTGAACGCTGCGGAGAAGATGCTCGACACCCAGTTGTGGAACATGATGAGAACAGCGCGACCCTCGAACAGTCCGACAGCGAACACGCTCGTCAGGCGGATAACGTTCCCCGTGAAGATGACTACGAGCGCGACGCTCGTCGCGAGCAGCCTCCTCGCCGGGCTGCCGCGGCGTATGAGGGCTGAAAGAGCCGCAACTGAGACTAGGGAACTGGCCGACGAGCACGACGGCGTGACTACGTCCAAGAAGGCGCTGCTGTGAAAGGGTGATTCGAGCACACCCGTCCCGTGCACGATCACGAAATGCTTCGGGGCCAGCACGGACACTATGTGCACGCTCGTCCACGTTTCGGCGACCCTCACCGGAATTTCGACGAGAGCGAACCCGCCGAGGGTGAATACGACGACGGCCGCTACGGTGAGGAGGGCCTTCACGTCGCGGCGCATTACTCGGCCGCCGTCATGTCAGCCGACCTTGCGGTTTTCACCCACGAATATCCCCGGCCTGCCATCCCGTCCAGCCAAGCTTTGCTTGAAAGCGCTGCGGACACGAAGAACATTGGCATGAACAAGACCAACGTCACGGCCTCTGAGCGGTCCGCGTCTGCTATGAGAAGGCCAGCTCCCAGCTCGATGAGCGGCCCGAGGAACAGGAGCGTCCACAGGGCGAAAGTGTCTACGGGGTTGAAAATGTGAACCAGCCCGGCGGCCCATACCACCAAGATGATCAGACCGATCGCGGAGCCTATCGGCACGTGGAAGGCCGCTAGGAACATGGTCGTCTCGATCTTCTCTTTCAACTTCAGATGTTTGCTCCGCCACACAGCCGCCCTGTAGTCTCGCCACACCTGTTGGTGGCCTCGCGCCCACCTGTAGCGCTGGCGCCAGTAACGTCCGAGCGTCACGACCCCTTCTTCGTCGTCGAGAGCGTTTATGTCGTAGCGGACCTTCCAGCCAGCGAGGGCGAGTCGCAACGTCAAGTCTGTGTCCTCGGTCACGCTGGAAGTGTTCCAACCTCCGACCTCGACCAAACACCTGACGCGCACGGCACAGTTAGCGCCGCCATAGGCGGGCATCTCGAAGACGCTCTGGCGGCCGTACTCGTTTACCAGGTAACCGGCGTAGTAGTCGACCGCAACGAGGCGTGCGATCGTCGAGTCGGAGGGGTTGCGTATGATGCAACGCCCTTGGACTGCGGCGACTTCGGGGTCTTCGAAGTGGCGCACCAGCCGGCGCAGGACGTCAGGATGGGGATGGTGGTCGGCGTCGAAAACGACGACTATCTCCGCTCGGGCGTGCTCCAAGGCCGCGTTTAAGGCCCCGGACTTTCCTCCTCCCGCCCCAGGAGGCCGGTGCATTACCTCCAGGGCGGGGGTCCTGGCTGCCCACTCGTCTAGTAGACGGCCGGTGGCGTCTTGGGACCCGTCGTCTACCACTATTAGCTGGAGTTGTTCCACAGGGTAGTCGAGCTCGACGAGGGACGCGATCATGCCGTCTACGACGGTCTCCTCGTTATGGCAAGAGACGATGACACATACGCTCGGCCGGTACCCGGTGTCGACTACGGGAGCGCCGAGATCCAAGTGGGCGCTGCGAAGAGCTGACACGGCGAACGATAGGTGACGTACGAAGTACGCTATGAACACCGCCTGCAAGGCGACTGCCACGACTCCCACGACGAAGCTGATACCTGCTACGGCCGTCAGTACCACGAGTGAGCCGCCGCCTATGAGCAAAGCCCACGGCGCTCCCTGCGCTGTGCCGTGTCCACCGTGCTGGCGAAGCCGTGTCGTGTCGGGATGTGTCATCACAGGGTCCTGATTTGGGGCCCAGAACTCTGGCGGGTTGGTCGCGACCCGCACAGCTCGACCACGACGGTGGTGACGCCGAACTGCGACACTCGAAGTACGCACTGAGTGGTCTCCACTCGCAGAGAAACGTCGCGCGGTACGACCCTGGCGAGCGCTACGAGCTCTTGCGCTGGTACCGTCTCCGCTCCGCTGGTCAGCACACGGCTGGTCTCTTCAGAACCGCCGCGACGTATGAAGACGACCTGGGTGGCTGTGCCCTCTTGGTAGAAGTCGCTCAAAGCATGCAGTAGACGCCGTTGCGACGGGGTCATCTCGGGATGGGTCTGAGCTGCGTTGTCGGACCAGGCCCTCAGGCTGGCTATCGCCGTGCTGAGGCCGTCGAGAGCTCCCAGCGCCTGCGAGGCGACCACCTCAGTGGGTAGGGGATTTCCGGCTCGGAGATCGTCGAGATCGTCGACGGGGGACTGCCGTCTGGCCAGCTTTGTTGGCTGCGTGACGCCGGTGGTTTGCATCACGAGTAGTCCCCTGCGCAGGCGACGACGGCGTGGGGCGACAAGCCGCGTTTACACGTAAAAAGAGAAAAAGGTGCAGACCTCTTGTATGGGACTTCTGGCACGAATATCTTCGGCATGTCGGTCAGCCGACTTTCGCAGTTTCTGGTTTTTCTTTGAGGCCTGATCCGGCGGAGCTTCAGATCACTGAAAGGTGTGCGCGGTGAAAACCCAAAAAGAGATTTCGAACCACCACTTCGAAACCGCCGATAGTTCACATTGCGATCATCGGACGAATGAGGCTGCTGCCTTACCCGGAACCCGCAGCGGCGGTGCAGGCAGGTCGCGCTTGCGAGTCCTCGCCGTAGGAGCTCACCCCGACGACGTCGAGCTCGGCTGTGGCGGCGCCCTGGTAGCGCACCGTCGCCGCGGTGACGACGTTGCGATCCTCGTGATGACGTCGGGTAGGAGTGACATCTCAGACCACGATCGGATTGCCGAGCAGGAGCAAGCAGCGCGAATGCTCGGAGCCCGTCTGATGTGGGGTGGCTTTGAGGATGGCTGCGTCCCCGACGGCAGGCCCGCCGTGGAGGTAGTCGAAGCCGCTATCCGAGCTTTCGACGCTGACGTCGTCTACACCCACGCCGTGCATGACAGCCATCAAGACCACAGAGCGACCGCAGCGG
>JAJZAM010000015.1 GCA_021799445.1 Actinomycetes bacterium
AGGTATCCCTGTCTTTGCCTGGAAGGGTGAGACCCTCGAAGAGTACTGGTGGTGCACCCAGGCGGCGCTGCGCTGGCCAGGCGGGGACGGTCCGAACATGATCCTCGACGATGGGGGGGACGCGACGCTGCTGGTCCATCTCGGCGTCGAGTGCGAAAAGACGGGCTCCGTCCCCGAGCTCGGCCCGTCGGACTCCGAGGAGTACGGGGTGATCTTGGCTACCCTACAGCGTACGCTGCGCGAGGATCCCGGGCTTTGGACCCGTATCGCTTCGGGCATCAAGGGTGTCACCGAGGAGACCACCACCGGCGTTCACAGGCTGTACCAGCGCAACGAGCGTGGCGAGTTGATGTTCCCCGCAATCAACGTCAACGACTCGGTGACCAAGTCAAAGTTCGACAACCTCTACGGCTGCCGCCATTCGCTCATCGACGGCATCTTTCGCGCGACGGACGTCATGATCGCCGGGAAAACGGCCGTCGTGTTCGGTTTCGGTGACGTCGGCAAGGGCTGCGCCCAGTCCCTCAGGGGCCAGGGCGCGCGGGTTATCATCACCGAGATAGACCCCATCTGCGCTCTGCAGGCGGCCATGGAGGGCTATCAAGTCCTCACGCTCGACGACGTCGTCGACGTCGCCGATATCTTCGTGACGGCCACGGGTAACCGTGACATCATCACCGCCGCTCACATGGCTTCCATGAAGCACAACGCTATAGTCGCGAACATCGGCCACTTCGACAACGAGATCGACATGGCTGGCTTAGCCCGCACACCCGGCATCACCCGGACCCAGATAAAGCCTCAGGTGGATGCGTGGACTTTCCCTGACGGCCACTCGGTCATAGTTTTGGCCGAGGGGCGCCTGGTCAACCTCGGGTGCGCTACCGGGCATCCGAGCTTCGTGATGTCGGCCTCGTTCACCAACCAGGTGCTAGCCCAGATCGAGCTCTACACGCGAACCGAGCACTACCCCGTCGGCGTTTACGTGTTGCCGCGCCACCTCGACGAGAAAGTCGCACGTCTGCACCTAGACAAGCTCGGCGTTAAGCTCACGCCGCTGTCGGAAGCCCAAGCCGATTATCTCGGTGTACCGCTCGGCGGACCCTTCAAGACGGACCAGTACCGCTACTGACCAGCTACTGCCCTTGGCCGGGCAGCTTCCCACGTCGAGTGGCATCTGAGGGCGCCTAGCAGGCCACAGGCCGGCGAAGTAGGCTGAACGTCGATGAGCTCAACGTTCCCGCACCCGACGGTCACCTGCAGATCCAAGCTGGTCACAGCGCCCAGGTGACCCTGGTCTACTCAGCCGGGGCCTTGCTTGTGGTCGCCCAGCTCGTTGGTGTCTACGCCCTCGTGAGCCACAAAGCCGACCTTTTGTTCGCTGTGGTGGTCAGCGCTGCGTTGGTCATAGCGATAGGAGTCGGCGGTTACGGTCTCTACCACCAGATCCGCTGACGCTCCATCCAGCACGTGATCATACATTTCAGCGGCCCTTGAAAACCGGCTCCCGTCGTTGCAGGCTTGCGGCGGTTCCCTCGGCGAAGTCCTCGGTCATTCTGAGAGAAACCTGCTCTGAGTCCTCCCTTTCAAGCACCGCCTCGACCTTGTCGGCCAGCTCGCTCCTCATGGTGGCCTTTATCGAACGAACAGCTAGCGGGGCCGATCTTGCTATCTCCCCGGCCAGTTCTCTCGCCGCGCCGAGCAGGCTGTCGGCGGGAACCAGCCGGTCACATAGACCTCGCGCTAGGGCTTGTTCTCCGGTCAACCTCACCCCGGTGTAAAGCATCTCCAACGCCGCTTGCTGACCAACGATAGCCGGCAGCGAAACGCTCAAACCGAAACCCTGGTGGAACCCGAGACGAGCGAAGTTCGCAACGAAGCGGGCCTCCTTGCACGCAACTCGAAAGTCAGCCGAGCAGGCCAGTCCGAGACCTCCACCAACCGCAGCCCCCTGCACGGCTGCCACCACGGGAAGCTTCGACCGGAACAACCTGAGCGCCTCGCGGTACAAAGCGCTCGCTCCTTCCTCGGGAAGGGCCTCGGCGTCGCTTTGGCCGTGGAAGTCTGCTCCCGCACAAAAATGCTTGCCTTCCGAGCACAGCACGACGGCCCTGCAACCACCGTCGGCGAGCTCGTCGTAAGCATCGGCGATTGCCCTGATCAAAGCAGCGTCGAAAAAATTGTTGGGCGGACGGCATATCCTGACCTCGCCGACGAAGTCGTCACCCATCTTCACCTGCACGTCCCGGTTGCGGTCTTGCATTTGTCAAATCCCTCCTTCGCAGGTCTCGACCGAAGTTTTGCCGCTTGTGTCAATGAGGGTGGGGCGCCGTCTTGGTGAAAGGCCGTGCCTACGCGGTATCATCTGCTCATCTCACCACGTTTTCTCGTACTGGTGCGAACTGGTGCCGCGGTGGGCTATGCGCGGCGCTTGTTCGCGGTGAGGACAATTGTCCGCCTCGGCGCGACAGCTGTCCTGCTCAGCGCGCCTTTCGTCATGGTTCGCAAGTCGGCCTTTGCCTCAGCGCAAGTCTCGCTGTCCGCCCAGATCTCCTCGCTGGAGGCGACAGTCACAGCAGAGGCCGCACAAGTCCACTCTGCGACGGTGGCCTACGAGGAGGCTTCCACAACGGCGTCCGTCCTCAGCCAGCAGGTTGCGGCCGATGAGGCCCAGATGGCGGTCCTTTCCGCCCGGAGAGCCAGGGCCCTGGCAGCTTTACGCTCCGCCGCTGTCGCCGGCTACGTGGGCGACCTGAGCGCCCCGTCAGCTGGCCGAGCTTCGGGTGGGCTCGCCACGTCGCTGACAGATACCTACCTAAGCGTGGTCGTAGGCAATATCTCAGGGTCTTTAGAGGCATATCATATCTTGCAGTCACAGGTAAGCTCGGCGACGGCGACGCTTCAAGGCGAGCTGGGCGCAGCTAGGAAGGCGACCGCTGCAACCGCCAAAGCCCAGTCAGCAGCCTTGAACGCCGCTGCGAGAGCCGACTCCGAACTAGCGGTACTCCAAGCTGACCTCCAAGCCGCCGAACGTCGCCAGGCCGTAGCCCCGAGCCCGCCGACGCAGGGGCTACCTCTGTCGAACGGTCTGATCCGTGTCGTCACCCCGGTCCTGTCGGATCCGGGGACAGCCAACCCGCCGGCCTCCAAGACCCAGACCCCTCCAGCCTCTCCAGCCTCGAGCGCTCAGCAGCCAACCGCAGGGGGGGTCTGGGCCGAGCTGCGCAACTGCGAGTCGGGCGGGAACTACTCCGCCAATACCGGGAACGGGTTCTACGGGGCTTACCAGTTCACGCAGCAAACCTGGACCGATCTAGGGATGCCCGGCACGCCCAACCAGGCCCCACCCGCTATGCAGGACGCTGCCGCTCAAAAGCTCCAAGCGGCCGCCGGTTGGGGGCAGTGGCCTGCTTGCGCTGCAGCGCTCGGGCTGCGCTGACCGCCCCTCGCGATACTCTACGACGATATGACACTTACGGCGGGATCGGAGTCTTCTGACAGCTTTAACTGTCCGAGATGCAATGAAGTTGTTTCCGAACGTTTTTGGGGTCCTTGCACCTCCTGTCGAGCTGAGCTCGCCCGGGCTTTCCAGCTGGAGCCCTCGCAGGTAGAGGCGGGCCGCTTCGAGCCTGCCATGCACGTGACGCCCAACCATGTTGCTACCAAGGACTGAAGGTTGAAACACCTCGATCACCTATCCGACCCACAACTGCTGGATCTATGAACTTCAAGGAGATGATGCACCTCGATCGACGCGGACCTGACTCCTACGTCGGCGAAGGTCCCAGCTACCCGTGGGGCGGGCTGTTCGGCGGTCAGATAGTTGCCCAATCGCTCGTGGCGGCAGCCGCGACAGTCGACCCTCGCTACGTCGTGCATTCCCTGCACGCCTACTTCATTCGTCGAGGGGATGCGTCACAGCCGATACGCTTCGACGTGGACAGGCTTCGCGACGGTCGAAGCTTCGTGACCAGGTCGGTCGTCGCATCACAGTCAGGCGGAGCCATCTTGAACATGTCCGCCTCGTTTCAGACCGGCCAAGCGGAGCGGTACCTGCAGACGCACCCGATGCCCGCGGCGCAACCACCGGAGCACCTCCCCGAATCGGGGTGGGGTTCGATGCTCGAACGGCGAATGCTACGCGACGACAACGGCCGGACGACAGCCTGGCTAAAGGTGCGCGACTCCGACGCTGACGACTGGGTGCTCCCAGCAGCTGCCCTCGCCTACCTTTCCGACGACCTGGCGACTGACAGCGTACGCTCAGCTCAACAAAGCGGAGACGGGCTGAGCGGCCGGCATTGGAGCGGGATCAGCCTCGACCACGCCATCTGGTTCCATCAGCGCGTCCCTGACGGGGACTGGCAACTCCACGACTTTCGCTGCGAGGGAGTCGGAGTACCCCGCGGACTCGCCGCCGGTCACGTGTTTGACCGCCACGGCACGCACCTTGCGACCGTCAGCCAGGAAGTTCTGCTGAGGCCGCTAACGGACGGCGCTTAGGCGGCCGGGCCGCTCGGATCGGACCCGGACGGGCGTAGCGCCGCTAGCAGTCCTCTCAGTCCGGGATCAGCCAACGTCAGCGCGTCCTGCCACCCGAACCACCGCACCTCCTGGCTCTCACCGGGGCCGGGTGCTGGTTCGCTGTCGCCGTGCACGCTCAGCGCGTAACGAAGGTCAAGGTGGGTGTGGCCGGCGCCGCCGGGGTGGACGTCGACGTGGAGAAGATCCGGGGGCTCGGACCACGGTAGGAATCGAAGCCCCGTCTCCTCCTCCGCTTCGCGGCGGGCAGCTTCCCAGGGAGCCTCCCCAGCGTCGATGTGACCTCCCGGTTGCAGCCACACCTTCAGCTTCTTATGCCGGTGCAGCAGGACGCCGCGCCGTCCGATTACGACGGCAGAGCCGGTGACGTGCACCAGGTTGGCGTTCCGGTCGAAAGGTCGCTCCAGCGTCTTTAGCTGCTCGACGGCGAACTTCAGGCTCGTGGCCTCCCGTGCGTCGAGCGGGCGGAGCGCCATCACGGCGCGCAGCACCAACTCCTCTACTGCCGATTCGTCGAAGGGCTTCACTCGACGATTCTGCTACACGTAGCATCAGTGAGTTAACCTCGCCAAAGATGATCGAGAAGGAGCTGCAGCTGTGAGCATTTCTAACGAAGCGGCGACACTTGCCGGCCTGCGAGAATGGTTGTCGCTCAACTGGGATCCCGACCTGAGCGTGGCTGAGTGGTGGAGCCGTCTCGGATTGTCGGGGTGGGCCGCTCCGACGCTGCCCAAGGACCGCTTCGGCCTTGGCCTTTCGCGGGCCGAGGCGGTAAGCGCCCAGAAAGAGATCGCTGACTTCGGGGCGCTGCCCGCTCCCGGCGGACTGGGGCTGCTGTTAGCCGCCCCTACGATAGCTACCCACGGCACTGACGAACAGGTTGAACGCTACGTCAGGCGGATCGTGACCGGCCAAGACGCTTGGTGCCAGCTTTTCAGTGAGCCAGGCGCCGGGTCTGACCTGGCCGGGCTGCAGTGCCGGGCGGAGCGAGACGGTGACGAATGGGTTGTAACAGGCCAGAAGGTGTGGACGTCGGGCGGTCAGGTAGCTGACATGGGCATGCTGCTGGCTCGCACCAACCTCGACGTGCCAAAGCACCAGGGGATCACCTACTTCGCCTTCGACATGAAACAGCCGGGGGTGGAGGTCCGACCTCTGCGGGAGATGACCGGCAGGGCACTTTTCAACGAGGTGTTCATCAACGAGGCTCGCGTCCCCCACAGCGCCGTAATAGGCGGCGTGGGAAACGGCTGGGCGGTAGCCAACACCACTCTCGCCTTTGAACGTGCTGGCCTGGGAGCCGGCGGCGGGTCAGCTGGGGCGAGCACGGCGCTGCCCGGCTCGATCGCCGGGGACCTGGCCAAAAGAGCCGGGGATCTCGTGGCGGGACGCCAGCGGGGCGGTTCCGGCGGACCCGGTGGTGTGGCCGGAGCGGCGAGCCTATTGCGCGCCATCGCCAGAGACCTCGAGGTCAGTGACGACCCGACGGTCCGTCAGGGCCTGGCGCAGCTTCACATCCTCACCGAGATAGGCCGGTACATGACGCTACGTCAAAAAGCGCTCCGCTCTGCGGGATCGGATCTTCCGGGAGTTGGCAACATCGCGAAACTTTCTATGAGCACCATCCTTAGGCTGTCTCGGGATCTCGGTCTGAGAATGCTGGGGGCACGGGGGATGCTCCACGCTTACAAATCCACCGAAGCCGCCACCTTAGAGGGTCTACCTGGCGGGAACCTCGCCGGAGCTCTAACCGAGCTCGCGCTGTTCGCTCAGGGACCCCAGATTTACGGCGGCACCGACGAGATCCAGCACAACATCATAGGCGAGCGGGTCCTTGGGCTGCCCAAAGAACCCAACGATGACAAGGTCACGCCCTTCAGGGAGCTCCGCCACTGAAGACGCCCGTGTCGGGGGGGTCCGAATATCTCATGTAATGCTCAGGTGGCCGTGGTAGCTGTATAGGCCTAGTTCCTGACCTACCCTGGTGGGAGACCATGTACGATCCCGACAATCCCCAAGACAACCCGACGGCGCAGGGCGCAAACCCTGAGGAGTTGAAAGGAGGGGCAGGTGGATGGACCCCGCCGCCTCCGCCACCTGAATGGCACCGCCAGCCCGCAGGTCAGGGGGGCTCTGCCGGTGGCGACGGCCCGCCACCCCAACCGAACCCTGGCCCTTACAGCCAGGGTGGTTACGGGCCTGGCCCTTACAGCCAGGGTGGTTACGGGCCGGGCGGCTACGGGCCTGGCCCTTACAACGAGGGTGGTTACGGGCCTGGCCCTTACAGCCAGGGTGGTTACGGGCCGGGCGGCTACGGGCCCGGCCCTTACAACCAGGCAGGCTACGGACCTTCGTGGTCCCCTCCACCCCCAGGCTGGTCACCTTCGGGGTATCCAAAGAGCGGATGGTCGGGAGGGTGGGGAAGGAGCGGTCCAAAAAGAAGCCTGCCGAGCGTCGTTACAGCCTTGTTGCTCGCTGTCGGGCTGCTGGTCGGTCTCGGAATAGGCCACGGCGTGTGGACGTCGAACGTCAACCAGAGCGCTCTCGGCCAGTCCCCCGGGTCGAGCTCCGGCGGCACCGGCACCGGAGGGGGCACAGGCAGCTCGGGGTCACCGGCCACTCCCACCAATCCTTTTAGTGGCGGGTCCCCTTTCGGCAGCGGCACTGGCGGTTCTAACCCACCTCTCAGCGGTGTAGCCGCTAAAGCGGCCCGGTCCCTGGTGGACATCGACACCCAACTGGCATACCAGCAAGCGGCAGCCGCTGGAACCGGGATCATTCTCACCTCGAACGGTTTCGTGCTGACCAACAATCACGTCATCGAAGGCGAGACCTCAATGCACGCCGTCGCCATAGCGAACGGCAAGACCTATCCGGCTACGGTCGTAGGCTACGACAGGACCCGGGACGTAGCGGTGATCAAGCTCGTGGGAGCATCCGGACTTCCCGTCGCGTCCATAGGTAACTCCGCCGACGTCAAGGTGGGAGCTTCCGTCATCGGGCTGGGCAACGCCGGCGGCATCGGCGGAACCCCGAGCAGTGCTCCCGGCCAGGTTACCGCTCTCGGGCAGTCGATAACCGCACAAGACGCCGGTAACGGAACCACCGAGAAGCTGTCGAACCTGATCCAGACCAACGCCGCAATCCAGCCGGGAGACTCAGGCGGTGCTCTCATAAACTCGTCCGGGCAGGTAGTCGGAATGGACACCGCAGCGTCCACGGGTTTCTCCTTCCAAACTCAAGGTAACGAAGGCTTCGCAATACCGATAAACGAGGCGATGGCTATCGCAAAGCAGATCCGATCCGGTCACGCCAGCGCAACCGTTCACATCGGGGCGACAGCGTTCCTCGGAGTCGAAGTGAGCACCACTTCAGCGGCTTCGCCGACGACTGGGGCGCTGGTTGCTGGAGTCATTGCGAACGGTTCGGCGGCTGCCGCAGGTGTTGTCACCAATGACGTCATCACGTCACTCAACGGCTCAGCCGTCACGTCAGCAGCTTCGCTAACCAATCTCATATCGCAACTTCACCCCGGTCAGAAGGTATCGCTCGGATGGACAACCGCTACCGGCCAAACTGAAACCGCCTCCGTGACCCTTGCGAGCGGCCCACCCCAGTAGACACACGGGCTCACTAAGGCATGGCGGAGAACCTCCCAGAGGTCCTAGCGGACCTTGAACTGTTTCGCGGGGTGCCAGCAAGCTATCTGAGCGCACTGGCCGATCTGATGGAGATGCAGTCGGTTGGCGCAGGCTTCAACCTTGGCGTGCAGGGCGAAGTCGGATCGAGGTTCTGGATCCTCCTCGAAGGCGAGGTCGAAGTGATCGTAACGACAGCGGAGAGTGCCACAAGGTTGGCGGTCGCCTGCAGGGGCGCGATACTAGGCGAGCTCGCAGTGCTTCGCTCCGTGCCACGGAACGCTACTCTGCGCACCCTGTGCGACTGCAAAGTCGTCTCCGGCGGAGCTGAAGCTTTGGACTTCCTCCTCGGCGTGCGCTCCGTGCGCGAGCGGATCCAGGAGGTGGCTGCCAGGCGTCTTGCTCAGGACTGCAAGCCGATACCCGTCGAGCTGAAAGACGGCTCGTTTGTCCTTCTGCGACCGTTGCTTCCGACTGACCGAACAGCGCTCGTCGAAGCGGTGAGGAAGCTGTCCGCTGAATCGCTGAGACGGCGCTTCTTCAGCTCGGCGCAGCCGTCACAAAAGTTGATCGACTACCTCGTAGACATAGACTACGTCGAGCACTTCGCTTGGGTGGCGATCGACGCAAAAGACGGGAGCGGTCTTGCAACCGCCCGCTACGTCCGCACCGACAACCCGCTCACAGCCGAGGTTGCGTTCGCCACGACCGACGACAACCAGGGCCGCGGTATCGCCACGGTGCTACTCGGAGCGATCGGCGTAGCCGCAAAGCAGGCTGGCGTGGAGCTCCTAGTAGCGCACGTATTAGACGACAACGCTGCCATGAGGGCAGTGTTTGCCAAAGCGTCTGGTGTCACCACACGAGACGAGCCAGGCGTTCTAGCGGTGAGGTTGGAACCTGACAAAGCGTCGGAGCTGCTTGCCCCTCCGACTCGAGAGGCGGTCGGCGCAGCAGTCCGCGACATTGTCACCGCAGCATCAGTTGCCCTGATAGAACGCGCCTAACGAGCCTAAAGCGATCCACCCGACGACGCGTTCTGGGTGAGCCAACCGTCCACAAGACCCCAGGCTACGGCGGTAGAGGTGCTGATCCTCTCCCCGCTCAGACCCAGCCACGCCGCCCGGGACCGTCCGACTCGTCGCGGGATGCTGACAGTTCCTCCCGCTCCCGGTATCAGACCCATGGAGATCTCCGGTAGCCATATCGTGACATCACCGTCGGCTACGACGCTCGAGGCAAACGCCGCTAACTCCAACCCGGAACCTGCGCAGTAACCGTGCACGACGGCACGAGTCCTGTCCGATAACGCTGCAAGCAGGCGAGCCGGGCTGCGTCGCGTGCGAATCAGATGCCCCAGCGCCGGGTTCCGGCAGGAACCGAACTCGAACAGGTCGCCTCCGCTGCAGAAGGACTGCCCCCTGCCGCTCAAATGCAGCGACGTGGAGGTGTCGACAGCTGCCACGCTCAGCACTTCGCACAGGGCGTCTCGCATCGAAGAGTTGTACGCGTTGTGAACCCTAGGCCTGTTCAACTCGACGCGGAGCACGCCGCCGGAGCGCGTCGCTACCACCGGCGGCTCGCTTTGTATGTCGGAGGGAGAAAGACGAGCCTTGATCCCCCGCCTGCTTGCCAGCCATTCGCCGTGCTCTGAAGCTCCTTGAAGAGTCGAGTATGCCAACGACTCGGCGGCAAGACCCTGCTGTAGCGAGGCGCCTGCCGTGGCGCGAAGCAACTGGATGAAGGTCACGGCCGCCAGCGGCGCTTTTGCGACGTTCGACGCCAACTGGTGTAGCGCCGTGTGGAGATCGCCGACGCGCACCCACGGAGCCCTCGGAGAGGATACCGTCTCGCTTAAAGCTACGTCGTAGGGACCGTCCCGGTCGTCGCGGTCTTTAAATCCCGTTCCAGCACCGACCACCACGACGATGAGCGGGAAGCTCACCGCAAGGCTCCTAGAGTCTCCCAGGAGCGCCTGGCCGTCTTCGACGGCGACTAGAGGTAACGGTTCTAGGAGCTCTTCGGGCGGGTCGATCCCGCGTTCGAAGGCCCAAAGCAGGTGGGCTAGCTCGCCCGGACCCAGCGTGTTGACCGCCGGCTGCATCAGCCGGTCAGGCGAGCACTCGCGTTCCGCCGGGGTGGGACGCGAACCACCGCTCGATCTCCTCCAACGGTCTCGCCGGGGATATCACATACCCCTGCAAAAGGTCGCAGCCTAAGGTTCGTAGAGCGTTCCAGGTGTCGACGCGTTCGACCCCTTCGGCGACTACCCGGTAGCCGAGGCTGCGCCCCAGTTCGAGGATGGTCTTGACGACCGCCTGCTCCGATCCGCCCGCTGTGACCTGGGAGACGAAGCTGCGATCAAGCTTTATGGTGTCGACAGGAAGGTCGCTGAGGCGGGCCAGGGAAGAAAAGCCCGTGCCGAAGTCGTCGATCGCTACGTGCACCCCGCTCCTAACCAAGTCCCCAAGAACGGCTCCGGGCGCCCGCGAATCGCCTAGAAGGGCGGTCTCGGTGACTTCGAGCGACAGGCGGCCAGCCGGCACGGCGTGGGACTCCAACGCTGGCAGGATCGCCGTCATCAGCTCCGAGTCGTCGAGAAGACCTGGCGACACGTTGACCGCCAAGGTCAAGTCGTAGCCAAGGCCGCGCAGGCGCTGAAGGTCTTTCAGCGCTGTCCGCAGCACCCGGGATGTTAAACCTGCGATTGTTCCGTCCTCTTCGGCTAGGGGAATGAACTCGGAGGGCGCCACCACGCCTTTGTCGGAGTCCGACCATCGGGCCAGCGCTTCTATGCCCGTCACGTGGCCGTCGCTCATCCGCGCAACGGGCTGATACCAGACCTCAAGGAGGTCCTCCTCGATTGCATAACGAAGATCTGACGCCAGGGCGATCCGCCGCCTAGAGCTGCTCAGCAACGAGTCGGTATAACGATGCGTCCTCTTACGGGAGCTTCTGGCCTGCCCACGCGCCACTTCAGCTTTGCTCAAAGCGTCCAGGGGGCTGACCACGTCGCCGGGATTCTCGGCAACCCCTGCGGTCGCCGACAGTCGCAGGTCGATCGCGGCTACTCTGAGCGGCTCAACGATGAGATCCAATGCTCGCCGAGCGAGCGCGTCCCCCGACAGGTACGAGCCTCCCGGGTCGGCGATCATCGCGAACTCGTCCCCCCCGGTGCGGGCCACTTTCGCGTTCGGACCGGCGCTGACCTCGATGCGCCGAGCGACCTCGACGAGTATCTGGTCGCCCACTGCAGTACCTAGCGACGCGTTGAGCTCTTTGAAACCGTCTATGTCGATCACCACCAGCGTGAGAGGTCGCTCAGGGGTTGCTTGCGAAGCCGCTTCGGCTATCCACGAAGCGAACAGCGACCGGTTCGCTAGTCCCGTCAGCGAGTCATAAAGCGATACCTGATGGTTCACCTCGACGGCGTCCTCGAAGCTCGACTGGTGATCCCCTTGGCCACGGTCCCTCAAGACAGGAGTGTAGCGCCCTGCGTGCGTACGCAGCTTCATCAGGCTTGCGCACTCCGCTCGACTCCTGCGTGTTTAGACGGGTTAACCTCGGCACCCGGGGTGAAGTCACCCGCTGCGGTCTGGTCTCGCGGAGGGGTTTTGGCAGCCTGATCGAGGTCGAACTTGTAGCCCACTCCCCGGACAGTGAGGATCTTGGCGGGCTTGGACGGGTCGGCTTCGACCTTCGCACGCAACCGTTTGACGTGAACGTCGAGGGTTTTCGTGTCCCCGACGTAGTCCCGTCCCCATACCTCGTCGATGATGGCGTCGCGCGTGACGACCCTGCCAGCGCTAGCCATAAGCTTCTCTAGTAGCTCGAACTCTTTTAGGGGAAGCGAGACCTTGCGCCCGTCCAGGTAGACCTCGTGGCGGCTCCGGTCGAGCTCGAGATTGTCGATGACTATCTTCTCGTCGCTGGTGGATCCCTCAGAGGCAGCCCCGGAGCGGCGCATCACCGCCCTCATCCGGGCGATCAACTCGCTCAGGCGGAAAGGCTTGGTGACGTAGTCGTCCGCACCGACCTCCAGACCGACGACTGTGTCGGTCTCGCTGCTCTTGGCGGTGACCATGATGATCGGCACACGGCTCCTCTCCCTTATGTGCCTGCACACGTCTAAACCGGATCTTTTGGGCAGCCACAGGTCGAGAAGGACAATGTCGGGGCTGGTCGACTCGAACAGCTCGATGCCCTCAGCTCCGTTGCGGGCGACGGTTACGTCGAACCCTTCCCTGCCCAAGCCGACGCTTAAAGCCTGGATGAAAGACTCCTCGTCCTCGACGACGAGAACCGAAACCGACGGCGAGGTCATCTGACGCCCCTGGATGCCTCTTCGGGCAGTATAAGAGTGAAAGTCGAGCCTTCACCTTCGACCGAGCGGACTTTCACTCTCCCACCGTGGTTCGTTGCCACGTGGCGAACGATAGAAAGGCCGAGACCGGTTCCGCCTGTCGAGCGCGACCGGGCCCGGTCAACCCTGTAGAAGCGTTCGAAGATCCGGCCGAGGTCCCTCGACGGTATACCTATGCCGTGGTCGGACACGGAGATCTCCACGCCACGGTGCGTCCTGTGCGCCTCGACTTGGACCTTCCCTCCGGCCTCCGAATATTTTATGGCGTTGTCCAGGAGGTTCGACACGGCCGAGCGAAGGTCCCGCCGGCTTCCTCTCACCCGAAGGCCCGGGTCGACGGCGGGTGGCGACACGACGACGCTGAGACTTTCCGCTGCTTCTAGCAGAGGGGCGAGGGCGTCTTCGACCAGGGCAGCCACGTCGACGTCGTCATCAGCTGCGCTCTCATTCGCTTCGATGCGCGAAAGGTCGAGCAGATCGTCGATCGTCCGGCTGAGCCTGTCGGCCTCAGCGCCCAACCTTTCAACGAGGCGAGACACTACCTTGGGGTCTGTTTCTCCCTCGATTGTTTCCGCCAAGAGCGCGATCGCTCCAGTCGGAGTCTTCAGCTCGTGGCTTACGTTGGCTACGAAGTCCCGCCGGACGGCTTCAAGGCGGAGTCTTTCAGAGATGTCCTCGATCACGGCTACCACACCCGCGGGTGGCGAAGCCACCGGAAACGCCCGCACCGCTAAGGTGCGCCTTGACGGAGACAGAAGCTCGACCCTCCTGTGAGGCTCGGCCCCGCCGAGGGCGTCGGCGACCAGTTCGTCTACGGCTTGCACCAGCACAGCATCCGACGGTCTCGCCGAGAGGACCTGCTGTGCGGAAGCGTTCTCGAACACGACCGCACCGGTCGTGTCGCAGATCACCACCGCTTCGGGGACGCCGTCCAGGGCTGCAGCGAGAAGCAGCGACCCCCGTGTTCGGTCTCCACTATCTTTTAGCACTCGCCTAGTCTGACATCTCGGCATGCATCACTACACGAACGATAACAGGGCCGGCCAGGTTGCGGTCGCTCAAGCCCGCGACGCCATGATACGCACCGTAGGCTTGACCAAAACCTACCCGGGAACTGATTTTAAGGCTGTCGACGGCCTCGACTTGGAAGTCAGGCGAGGCGAAATTTTTGGCCTCCTCGGCCCGAACGGCGCTGGCAAGACGACCACGGCTGGGATGCTGACCACCCGGGTGATACCTACCGCCGGCGAGGCTTACGTCGGAGGTATCGACGTGATCCACCACCCCGCTCTCGCCAAGCAGCTAATCGGCGTGGTATCTCAGCAAAACACCCTCGACCGTCAGCTCAACGTGTGGGAGAACCTGTACTTCCACGGTCGCATGTTCGGCATGGCCGCCAAGCAGAGCCGTTCCGAAGCCGACCGGCTCTTGGAGCAGTTCCACCTGTCGAAGTGGGCGAAAGCCTCCGTCTACGCGTTGTCTGGGGGTATGGCGCAACGCCTGATGGTAGCGCGCGCCATGCTGCACCGCCCTGCGGTGCTTTTCCTCGACGAACCGACGGCAGGCTTGGATCCCCAGAGCCGTTTGGCACTTTGGGAGGTGCTGAGCGAGCTGAACTCGGCCGGGCAGACAATCCTGCTGACGACGCACTATATGGAAGAAGCCGACCAGCTTTGCGCTCGCGTGGCGATCATGGACCACGGGCGGATCCTCGCTCTTGACACGCCCGACGCTCTCAAAGCCTCTGTAGGCGTGGACAGTGTCGTCCGGGTGAAGACCGGTGGGTCTGCGGAAGCTCTCGTCGACACGCTGCGGGCTGACCTTGGATCGTCTGTGACGATCAGACCGCTAGAAGCAGGCTTGGAGTTGCAGGTAAAGGACAGGACTGGCCTGCTTCCGAAGGTGGTAGCAACGGCAGAGCGCGTCGGCACTTCCATCTTGGACATCTCCGTGTCCGAACCGACGCTGGAGACTGTGTTCATAGACCTGACGGGCAAGGAGCTTAGAGACTGATGACAGCCGTAGACATACCTGGCAGCTCGCTGAGCGGGTCGATGACGATCACGACCGACGCGAAACGCAGCGCCGCTCGCGCCAGTTGGACCGCCTTGGGGGCCCTTTTGCTGAGGGATCTCACCGTGCTGAGAAAGCATCTCGCCGAGTTCGTGCTTCGCACTTTGATACAGCCGTTCCTGCTCGTCTTCGTCTTTTTGTTCGTGTTTCCCGAGATAGGCCAGTCGGTTGGGGGCGGGTCGGGGTCGGCGTCTTTCGCTACTGTCCTAGTTCCGGGCGTGGTCGGTATCTCGGTGATGTTCCAAGGCGTGCAGTCGGTAGCGCTGACTCTTGCTCAGGAGTTCGGTTTCACCAGGGAGATCGAGGACAGGGTCCAAGCCCCCTGCCCCGTCTGGCTGGTAGCGGTCGCCAAGATCCTGTCCGGCGTCGTTCAGGGGATCCTCGCTGCGGTCATCGTATTCCCGATAGCGGCCGTCGTGCACGCAGCCGGCGTGCACCCCGTCTTCGACATCAAATGGGGTGTAGCTCTGACCCTTATCCCGCTCACGTGCATAGCCTTCAGTTCGTTAGGCCTGCTCCTCGGCTGCGCGTTCGAACCTCGCAACATCGGGTTGATGTTCGGTTTCATCGTGCTGCCGATCACGTTTCTCGGTGGCACCTACTACCCGTGGACCCGTCTGGCTTCGGTGAAGATAGGCGGGTTCAAATGGCTTCAGACGCTGGTTTTGATCAACCCGTTGATATACGTCAACGAGGGAATGCGAGCAGCCTTCACCGCCGTGCCTCACATGCACCTCTACGTCGTCTACCCAGTCCTGGTAGGCTTTTCCATCGTGTTCGTCTCACTCGGGATCCGGTCGTTCAACAAGCGAGTTCTGAGCTGAAACTACTGGCCTCGCAGTGAAAGGAAGAAACCTCTCCGCCGCTTCGCGATCCTTTCACTTCGCTCGGCGTTCGTGGCGCCCGGCGGTGTTCCGATAGCACCGGGAGCGCACCTGCGCCGGAGCCGCAGACGAGTGGTGTCGAAGCGAACCGCCGGCGCCTCGGTCGTCTTGGCGGTCTTGCTGCTCGGCGCGGCGGTCGTTGTGGTCCTCGCAGACCAGGCGGCGATCGCAGCTCCTGTGGCTACACCACTCCCCTTGCCGGTTTCGTCTGTGCCGGGCAGGCCTCCTCGCATCGCCCTGCCAGCTCAAGGCGAAGCTGAGATCATGACCTCCTCCGGTCAGGTGCTTGCCGCACAGAAAGCCACCGTTTCCGTACCTATTGCAAGCGTCACCAAGATCATGACGGCCTACGTGGTGCTGCGCGATCATCCGTTGGCGCTCGGTGCTCAAGGTCCGGCCATCACAGTAACCGCCGCCGAAGCGGCCACGCTGCCCGAGCGAATAGCCGAGGATCAGTCGCTCATCGCCGTGACAGCCGGGGAGCAGATTTCCGAGCTGACCGCATTAGAAGCGCTGCTGATACCGTCGGCTGATAACGTGGCCGACATCCTGGCAGTTTTCGACGCCGGGTCTCAAAACGCTTTCGTGGCTAAGATGAACGCCACCGCAAAAGCTCTAGGGATGAGCAACACTTCCTACGCAGACGCCAGCGGCTTCGACTCTGCTTCGCGCTCAAGCGCCGCGGACCTGCTCATCTTGGCGCGAAAGGCGATGGCGATACCCGTCTTTGCCGAGATAGTCGACATGCCAGCCGTGTCGCTACCCCTAGTCGGTACAGTAAGCAACTACAACAGTCTGGTCGGCAAGGACGGCTACACGGGCATCAAGACCGGCTCGACGGGCGCTGCCGGGGGTTGCCTCGTATGGGCGGTGACAAGAACTGTCGACGGCACGCCAGTCACCCTCTACGGGGTGGTGCTCGGACAGGACCAGGGTCCCTTGGTCCAGGCGGCTCTCAACTCGGCGAACGCTTTAACGGCCGCCGCTTACGCTACGTTCCGACCGCGGACAGTGCTGGCCGCTCGAACCCCAGTGTACCGAGTGTCCTGGGCCGGCCAGACTGGGCTTTCGGTTACCGCCCACGCTCTTAGCACCGTGTACCCGCCTGGAACCCCAGCCCACGTGGAGATCTTGCCGGCATCCCCGGCGCCTTTCGGCGTCGCCAGCGGCCCGGTCTCGACGCTGAAGCTGACAGCGCCGCTCCCGTTGGCGGGAGCCGGCTCCACCGGCTTATCTTTTACCGCCAAGTTCCGGAGTCCCAGCCTTGCCTGGCGGGTCAGGCAGTTTCTCGGCCTCAACCGCTCCTAGTTTGCCGATCGCGCCCTTCGCGCCTCGACGAACGCTTTCAGGTCGCGCAGCGCGGTACCCATGATGCGGCTTTCCGCTCTGCGCTTCACGAAACCCGGCAGCGGTACCTTTAGGTCGACTACGAGCCGGTATTCGATCTCGGTTTCACCGGCTTCAGTCGCGGCTAGGTGGTAGGAACCGTCAAGCTGGCCGGTCAGGTCCCCGTCCACCTGCACCCACGACAACCTCGAAGGTGCACCCTCGTAGTCGTAGCGGAGTGTGTAGGAAGTGCTCCGCCCGAAGGCGGCGGCACGAAAAGTTACCACCGCCGCTCGGCCTACGTCGTCCCTGCTTTCCACGTGGACGGACTTAACATCGGCCGCCCATTCGCTGTAGCGCTCGAAGTCTGTGAGGACCGCGAAGCACTCCTCGGGAGAGGCGTCTATGAGCATCCGCTCGATTACCTGTTCCTGCACTGCGGGTACCTCCTCGGCGCGTTGACCCAGAATGCACGGTAGTACCAGTTGGCCGTCAAGCGAAACCACGCTGGTGTCATCCGGCCAGACCGGCCGAGTCGATAGCTTCGCGCAGCCTTGCGGCCAGCGAGTCGTAGGAGAACTCTGCTTGCGCTCTCGCCCGGCCGGCGGCTCCCATCGCAGCGGCGAGCCCTGGGTCGTCGAGAAGACGTTTTAGATAGCCAGCGAGCTGGGTAGGGTCCCCGGGGTCGCGGACCACGAAACCGGTATGGCAGTCGGAGACCGCCTCTTTGGCTCCTCCGCTGTTACCAGCAACGCACGCCAGCCCGGCGGCGGCCGCTTCGAGCAGAACGATGCCGAAACCCTCCTGTTCCAGACCGCCCCAGCGGGTTCGGCAGCACAGCACGAACACGTCAGCCGCCCCGTACAAGCCGGGCAGGTCCGAGTCCGCTACCCTGCCAAGAAGCCGGGTTGGGGAACCAGACTTGCGAATGAGCCTCTGCAGTCTCTCCCGGTCCCGGCCAGTCCCGGCGACAGCTACTTCGAGGTCGGGAAAGTCGCCGGTAGAGCTCAGAAGTGACGCCGCTTGGATTAGAACGTCCATGCCTTTGCGAGGTACAAGCCTGCTAACGCTCAGCACAAGGCGCGTTTTGCCGGAGATTCCGAACGAGCGCCGCACCCGGGCCCGCTCATCCGGGGGTAGGGGCCTGAAGCGCTCGGCGTCGACGCCGGGAGGAACTTCGACCACCGGCGGTAGCTGCGGCTGCGCCCGTCTCGCCTCGGCGATCGGGTAGGTACCGCCTCCGATTATGAGCTTCGCCCCGCCGAGCGCCCACGCCATGGCCTGTTTTCCCACCGGGAGACGGGCAGGAACGGTCACTTCGGCACCGTGAAGCGCCAGCGCGTACGGCAAGCCTAGGTGCGGTCCCACCACACCCAGCGGTACCGCCGGGTCGAGGACGACAAGAGCCGCACCGAACTGGCTGGCCAGGGCACGTATCCGCCTCACCATTATCGGGCTCGGCAGCAGCACGGGCTCCTTCGTGCGGACGATCCGGTAAGGCTGCGACCGATCAAAAGCTTCCGCCCCTTTGTAGGGGGAGGTTAGAACCACGAAGTCGCTGGGGGGAAGGCGCCGCCAAAGCTCCCAGAGATAGTTTTGTATTCCCCCAACCTTGGGCGGGAAGTCGTTCGTGACTAGAAGATGCTTGATCAAACTGTTCTGTGTCCCATGCCGACGGCCGGCCATGTTGGGCGAGGTCGACCGGGAGCCGCCTGTACCAGACGCTAGCAGCCTGGGCGTGCTCCTCGCGACTCGGGCTGCCGGCGCGACTCGGGCTGCCGGCGCGACAGACCCAGGTGCGACCTAGCCGCAGGCGCGGTAGCGAAGAGGGGGGACGAGACCTGCTTGGCCAAGAAGGGTTAGAGCTCGCTTCTGGGTAGCGTCGATGATCACTGCGTCGTCGGGGTCACGGTCGCAGATAAAGCTGACCACGCAGTCCTCGCAGCACGACGAGCCGGCCATGGTGCAGTGGTCACAGCCGATGTACAAGGTTTTCATGGTCGACATTGTTTCAGGAGGGTGAGACACTCCTTCCGATACCTGTCGTGGTGAGCACCTCGGCGCTAGCTTAGGGTGATGATCCATGCTTTCGTGCTGATCGACGCAACACCGGGCCGGCTCGCCGACCTAGCCGTCGAACTGGCAGAGACGGACGGCGTAAGCGAGGTGTACTCGGTGGCGGGCAAAGCCGACATCGTGGCAGTAGTACGCGTACGCCATCATGAAGACCTTGCTGAGGTAGTCACGAGGCGAATAGCAAGTCTCGACGGCATCGTCTCTACGTCTACCCTCATAGCATTTCAAGCCTATCGAAAGTCTGATCTTGACGCCGTGTGGGAGGTCGGTTCCGCCGGAGATGCCGACTAGGCGCCTCCATTCGAACGCTCCCGCTGAGACACGGTCACAAGCAGGTCGAGGCGCTCCTGGGCTCTGCCGTCGTCGATGGCTGCGGCTGCGAGCTCGACCCCTTCGGGTATGCCGTCGCACCGACCTGCCACTAGCAGCCCAGCCGCAGCGTTGAGAACTACGATGTCCCGTCTGGCGCCCTTGGCACCAGACAACACGCTTCGGATTATGGCCGCGTTCTCGGAAGCGTCACCCCCGACGATGTCGTCGAGAACCGCCGGGGCCAGCCCGGCCTGTGAGGGCTCGAACGTCCACGACCTGAACTGCTCGCCAGGCGGAGAGCCACGACGGTACTCGTGTAGCGTCGACGGTCCCAGCGTGGAAAGCTCGTCGAGGCCCGGATCTCCGTGCACTACGATCACGTGCTCTGCGCCCCCGGCGGCTAGGACACGAGCCATCTTGGGCGCCATGCCCGCGTCGCCGACCCCGACGACTTGCCTGCCCACCCTGGCCGGGTTGGCGAGCGGCCCGAGGAAGTTGAAAGCTGTGGGCACACCCAGCTCCCGCCGTACGGGAATCGCGTGCCTCATAGCGTGATGGAACCTAGGGGCGAAGCAGAACCCGACGCCAGCTTCGAGGACGCAGCGGGCGACGCCGACGGGACCCAGGTCGATAGCTACGTTGAGAGCCTCAAGGACGTCGGCCGATCCCGCTTTCGAAGAAGCAGCCCGACCGCCGTGCTTGCAGACCGGCACCCCGCAGCCGGCTACCACCAAGGCTGCGGCGGTGGACACGTTGAAGGTCCCGGACAGGTCACCTCCTGTGCCGCAGGTGTCTACAGCTTTCGCAAGGACTTCCGGGGGTAAGACCACACGCTCCGAGGCAGCGACCATAGATTCGACCATGCCTGCCATCTCCTGGTCGGTCTCCCCACGACAGCGCATCCCGAACACGAAAGCCGCCACTTGGACGGCGCTGGCGTCGCCTCGCAAGATTTCCGCCATGGCCGCCCCGGCCTGCCGTGAGCTGAGCGTCTCGCCGGCTGCGAGCATGCCGAGCACGCTCCTCCAACCCTCGAAGCGCTCCGCTGTCAAGCTCTTCGTGGCACCCGATCCCGGAGCAGGATCGTCATGCGGAGCGCCTGCGACGGCGGATGATCCTCCGCCTCTCGCGCTCCGTCGTACCCCCCCACACGCCTTCGTGCTCGCGCCGATCCAAAGCCCATTGCAGGCACAGTTCGCACACGTCGCACTGTGCGCAGATAGCCTTAGCGTCCTCGGCGTCCTCGTCGGTCACCGGGTAGAAAATTCCCGGGTCAACTCCGCGGCAAGCTGCTCTTTGGCGCCACGCCGGCGGAGCGGTGATCTTAAATTCGTTCATGTTCATTCCCAGCTTCTGGGTGCCTAAAATGGAAAAGCGTCGGTTCACTGCCCTGCAACCCCGATCGACTCTCATAGTCTGGCAACTTTAGGCGAGCTTGTCCAGCCTCTAGGCGGCATCCATCGACTTTCCCGCCGACACCCTGGAGGGTCTGCGAGCTTCGTACCGGCAGCTTTTAGCTGAACAGGTCAGCCGCAAGAGACGATTTAGTAGCTTCGGATAGCTCGACGCGCTCGTTGTAGAAGGGATGGTCGACTACCAAGGCCACGCTGTCTTTAAGGAACGAATCCGCCTGCTCGGCGGTGAAGTCAAAAAGGATGAAATGCACCGCCGAGGTGATCTCGGAGCGAGTCAGGTTCGCTGCGTGGGCTTCCTCTACTCGGCAAGGTACCACGACAGTAGGCGACCCGGCACGGGCGACTTCGAAACGAACCGCCGTTTCGATACCCACGAGACGCGTGAGCCAGTGCTCCATCTCCGCCTTGGTCGTCAACTCGATCAGCAGCGTCGCTGATAGCTGGCCAGGCTGTGGAATGAGCGGGTTGTAGGTGTTGAGCAGTTCCTCCACCGCGTCATCGCTGAAGGCTCTCTCCGCTCGGGCCATCTCATGCACCTGGAAGAGGACCGTGTCACGGTTCTCGAACACAAGGCTGACGACCGGCCCCACAGCGACCCTTCTCGACTCCTTCAGTGATATTACCCGGTTACGCATCACGTCACGCTGGCGTTCGTAAGCGCGTGCGTCGAGGATATCGTCGAGGGTCAAAACCCGGGGGGCCACAGCGTTAACCTCGCTCCTCTGGTATCCCGTACGCACGAGCGATGATTTGTAGCGGATGACGCGAGATCCTGCCCGTACCCTGGCGGATTGCGGTGTTAGCTAGGTCGCAGTCCCCCGCTACGACCGTCGGATCTGCCTTGTCGATGGCCTTCTCTAGAGGTTCGGCGACTTTACGGGCGAGGTCGTAGTTCTCCTGGCGTAGACCCCACGTCCCGTCGATGCCCGAGCATTTCGCCACGGTCGTCACCTTCGCCCCTGTGAGCTTTAGGAGGTCACGGCTGCGCAGACCGACGTTCTGAGCTTGAAGGTGGCAAGGGGCGTGGTACGCGATGCTCTGCGGCACGTCGCCCGGGAACTCAGTGTCGAAGCTCTTGTCGGGATCCTTGTGGAGCTTCCACAGGAACTCACACGCGTCGTAGGTGTGCTCGGCGACCGCCTTCGCGTCCTCACCGCCGAGGTATTCGACGTAGTCCCTTTTCAGCACGTACCCGCACGTGGGCTGGCTTACCACTATGTCACGACCGGCCCGGACACTTGCGACAAGGGCAGGCAGGTTCTTGCGGGCTTGGCGTTCGAAAGCTTCGAAGTTCCCGCTGTGCAGCCAAGGGGCGCCGCAACAGCCGGCACCATCGACGACGTCAGTGTCCACCGAGTTGCGCTCGTAGACTTTGACCAGATCTTGGCCGACCGCAGGATTCTGGTACTCGACCAAGCAGGTGGGAAACACGGCTGCTCTAGCCTGCCAGGGGCCTGTGAGCCTCGCGTTTCGCTCAGCTCGCCTGCGCGCAAACCAGGTGGTGAAACGAAGCTTTACGTAAGGGGGAAGCACCCTCTGGGAGGAGATGCCTACCGCTTTCTCCAAGACCCTGCGTACGGAGGAGCCAGGCTTGGACAATGCGGCGTTGACCACCGGGGCAAGGTAACTCCCGGCGCGCCCGGCTAGGTCGGTCCTGGCGAGCACCTGCGTCGTCACCTGCTGAGCGACCGTCTTGGGACGGTTCGCGGAAGCTCGAAGCATCAGCCTCGGGAAGTCCAGCTGCCACTCGTGCGGAGGCACGTACGGGCATTTCACATAGCAGAGCTTGCACTGGTAGCACTCGTCGACGACCTTGTCCTGTTCGGCGGCGCTAAGAGCCTCCACGTCGCCGTCGTGGGCGTCGATAGCGTCAAAGAGAGTCGGGAAAGACGGGCACAACGAAAGGCACAGCCGGCAGCCATGGCAGAGGTCGTAGACCCGGGTCATCTCTTGGCGCAGGTCGGACTCCACGAAGTACGACGGGTGCTTAGGGTCGTATGTAGCAGTCAGAGCTTAAGCCCCCGGCACCCGTCGAGACTGCAACTCATGGTTCCCAACGGTCAGGACTTCAAGAAACGCTTTGAAGACCGCTGGTGAAACGCCCGGCGTGGCTTTTCTCTGCCTTCGCAAGAGTTTCGAACCACTCCGCGATGTTGGCAAAACCCTCTTCGCGGGCGGTCTTGGCGAAGCCGGGGTACATCTCCGTGTACTCGTAGGTCTCGCCTTCGATAGCAGATTTTAGATTGTCCTCGGTCTCGCCAACGGCTACTCCCGTCACAGGGTCCCCTACTTCGGCGAGAAAGTCGAAGTGACCGAAAGCGTGGCCGGTCTCACCTTCGGCCACCGAGCGGAAAAGCGCCGCGACGTCCGGGTAGCCCTCTACGTCGGCCTTCTGGGCGAAGTAGAGGTAGCGCCGGTTCGCCTGGCTCTCACCGGCGAAAGCCTCTTTTAGGTTGTCGTGAGTCTTGGAGCCCTTTAGCTCTGCCATCCGGCTGTTCCTTTCGATCGTTTAGTTTGAAGCTTTGGAGATCAGGCCGACACTACCCGTCTCGTCCTTTGCGGGCTGACCCGTCTGGGACGACCGGGGCGCTGTGACGGCCACGCCACAGGTTAGTGCACGCAAGCGCTTTTCGGGCACATGACCGATCCAACGCCCGCCGGCACGACACCCCAAGGCAAGCTTGGATATGGCCCACCTGCTGGCAGTGGGTATGTTGGAGCCATGACGACAACGTTCCACCGCGGGGAGGCTCTGTCCCGCCTGGCCAGGGAAACTTTCGACGTGCTGGTCATAGGTGGTGGGGTGACCGGCTGCGGCGTCGCCCTGGACGCAGCTGCCAGGGGACTATCTACGGCCCTGGTCGAAGGAGCCGACATCGCTTCTGGAACTTCCTCCAAATCCTCCAAACTGATCCACGGGGGTCTCCGCTACCTGCAGCAGCAGGATTACCTGCTTGTCTACGAGGCCCTCCACGAACGCCAGATACTCTTAGGCAACGCCCCTCACCTGGTCCACCCGTTGCCGTTTCTCATACCGCTTTTCGGAAAAGACGGAGTGGCGTCGCGAAGCGTCGCCAAGGCCTACCAGAGTGCGCTGTGGCTCTACGACATCACTGGCGGAATCCGGATCGGCAAGCGTCATCGTCGTATCACCGCCGCGGAGGCCTTAGAGCACTTCCCCGTCCTGCGTTCGGAGACTCTCGTCGCCTCGTTCTTGTACTGGGATGCCCAGGCTGACGACGCCCGCCTGACCCTTGCGCTCGCCAGGACGGCCGCATCGCTAGGAGCTTGTGTAGCGAACTATTCGCCTGTCGAGGAGCTACTTGAGGAGGACTCCAAGGTATGCGGGGCCCGGCTCAGCGACGGCACGGTGGTAAGGGCTCGCCACGTAATCAACGCCGGCGGAGTATGGTCCGCTCAGGTCGCAGCCGCGAGTTCGAAGCGCAGCTCAGGGTTCTCACTGCGCCCGGCCAAGGGGATCCATGTCACCGTGCCGTCGTCGCGCCTGCCGTGTGACTACGCCTCGGTCATAAGCGTTCCTGGTGACCGGCGGTCAGTGTTCGTGGTCCCCTGGGCTGCCGACGAGGCGACATCACCGTCGGGCGAGGGACGTTACACCTATGTGGGCACGACCGACACCGACTACGACGGTCCCCTTGATGACCCGCAGTGCACCCCGGAGGACATCGACTACGTGCTCGGCGCTGTCAACGCTTGGACGTCAGCGAACCTGACCGTCCGCGACGTGACAGCAACTTGGGCTGGTCTCCGCCCCCTCGTGAGCGACGCGTCCTCCGCCCGCACCGCCGACTTGTCTAGACGTCACAAAGTTATCGTCGCTTCGAACGGTCTCGTGACTGTCACCGGCGGCAAGCTGACCACCTACCGCAAAATGGCCGCCGACGCTGTGGACGCTCTCGCCGACCGGCCTGCTACGGGCTCGCAGCGTCTGACTCGCTTGACGTCCGATCCTCGGGTACGGCGCGCCCGTCGACGTGTCGAAGCTGTGGTCGCCACCCGAAGAGGCGCCGGGGTTGGCTCGACCAAAGCTGGGCTCGTGGCCTCACCGACCAAACACCTTCCTCTCGTCGGCGCTGCGAACTCGGGCCGGCCCGATCAGGGCACCGCGGACAAGGCACGGTCCCTCGGGGTCAGTGACGCCGACTTCAGGCACCTCGCGGGACGTCACGGCTCCGAGACCGCCGACGTGCTCTCGTTGTGCGACGACCAGCCGCAACTTGCTCGCCGGCTACACCCGAACCTTCCCTACCTGGAAGTGGAGGTGGTCTGGGCGGCTCAAGCGGAAATGGCCCAAAGCGTGGACGACGTACTGTCCCGACGGACTAGAGCTAGGATCCTCGACCGCCAAGCCGCTGTCGAATGCTCGCAGCGGGTGGCGGAACTTCTCGGTGAACAGCTCGGGTGGAACACCGAGGAGGTTCGCCGCCAAGCCTTGGAGTTCAAAGCGAGCGTCACCGCCGAGCTCCACGCTGAGGGAGTAGCAGCCGAGGCTCACGGACAGTCGTGACCGCCAAGCGGACCCCGCCCCCCGGAGCGTTAGACGCCTCGTCGGCGGTTAACCCGGTGCGCTTTGCGCTTTCCCGATCGTCGCACACCCTGCCAGAGGCTTTCGCCTCCCGGCTAAGAGGGGTATGTGGGACTGTCCTCCACGACGACGCTGCACGTGTCGAAGCGGGCCGTGACTGGTGGCCGCTTTCGGCGGTGTGGGCTTCACAAGGACGCCAACCTTGCCTACCTCAACTGGTGGCCGTCCCGAGCTCAATCCAAGAGGTGTCCGCAGTGTCAGCTCTGTGCAACCGCGAGCGAGTCCCTCTCACGGTTTTCGCCGGCGCAAGCGGCGTCTGCGGGGCGAGCCTACCCCTGCGCTCCGGGGTGTCGCTGGACGTGACCGCTCTGCACGGTATTAGCGACGTCGATGCCAAAAGCCGTACGGTACAGGTGGGGGCCGGGACGTTCGGGCAGGACCTTGAGAACGAGCTGCGAAGCTCCCATGACCTGACCGTCGGCCACTGGCCCCAGTCCATGGCACTTTCGACCGTGGGGGGATGGGTTGCTTGCCGGGGAGCGGGCCAGTTCTCGACGCGCTACGGCAAGATCGAGGACATGGTGACAGCCCTAGAGGTAGTCCTGGCAGACGGCACCGTAGTTGACACCGGAGGTGCCTACCCTAAGTCCGCTACAGGCCCCGACCTGACCCAAGTTTTCCTCGGAAGCGAAGGAACCCTCGGGGTGATCACCTCGGTCCGCTTGCGAGCGCATAAGGTGCCCGCTGCGACGACACGGTTTGCCTACGGCTTCAAAGATTTCGACTCAGGTCTCGAAGCTTGCAGGCGTGTACTCCAACGCGGAGCCACGCCCGCGGTTCTGCGCCTTTACGACCGAACTGAGTCCGAGCGCAACTTCGCCTTCGCCGGCGTCTGCGTACTTCTAGTAGCCGACGAGGCTGACCCGGTGATGTTAGAAGCTACACAAAGGGTCGTCGACGAGGAGTGCGGGGAGGCGTCGCAGCTGGGACCTGATCCCGTAGAGCAGTGGTTCAAGCACCGAAACGAGATCCCCGACATTGCAGGCCTGGTCGCCGCCGGGCTGGTCGTGGACACTGTCGAGGTGGCCGGCTCTTGGGGTGCCCTACCCGCCATGTACTCGGAGGCCTTGTCAGCTCTTCGCGGCGTCGAGGGCACCGTCGCAGCGTCCGCTCATCAGTCGCACGCGTACAGTGACGGTGCGTGCTTGTACTTCACCTTCGCCGGACGACCGGCCGACACCGGCAGGTACAGCGATGCTGGACAGACGGCAGGGATGAGTCCCTCGTGGACCCCCGATAGCGCCGCCGAAGCGTTCTACAAGGAAGCTTTCGACGCTGTGACCCTTGCGGCTCTTCGCAACGGCGGTACCGTGTCGCACCATCACGGGATCGGCCTAAACAGGGCTGGCTACATGAAGCAGCATCTTGGCGCCGGCTTAGACGTGCTACGCGCACTGAAAGGCGCATTGGACCCAAACGGCATCCTCAACCCTGGAAAGCTCGGCCTGCTCCCATGACGGTCCTCGTGATCGACGTCGGGTCGACCAGCGTCCGCTCCTCGCTGGTCGGCGCGGACGGCACCGTGTCTCATCAATCCAGGCTCCCCGCTGCCCCAGTCACGCCCTTCCCAGGCCTAGTTGAGATAGACCCGGTAGCGCTCGCCTCGGGCGCCTTGGAGTGCGCCGAGCGCACCCTCGACGCGGCCCGTCGGGCAGGGGTGATCCCCGATTCGCTGGCTGTCACGGCGCAGCGAGCTTCGGCGGTGGCGTGGAACGCCACGACAGGGGCTCCCGTGGCCACCGGGTTGGCATGGCAGGATCTACGCACCGCCGGCACCTGCCTCGAACTTCAAGACCGGGGACTCCGACTGTCCCCAAGCGAGACGGCCACGAAGTTCGCCTGGCAGGTTCAACAGGCTTTCGCTAGCGGCACCGAACCTGGTGTCATCCGCCTCGGCACCGTGGAGTCGTGGATTGCTTGGAACCTAACCCGCTCCGGGCGTCACATAACAGATCCGAGCAACGCCGCCGTTACCGGGCTTTACAGCATCGCTCACGGTGGCTGGAACGACGCGGTCCTCGACGTTCTCGGTCTCGACAGGGCCTGGCTTCCCGAAGTGGTCGACACCTGCGCCGAGCACGGCAGTGCGGACGCCCTCTCAGTTCCCCTGCCTCTGCGCTGCCTTGTAGGCGACCAGCAGGCGTCGCTAGCCGGTCAAGGGGCGACGCTACCCGGGCTCGGCAAGGCCACCTTCGGAACGGGCGGTATGCTCGACATCTGCACAGGGGAGCAAGCCCCTGGATCCGCAGTGCGAAGCGACCACGGTTGCTTCCCAATAGTCGCCTGGCGCCGAGACGGGAGGGTCACCTGGGGGCTCGAAGCGCTGATGCTCACCGCCGGATCGGCCGTCGAATGGCTCGTCGAGGACCTTGGCGTGCTCTCCGACGCCGTCGACTCGGACAGGGTAGCCGCCTCCTGCGAGGACAGTGAAGGCGTCGTCGTAGTCCCAGCGTTCCTCGGCCAGGCAACACCCCAGTGGGATTTCGGGGCGAGAGGCGCTGTGTTCGGTCTCTCCAGGGGTAGCGGCGTCGCCCAGTTAGTCCGGGCGGTGCTAGAAGGCGTGGCGCACGCCGGGGCGGACCTCCTCGAAGCCGCCGAAGCCGACAGCGGCGTTACCCTAGGAGCGCTGCGCGTCGACGGGGGTATGTCAGCCAACAGCGTGTTCGTGCAGGCTCTCGCTGACGCGTGCGGACGGCCTGTAGAGGTCTCCCCTGAGCTTGAGGCGACCACCGTCGGAGCCGGGTACCTCGCCGGCCTCGTCGACGGTACCTGGCAGTCCCTGGAGGACATCGCCAGAGCGTGGAAACCCAAGACTGTCATAGCCCCGTCGGGCCGTGATCCTAAGCGGGACCGTTGGCGCCGGGCTGTTGAGCGAGCTGCAGGATGGCACCCTGAGCTGTCGGCCATACAGTTCTGACCGGCTGCGCTCATGCCGCTAGACGGGGAGAGTCAGCTCGCCCCGCTGACCATGAGAGCCGCCACGCTGACGGCCACCGCCAGCGGAGCTGCGACGGCTCCGATCTTCACCGCACGGCGAACCCCCGGCCGTTCCCCGGCAGCGCGCGCCGAGGATATCCACAAGATCCACGCAAGCGAGCCCGACACGAACAGGTTCGGCCCGACGTCCAGTCCGATCAGCAGCGACAGCGGGTGCGGGACAGCACGGGCGGACAGGAGTGAGGCTGCTGGCAGGTTGTTTATCACGACCGTCGACGCAGCGGCTAACGCTGCGGTGACCAACGGGTCCGCATGCACGAGCACGTCCGCGGGTCCGGACCACAGGCGACCCAACGTGCCCACGCCCACGGCGAGGCCCATCAGGCCTGCCAGGACCGGCAAGTTGAGAACGTCGCTTACGGCGGACAAGGACAGACGGCGTCCTCGCACACGCCACGCTGCGGCTAGCAGCCCGATGCCCGCGACCGCCACTGAAGGGGAGCCGACCGTCACCATCACAACGACCGCAGCCCCGACGGCGACCACCCCAACACCCAAGAGGGGCCTCGTGCGCTGAACTTCGCCGGTGACCTCTTCGCGACCAGGATGTCGGACCTGCCGGTCGTGTCGAAGCTCACGGCGCGACGCAACGGCTATCACCGCCGTCGTTACCACGCTCGCTGCGACCCACGGCAAAGCCATCCGGGATGCAAAATCGCCGGGGGACAATCTGGAGTGTGCGACCACGATCAGGTTGGTCAGGTTGGAGCCGGGAAGGACGAGGGACCCGGCGTTCGCAAGGAGAATGCACGCGGGTAGCAACGCTCCGGTAACTGGTGCTTTACTGTCGTCGCTTTGCGACCTGCTGGCGCTCACTGCGATAGGCGTAAGGAAGGCAACCGCCGTGTCTAGATTCAGCACGGCGCTCACCGCGACAACTGTCGCTGCGAGCCCACCGAAGAGTAGCCCCGGCGTCGGACAGATCCGGCTGAGAGCTTTTCCCGCTGCGACGAACAACCCGTCTGAGGCAGCTACAAGGCCTACGAGGAGCAGCCCGGCTACGAGCACGAACGCTGGCCAAGCCTGCGACGCGGCGGACCCAGCCGCAGCCGGCTTGGCTGCCGCAGCCGCGACCGCTGCTGCAGCACCGGCTGCGGTCAGATACCAGCCGCGCATCCGCCCGAGGCCGCCACCGCCCAGCGCCGATGGTCTAGCCGGTGGTACCTGGACCTGCCAAGAATTCGACGCGTCTCGCTACGTTAACGGCGTGATCGCCGAGCCGTTCGAAGAACCGAGCGACCAGCGTCATGTCCATCGTCACCGGCACGGACATCTTCCCCGAGGCTAGCTCGGCTATGAGCGCTGCGTGGAGGCTGTCGAGGTCCTCGTCGCGCTCGTCGAGGCGTTCGGCGGCGTCGCGGTCCCTGCTGTACCACGACTCGGCGGCGTGCCTCCACATCTCCGCTCCTATGGCCCCCATTCGCTCGACTATCCCGCGGCACCTTGGTGTCATCTCCCCGGAAAGTCCGTGGTCTGCGTAGCGAGCGATGTGCACGACGAGATCGTGGGAGCGTTCTAGCTCGGGGACGATCCTAAGGACGCTGAGCAAAAGGCGCAGGTCGTCCGGGCCGACAGCCATTTCGGCTATTTGATGGTTGGCCAGCTTCTCCAACTCTAAGTACAAGTCGTCGATCACCTGTTCTCTCTCAGCGAGGATTTGGAACAAGTCGTTGTCCCCGCTGAGAAGGGCGTGCGTTGCCCCCGCCAGATCGTCGGCTACGAGGGCGAACAGCCGAATGGTCTTGGACTCGATCTCGCGGACCGGCAGCGGCGAGCTTGACTCACTCCACTGATAAGCGCTGACGCCTGCCATTGCCCCGAGCGTAGCTGGTAACCCCATCGTCTAACACCGCTTTAACGGCGGTTCTCCGGGCGGGGATATCAGTCCGCGTCGCCGGCATGCGCACCGGTCTTCATCGGCAGCTTGGTACGCCACACCCCGTCAACGGCGTGCAACGCGGCTGCGACGGCACCGGCCGTGGGCACGAGGCCTATCTCCCCCACCCCTTTTATGCCGTAGGGGGCTTTCGGTTGGGGGACCTCCACTAGCTTGACCTCTATGGGCGGTACGTCTTTCGCCCTGAGAATCCCAAGCGAACGCAGAGTCATCTTGGTGGGAAAGCCCCTGGCGTCCGCCGGGAAGTCTTCGCTCAGAGCGTACCCGAGGCCCATGTGGACGGCGCCTTCTATCTGCCCGACGCACAGCTGCGGGTTGACCGCCCGCCCCACGTCGTGGGCTGCGAGGACCTTTTCGATAGCGCCGGTCTCGGGGTCTGCTATGACGAGCTGGGCTGCGTAGCCGAAAGCCGAATGAATCGTCGGGTTGTCGACCTCACCGAGATGCTGGGTCCAGTCGACCACGAACTCCCCCTCGTAGTCCACGCCCGCAACCCTGCCGCCGGAGTCGGCTTTCCTGCACGCATCCCGAACGGCGCCGGCTCCCATCAAGGTTCCTCTACTCCCGGTGGTCTGACCGTCGCCTAGCTCGTGACTGGTGTCGACCAGGACCCGGACCGTAGCCGGGTCCACGCCGAGCTCTTCCACCGCTACTTGCAAAGCGACCGTGTTGATGCCTTGTCCCATCTCGGTCCAGCCGTGGCGGACCGTGACGGTGCCGTCCCCGTCGAAGCGGACAACAGCGCGCGATACCTCCCGGTACCCGTTGCCGAGACCGGAGTTCTTGAGGCCCAGTCCGATCCCCACCGCTTTACCGCCGGCTCTCGCCTCCTCGTATGGCCCCGAGAGGGCTTCCAGGCACTGCTCCGCCCCGGCGCAACCTTCGTCCATCACCTGTCCCGGCCCCCACACGTCCCCGGGATGAATGACGTTTCGACGGCGGATCTCCAACCCGGAGATCCCAACCATCTCTGCGAGGCGGTCCATGACACCTTCCATGGCGTACTGGGCTTGGTTGGCGCCGAAGCCGCGGAAAGCGCCGCACACCGGGTTGTTAGTCCTGACCGCCACCGCTTCTACGTCCACGGCCGGAACCTTGTAGGGGCCGGTAGCGTGACCGGCGGCGCGTTCGAGGACTTTCATTCCGACGCTCGCGTAAGCGCCGGAGTCGCCGACCATCCTCGCCCGAACCGCCGTCAACCTTCCGTC
>JAJZAM010000109.1 GCA_021799445.1 Actinomycetes bacterium
GGTCTTGTCCGAAGGGACCGGCACCGGGATGACGACGTAGCCGTAGCGCTTCCCCTCTGCCTCCCGCATCACCCGTCCCACCGCCTGGACGACGTCGATCTGCGAAGCCCGTGGGTTCGTGAAGATGACGGCGTCGAGGGCCGGGACGTCGACGCCTTCGGTGAGACAGCGGGCGTTCGAGAGCAGCCGGCAGGTGCCCTCGGGCGGGTCTTCTCTCAGCCAGGCGAGCGCCTGGTCACGGACCATTGCCCCCATGGTCCCGTCGACGTGGCGAGCCTCGCAGGCGACGCCTTCTTCTCCTTGCTCTGCCATGGCCCCCACGACCGCCGGCAGGCCGTGGGCGACTCGTCGTGAGTAGGCGATGGTGGAGGAAAACGCGACAGCCCTGCGCATCTCCGCTGCGTCCACCCCGAAGTCCTCTGGGTAGTCGCTCTTCTTGGAGAGCGCCCGCCAGACCCCAGCCAGGCGCGCCGCGTCGGCCAAGACGAGCTCCAGGCTCTGGTCGGCGAGCGGGCCGTGGGCGAGGTCGCTCACCCAGGCTTCGTCGATCATCAAGACGACGACCTTGTAGTCGCTGAGGAGGCCCTTCTCGACCGCCTCTCCGAAGCCCAGGCGGTGGAAGACCGGGCCGTAGAGGGACTCTGTGTCCATGGAGCAGAGCAGGACGTCTTGCTCGCGTGCCTTCTCTTTCACCGCGTCGGAGTACAGGCGTGGGGTGGCGGTCATGTAGAGGCGCTTGTTGGCTCGGAAGCGTGCTTCGTCGTGGACCATGGTGAAGCCGCCGAAGCCCTCCTCGGCCGCCAGCGCCCCGGTGGTGCGGTGCGCTTCGTCGCAGATCACGAGGTCGAAACCGGGGGCTCCGAGTGCCTGGGCAGCTGCCACCCGGTCGAGGGACTGATAGGTGGAGAACACGCAGTAAAGCGGGTTGTCCGTGTCCTTGGCGCGTTCTTGTGCGACCTCGAAGTGCCTGGCGATCTGGGCGGGTTCCGTCGTCGCCGGCAGGGCTAGGTCGTAGACGTGGAGGTCTTCTTCGTCCTTCGTGACCTGGGTGTCCGAGCAGACCGCCATCGCGTGCAGGGGACGCTCTGCGTCCGCTGACCACGCTCTGAGACTCTGGGAGAGAAGCGAGATCGACGGCACACAGAAGCAGACGACACCTCCGGCCGGCACGAGCTGTTCTGCGAGGCGAAGCGCGGTGAAGGTCTTCCCCGTCCCGCACGCCATGACGAGCTTGCCCCGGTCGGAGGTGGAGAAGCCCTCGATGACATCCGCAATGGCCTGTCGCTGGTGGGCGCGCAGCGACTTCGGGCCGTGGCGATGGAGCTGTTCTGGGTGTGTCGGGTCGAAGCGGCTCCAGTCGAACGGGCTCGCAGAGAGCTCTGCGATCCCGATGCGCTGGACGGGGACGGCTTGGTCGGCGAGCACCTTCTCTGCGTTGCGGCCCCAGCGCTCGGTGGTCGTGACGAACAGACGCGCCGTGAAGGGCCTTCTGCCTGAGGCGACGAGGAACCGGTCGATGTCCTCCCTGGAGATCGTCGTGTTGGGCGCGTAGAACTTGCATTGGATCGCACAGTGCCCGCCGTCGCGTTCCGCTGCCACGAGGTCGATCCCGGTGTCCGGCTCACCGACCGGACGCCCCGGCCACTCGTGCCACTGCCAGACCCGCTCGAAGCGCTCGGCGAAGAGCGGGTCCTCGGACAAGAAGGTCTTCATGAGCCGCTGGAAGACGAGGCCCCGGCCGACGTCGGTGGGCACGTGGCCGCGGATCTTTTCGAACAGGCCGCCTGGGCCGGCCAGCGTGGCTGCATCAGGCGCTTCGGCGTCGGCGAGGTCCTCGTGTCCCAGTCGCAGCTCCGGTTCGGTGTGGGCTGCGGGGGGGCGGTTGCGTCGTGAGCGTCCAGCGGTTCCCGACCGCCGAGCTTGTCCCTCGCCAACCCCATCGATCCGCGCGACCGTCCCTCCGCGTCCGGGTCCACGGCGCACCATGCCAGCGACCTGAAGCCAGCGGATCACCACACGGTAGGTCGCCTCATCGAGTCCGCTGAGCCCCTGGAGCCGACCGTTGCCGATGGTGCTGCCATCCTCGGGGATAATTGCCAGGACCGCTTCTGCCTGCTCGTACAGGCGCGCACGAGCCGACTCCGTGTCAACCGATTCCCGGCTCCCGGTCCCCTCCACGGTCCAATCGTGCCACCCCAGCAGCTGGATGGGGTGGCTCGCTTCGGCTGGTCACCAGAGGGAAGGTGTCTGCGTGACGATCAGCTGTCCCCGCTGCGGGCTCGACTTCGAGGCCTAGTCCACGACGGCCACGCGCTGTCCGCCGTGCCGAACGGTCGTGCACGTCTCTCGTCGGGACGATCGCCGTGCGCTCTCGCTCGTCGCGGGTGCCGTCTCGGGTTCAGCGCTCCTCCGGCGACAGCGACCCCGGGGAAGCTGGTGGAGCCGTCGTCATCGTGGCGCTCGTTGTGCTCGGCGGATGGCTCCTGTGGCAATGGTGGCGAAGCGGCTCTCCACGCCCTACCGCTGTTGCGACCAACGTGAAGTGCACAAGCCGATCGGTTGGGCCAACTCCATCTGGCTGATCCCCAGCACCGCCTGGCGAGTCCCGGCTCTTCGGCCAAGTCGATCTGCACTGGGTGTCGACACCCAGTGCGCGTGGCGCAGTTCCAAAGTCCAGTCCGACACCGGTCCACGACACTCGAACCCTTGACCCCAATCTCCAACCACGCGCCACCCAAGCGGAGTAACCTTCTCGACGGAGGACGGCTTGTCGGCGAGCGGACTAGACGCCGTTGCTGGCTGGTGACTAGATGGTTGCCGCCGTCGACGCGCAGAGCACCGATACGTACTAGCTAGCCGTGGAAGCGGTCGTTCTCTTCGCCACGTCTGCCCGGACATCAGTCCTAGTCATCGTAGTCATCGTACTCTTCATAGTGGCCTACCTTGGTTACGGCCAACTGAGGATCACACGGCTCTCTCGGATGCCCTCCGGCTCGACCAACGTGGTGACGGTCAAGCGAAGCGGAGTGAGCCGAAAAGTCGATCAGTACACCGAAGCAGGTTGGGTCATTGGACAACAATCGTCAGCCAAGTCACTCGGTACGCACGTACAAGTCACCAATATGTTCCGGAAGCCCTACTGGCAAGCTACACCACCCTCGCCACGCGACTCGCATATCACGAAGTGCGTGCCCGCGAACTCCGTAACGTGCGTTTTCCGAACGGATCTTTCCAGCCCTACTCCATCTAATCGGTAACACTTCCATGGCAAAGCGCTGGATGATGCGGACCTTCGTTGCAACGTCGGTGCCGCTCCTTCTCGCCTTCGTCTTCGCCGCGCCCACCGTCGCGCAGAGCGGTATCGCCGAAGGCCTCCAATCCCACCTTCTCACTTCGACGAACCTACCCCTAGGATGGAAACCAGCCCCGGCGTCACACCATGTCATTGGAACAGGAACTTGGGCTCACGGATTCGCACTTCCAGACAAAGGCACGCGCATCGTCTCGGTCACACTTGAACGGTGAGGCACATCGGAAGGTCTGGTTGAAAGACTCCCCGCAGGTCGGGGCATTGATTCCCTATGGCAGAAGGCTACCCGCTTTCTCAAGTCTGTTCGTAACACCATCACTACAACAGGCTCTCGTGTTCGGGTACGTGCCATTCTAATGGATCTCTCGTATCCAACAGTCATCTCCTATTTATTACAGACAAAAGCACTCGTTAAGCCTAGATTTACTGAGGCTATCGCACTTTTTCATTTACGGAACTTTGTCGGGCTCTTACAACTAACTGCACGCCTTCAACCAGGATTCTCCCTCGCCATCGACGATACGCGTGTACACCAATATTGCGATAATGAAGGTAAAGGGAAACATATCTGTGAGCCTGCGCGCGTCTAGGCAGCTATTCACAGTACCTCACACAACGACATTACCTCTTAGGCGTCGGGTCGTCCCATGGTGGGAAAATGAGCCCAAGACACAGTGTGCACGTTTGCTACATCTTGTGACAGTTATCAAAACATATGCAAAGCGAACAACAGTCACTGGAGTCGAGACAGCCTGCACCTCGTTACTCAAGGACGTACAGCAGCTCCAACGAGATTCACCGCTCCCCACACCAGCAACGAACGTGCTCTGGCAAGCGAGTTTGAGTCACTACAGGTCCGGCGCTGCTCTATGCAAGTCTGGTGCGTTCACAGCCGCTCTTGCTGACTTCTCGCCTGGCACAGCTCAACTCGGACAGGCATACAAACGAATTCACACACTGACGTACAGTCTAGGGCCATAGTCTTAGCTCTCGACGCACAGACTTAGACGGTCAAGGTCTTGCAGGAACGAGTATTGTGCTTCAGACTGTTAACTTGCAGTCCCCTATCGGTCCCTTCATCGGCCCTAGCATCTCAATGCGACAACTGTTGGGAGTGTGAACACAGACGGCGCATTCCCGCGACTTTGGCGTAGGAATGCTGACGATGGTGATTACGGGTGATCAGTTTGTGATCAGTTTGACTGGCGTTCACCGACGATCACACCGTGACGGGCCGTTGCCGGACACCGTTCGGTCACTTTCGCTGCCGCCCCGAAGGGGACAGGGCAATCCACCTGTTGCTTGCTCCCGTCTCTCGGCTCTCGTACCAACTCGCCACGAGTGGCACGAGATTCCCACCTGTTCTGAACTCCAGCGCTTTGACTCTATCTGTCCGCACGGCCAGTATGAGGTCTCGAAGGGAGAAGAACGCCTCGCTGGTAGACAGCACCGACCCGTCGGGTCCGAAGCGTGCGCCCGTTGCGTCCGCGTTAGCGCCAGGGCTCAATTCAAGGGCTATTTCCCCTACACCGGACACGTCGGGTGGCAGGACTGCGGCTACTATTCGGATGCCAGTTTGTGTGAACTTCGGGACGCCCCATGAAAGCAAGACTCGAGTCCCAATACCGTTGTCGGGTGTTCGCCCTCGCAGCCACTCCACCAACTCTTTTGATGCACGCTGCGCGAGAGCACGCGTGAATTTCTCAATGGCGTCGACGCCAGAGTATTCGACAACCGAGCCCTGCTCCGCGCCAAGTCCAAGCAGTCTCTGTCGTGGAACCTCCGGATGCAGATCGGCGATCTCGAAAGCAACACGGCTCCCGCGTATTGCGGACTCGACCATGCTCGTCATGACGGAGTCTACGCGGGGAAACGAGTATCCAAGAAACGAGATCCGCGTAGCGCCCCGCATCGCGGTTCGCGCCTCTCGCCACAGCTCGCGGACGAGAGGATTGGTGTAGTAAGCACTCTTCACCGTCGATGGTGGCACGATAAATCTATCTCGACCCGGTAGAAGATACCGCCGTGATGGTTCATCCAAGAGGTGATATGAGCCGAACGTACCTTCCATAGGCTCACGGTTGAGAGTTGCGCCGGTTGGGTCGTCCGGGACTGCCCACCAGTCAATCGATCCATGCAATTTCAACAATCGGAACGTTCGCCGTTGCAACCACGATACGTCTGGCACCTTGATCGCATTCGGTAGTGGCGGAGACGCCATTAGGATGTGTCCGGGTCTAACAGTTGTGGTATTCCTCGAACCGCCGAGGCTCGGAACAGCCAACCTGTGCGATACGACACCCAGCTCGACCAAGGTGTCGTAGTTGAAGGTGATGACCGTGGCGCGTCGGTAGTGGAGAAGTCCCAGTAGCATGTAGAACCATTCTGGGGGTGTCTGCTCGGATGAAGCAACAACATCTTCGGCGAGCACCTCGCCAAGGGATTCCGTCAGACGCGAGAAGAGCGCGGCGTTGTCTAGATTGTCTGACGCAGATAAATAAGGCTGCTTCTCAGCGAGAATCGATAGCCACTCCTCAAAGGTGAACTCCCTTTGGAATCCGGCGGCAGGTACTCGGCTGTCACGCGCCAGCCCGGCACGCTTGAGTGCGGCCTTCCCAAGTTCATCGGTCAGCGGCATGTGCCGGCTTACAGCACGCGAGAAACCCGCCCCTAGTACCACCACCTCGTTTTCTCCCATTCTGGATGCCGAGGATAGTGCTGCGCCGGACACACTTCCAAGGCTCCTCCGCGGATCACGATGTTTCGTCCTCACTGAAACCGGACGAGCCGATGTTCCGAAGTGCTACCGGCGCTAGCCCTCTAAGTTCGCGTGCTCCTCGCGCGTGTGGGGATGATCGCTTGCCGTAGGCGAGGACTCGACGATGCAGGCGTGCTCACCGCGCGTGCGGGGATGTTCCCGTCACCGCGGCAGCGACACGCTGGGCGCGGAAGTGCTCCCCGCGCGTGCCAAGACGATCCCGAGCGGCAAGTCATGGGGACCGCGAACGTGTTCCTGGCTGCACGGACGCGACGGGCTACTCGTCGTCCGTGAACCCGAGCTGTCCCTCGATCTTCGCCGCAGTGGTCTCGTCGGGCTCTCTTCCAACGAGCTGACGGTACAACTCATCGGCCATCTCTTCGACAGCCCGGTCGCGCTCGCGGTCAGTCATTTCGACATACCCGTCGGGTATTGGCACGTACCCGCGCCTCGCTCCCGGCGATTCTGGGTAAGGATGTCTACTCACGAAAGCAAGTGTACCGGGCGCAGTTGCCCCTGTCCTTTCGTCTCAGACCGGGCGCGGACATGGCCCCTCGCAGGCGGCACTGCCGCCCTATCATCTACCGGAGCCTGTCGAGCCCGTTTCCGACGCCTAGACTTTTGTCCGCTCGGCCGCACTCGAACGGGCACTTGCTGCCCTTCGCGCACACCAGCAAGACGATCGCCCGACCGACACCCAACCGGCGATAATGGACACAAGCGACGTCCCAGCCGGACCAATGCGCTTTCCCCACTAGTGAGTTCTCCTACGACCCCGGAACGAACGGGGGGATGACCTATGGCAATTCGGGCGTATCGTTCACAACAGCGAACACGCGGCCTTGTCTCGGGTCGTTTGCCCGTGGCCATCCCTGGTGGTGACAATGGCGGACTACACGGTCGAACTAGAGAATCTCGCACACGCTCTCCGACACCACATCCGCGTGTCGCTGACCGCGTGTCCGAGAGTGCTCTATTGGTCCCGGACGTATGCCCGCCACCGCGCAACCCGGCGATGCAGAACCGCGAAGGGCTGCCTTTGGTTCACCCTTTTTGGAGCATTCTATGTCGCGTGGTGGGTATATCCGCGATCGCTGCCGTACATCTTTGCTATCTCCACGTGCATCTTCATCCTTGAGTATGCGCTATTCATCTCAATCCTCTTGTTCGTCGTGCGGGCTTTGGAAAGCACGTTGACGCTAGCCGTACAACCCAAGATTGCTCGCAACGTTCTGCACGTCGAGCAAAGGCATTCCTTACCGCCAACTGCACCCGAATCCATTTCAGTGTTTATCGCACCACCCTCGACACCTCAGACTGAGGGCCCTACTCTCGCAATCCTTCCAGAAGCACATCGCATACCCGACTTTGTCGGCCTCCCCTTGATTTTGGAGTCCCGCGAGTCGCCGACCTGCACTTTCTCTGCTGATGGGTTCTGGATGTAGGGGCGACAGGGTCCACCAGGCACGCCAATCGGCTGCCTAGAATGGGCGATGTGTTCGTGAAGACGACGGTTCGCAAAAGGGGCGACAAGGCCTACACGTACCTGTCGTTGGTCGAGTCGGTCCGGGTCGACGGCAAGATGACGCACAACACGCTCCTGCGCCTGGGCGAGGTGGGCGAACTCCGCCGGACCAAGCAGCTCGACCGCATCATCGCCGCGCTGCGCAACCACGCCGAGGGCTCCTGGGTGAACGGCGACGAGCTGTCGGCAG
>JAJZAM010000110.1 GCA_021799445.1 Actinomycetes bacterium
CTCCGCGCGCTGGCTTATGCAGTAGATGGCACCCCGGGCCGTCTGGAGCACCTTGCCCGCTCCGGCGTAGATCTGCCTCGAAACGAGGAACGGGATCAGAACCTCCGCGTAGTGCGCGAAGTCGTCCCGGCGCGCCGTCAGGTAGTTCTCGTGGCAGCCGTAGGAGTTACCGGCCGAGTCCGTGTTGTTCTTGAACAGGTACACGACCCCGCGGATGCCTTCTTCCCTCAAGCGTCCCTCGGCGGAGCCGACTAGCTGCTCCAAGACCCTCTCCCCCGCCTTGTCGTGGGCCACCAGGTCTTCTATCGAGTCGCACTCGGGGGTTGCGTACTCGGGGTGGCTTCCCACGTCAAGATAGAGCCTGGCGCCGTTCTCCAAGAACACGTTCGATGACCGACCCCAGCTGACGACCCGGCGGAACAGGTACCTGGCCACTTCGTCGGGGCTGAGACGCCGCTGGCCGCGAAGGGTGCACGTCACCCCGTATTCGTTCTCGAGGCCGAAGATGCGTCGATCCATGATTAGCGCAGGCTAGCCCGGCCCACGGCGTCGGGGGACCGCCACGGACCGGGCTAGGCGGGTGCGGTCAGCCTTGCTCGTGTTCCTCCGCCCCGGGGACCATGCGGTCGCGTATGGCGTTGACGACCGTGGCGTCCAGCAGGGTGGTCACGTCGCCGAGCTCGCGTTGCTCGGCGACGTCGCGTAGCAGCCTCCGCATGATCTTCCCTGAGCGGGTCTTGGGTAGCTCGGGGGTGAGGAGGATCTGGCGCGGCTTGGCGATAGGCCCGATCTCGCGAGCGACGTGGTCGCGCAGGGCGGCGACGAGGCGGTCACCACCGTCGGCGTCGTCAGCTACCGACTTGACCGTCACGAACGCGACGATCGCCTGGCCTGTCGTCGGGTCCGAAGCTCCCACTACTGCGGCTTCGGCGACCGAGGGATGGCCTACCAGGGCGTGTTCGACTTCGGTGGTCGAGATGCGGTGCCCTGACACGTTCATCACGTCATCCACACGCCCGAGCAGCCAGATATCGCCGTCCTCGTCGCGTTTGGCGCCGTCACCTGCGAAGTACACGCCGGGGAAGCGGCTCCAGTAGGTGTCCTTGTAGCGCTGGTCGTCACCCCAGATGCCGCGCAGCATTCCAGGCCACGGATCCCTGATGACCAAGAAGCCGCCCTCGCCATTGCCTACGGAAGTCCCGTCGTTGGAGACAACGTCGGCTGTGATCCCCGGCAGGGGCCGCATCGCAGCTCCCGGCTTGGTAGCTGTTATGCCCGGCAGCGGGGAGATCATTATCCCACCGGTCTCGGTCTGCCACCACGTGTCGACTATCGGGCAACGCTCGCCGCCGATGTGGGTCCGGTACCAGATCCACGCCTCGGGGTTTATCGGCTCCCCGACCGAGCCGAGAAGGCGAAGCGAGCTCAGGTCGTGAGCAGCGGGGAGGTCCTCCCCCCACTTCATGAAAGTCCGGATCGTCGTCGGGGCGGTGTAGAGGATGTTGACCTTATAACGCTCGACTATCTGCCACCACCTGTCGCGGGTCGGGGTGTCCGGGGTGCCCTCGTACATGACCGACGTCGTGGCGTTAGCCAGTGGCCCGTAGACGATGTAGCTGTGCCCCGTCACCCAGCCGATGTCCGCGGCGGTCCAGAAGATGTCCTTGTCGGGTTTTAGGTCAAAGACGAGCCTGTGGGTCGCCGACGTGTGAGTCAGGTAACCACCCGAGGTGTGAAGGATCCCTTTAGGCTTGGCGGTAGTCCCGCTCGTGTACATGATGTACAGCGGGTGCTCGGAGTCGAACATCTGCGCTTCGTGGTGCTCGGCCTGGCGGTCCACGATCTCGTGCCACCACACGTCGCGGCCCTCCTGGAACGCCACCTCCTGGCCGGTTCGTCGCACCACGAGGACTTTGGTGACGTTCGGGCACGCCGCCACGGCGTCGTCGACCGCTGGTTTCAGGGCGCTGGGAGCCCCCCGGCGGTACCCCCCGTCGGCGGTGATAACCACCCGGGCGTCGCAGTCGAGTATCCGGTCACGTAAAGCCTCGGCGGAGAAACCCCCGAAGACCACCGTGTGAGGCGCCCCCAAGCGGGCGCAGGCGAGCATCGCCGCCACGGTCTCGGGGATCATCGGCATGTAGATCGCCACTTTGGTGGAGGCTTCGACGCCGAGCTCGACGAGAGCGTTCGCCGCCTTGCACACCATAACCTGCAGATCCCGGTAGGTGATCGTGCGGGTGTCGCCAGGCTCGCCTTCCCAGTAGTAGGCGACCCGGTCGCCGAGGCCGGCTTCGACGTGACGGTCGACGCAGTTGTAAGCAACGTTTAGCTTGCCCCCCACGAACCACTTCGCGAAGGGCATCTCCCATTCGAGGGCGGTGTGCCAGGGCTCCGACCAGCTCAGCCGGCGGGCCTGGTCCTCCCAGAACGCGACTCGGTCCGCGCTGGCCCGCTCGTAGATCTCGGGCTGTGCCACCGCTGCTGCGGCGAACTCGGCCGGCGGCGGGAAACGCCGGTTCTCGTGGAGCAGCGCTGAGAGCTCCTCTTGATTGTCGTTGGTCATTCGGTCCTCCCTGCCTCTAGGCGTTCTGAGCGGGCTTGATCAGAGGCTTTCCCATGAACAGTACCTGCTTGCCTCTCATCCCGTTGATAACCCCGGCAGCAGACGCGTACCAGGCGAGCGCCGCGGTGATGACCCCGAGGACACCGCCGAACTTGACGGTCCCGACGCTGTTGGAGAAGTTCCCGATCACCAACACCAAGAAAGTGACCTCCAAGACCGTAAAAACGGCGAGCAGGACAGTGTTCGCGGCCGCGCTCCAAAACCACATGTAAGTGGTGAATATGAAGAACCCGAGCAGGATCCACCCCAGGTCGTTGTTAGCTTGTGCGGCGGACTTGGCGTGTCCCGCCGCAAGTTCCACCCATAGGGCTAGGCCAACCCAGAAAGCCCCGTACGATGTGAACGCGGTCGCCCCGAACACGTTGCGGTTCTTGAACTCCCACATCCCGGCGAGCATTTGGGCTATCCCCCCGTAGGCGAAAGCGTAGCCGAGCCACGCTAGTCCGGTGCCTCTGTCCCAGCCGGCGTTGTGCACCGACAGCAGGAACGTCGTGAGAGCGAAGCCGGCCAAGCCCAGCGGGCCTGGGTCCGCTATGGGCGGCGTTTCTTTGATCACAACGACGCTCTGGGATCCTTGGTTCTGGTCTGACATTGCGGTACCCCCGTCACTGTCTTTTAGTGTGGCCCCAACCTGGTGACCACCGTCACATACTTGGTCGTTCCGGCAGCTGCTTGCCTCCTCGCAGGACGGTCCGGCGCCGAAGCGGGCTGATCTTGCGCCTAGCGGCAGGACCGTGTCGACGAGCGGTCCTGCGCGTGCGACGAACGGCCAGACTCGTAGGGCGTCGACGCGGGGCGGGCCCGGCGAGGGCGTGGAGGCGTGTCGTAGCCTGCGTGTGGCAGACTGACCTGAGGTGTCTTCGGGGGAGCTCGCCGACGATGGTTCTCTGGGTTGTTCTAGCTGCTGCGGTCGCCGGCCTCGCCGGTGTGGGAGCTTACGCGCGTTGGGCTTCGCGCCGGCTGGTAACCCCAGGTCAGCGGGGTTCCTACGAGGCGCTGAGCATCGCCAATCAGGCTGCGCCCGCCCTGCGCAGCGGGATGAGCGCCGAGGCGATGGACCGGGCGTTGGGGCCTCTGCGGTCCTTGCTAGCCACGTCGGGGGTTATCGTCGGGGACGAGACAGGTGTCATTGCCAGTGACGGGGTGGACACGAAGAACTGCGAACTTCTCGGCGCAGCGGTTCGCAGCGTGATGAGCCAGGGGCGGCCGTTGCTCCTATCGGGCGACGATCTGCGCTGTGACCACCTGGCCGGGCGGGGGCTTAACGCCGGCGTAGCGGTACCGCTTCAAATCGACCGGAAGGTGGTTGGGGCGTTGATCGCCGTGGACTCTTCGGCTCCCCCTGGTCTGCTGCGCTTGTGCGGCGAAGTCGCCAAGTTCGTTTCCACCCAGCTGGAGCTGGCCGAACTGGACCTGTCCCGCCGCCGAGCGGTGCAGGCCGAGCTGCAGTTCCTCAGGGCTCAGATCTCACCCCACTTCGTCTACAACGCGCTCAGCGCCATCGAGTCGTTCGTCCGTACCGACCCCGACAGGGCTCGCGAGCTTCTCGTATCGTTCGCCGAGTTCACCCGTTACAGCTTCGCCAGCCACGCCCAGTACACCAACCTCGCCGAGGAGCTTCGCCTGGTGGACATCTACCTCGAGCTCGAAAGGGCGCGCTTTGGGTCCCGCCTGGATGTCACCTTGAAAGTCGCACCGGAGGTTCTTAGTGTGCGGGTGCCGTCGCTCGTTCTCCAACCGGTGGTAGAGAACGCTGTCCGCCACGGTATCGAACCGAAAGGAGCCGGAAGTATAAGGATCGAGGTGGCAGACGCGGGGGCGTCGGCGCTGATAAGCGTCGAGGACGACGGGGCTGGTGTCGACGTTCGTCGTGTGCAGAGGGCCCTGGCAGGCACCGGCTCGTCCGTCGGTTTGCACAACGTGGATGAACGCTTACGGACGACTTTCGGTGACGGCCACGGGCTGGTCGTAGAGACAGCTCCTGGTGCGGGGACCAGGGTCAGTTTCAGCGTGCCGAAGTTCCGAAGTCAAGCGGCTCGTTCCGGCCCCGGCTACGTCAGGCTGGCGACACCATGAAACTGTTGAACGTGCTCGCCGTCGACGACGAGCTTCCCGCCCTGGACGAACTGGCGTTCCTGCTCAACACGTCGGGTCTAACAGGGCGGGTGGTGGCAGCTTCGGACTCCACGAACGCCCTGCGCGAGCTGCGGGATCGCAGCTTCGACCTTGTGATAGCCGATATAGCCATGCCGGGCCTCGGCGGGTTGGAGCTGGCAAGTGTTATCGGCCGTTTCGCTGACCCACCGAGCGTAGTTTTCGTGACGGCCCACGCCGAGTACGCCCTTGAGGCTTTCGACGTCGGAGCGGCCGGCTACCTCCTCAAACCTCTCGATGCCGCTCGTCTGAGCCCAGTGTTACGCCGCGTGATGGCATCCCGCGCGGCTGGCGGCGTTGGCGAAGGGGAACGTGGCCCTGCAAGCGGCGGGGAACGCGAGGAGCACGACCGCATGGACATTATCGTCGTAGAGCAGGCCGGCAAGACGCTTTTGGTGGAGCGTTCCCAGGTAGCGTGGGTCGAGTCAGCCGGCGACTACGTGCGCCTGCATACTTTCGACGGGCGGAGCCCTTTGGTGAGGGTTGCGATGTCACGTCTTGAGGCCGCTTGGGCCACCGAGGGGTTCACCAGGGTTCACCGTCAGCACCTCGTTAACCTCAGAGCAGTGCGTGAGCTGCGTGGCGAAGGAGGAAAGGTGTACGTCGTGCTGCCCGATGTCACCCTGGGTGTAGCCAGGCGTCACGTCAGGGACCTGCACGACCAGCTTGTCTTCTTGGCAAGGCGTCAGCATTGAGTGCCGAGGACTCGGACAGCACGCAGAGCCCGACACGGCGGGTAACGGTTCGCGGCGGCGTTCAGAGCGCCGGCGACGCTTCCAGTCGGTCGGTTCCTTCTCCCGCAGACCTTTACGCGAACGGCGCATACGGGGAGACGCTCGTCCGCTCGTTGATGCGAGCCCAGCTCGGAGTGGCTCTCGGCGTGCTGCTCCCCGCAGCGGCGGTGGTGATCACCTTCCCGATACTTTCAGTGCTCCTGCCTGGCCTGGTGAAACTCACGGTGGCTGGTGTTCCCGTCACCGTGGCCGTCCTCGGCGTAGGGATATACCCTCCCCTTGTGGTGCTGGCGGTCCTTTACGTTCGCAGGTCAGCGAAGGTCGAGGAGAGGTTCGTAGCGCTGTTCGACAAGCGTTGACTGACACCGGGGCTGTCGTCGGCGTCGTAGCTGTCAGCCTCGCCACCGCAGCCGTCGCCTCGCGGGGGTTGAGGGTGTCGCGAACCCGAGACGACTTCCTCGTCGCTGCGCGTCAAGTGCCTTCCGCGCTCAACGCTGCCGCCATTTCCGGGGAGTACCTGTCGGCGGCGTCCTTTCTGGGAGTCGCCGGGCTCGCCATGGCGGACGGTGTCGGAGCCCTGTGGTACGCCGTAGGCTACGCAGCCGGTTACTTGGTGCTCCTCGCCGTGGTAGCAGCGCCACTGCGACGTTTCGGCGCCTACACGATTCCCGACTTCGCCGAAGGAAGGCTCGACTCTCCCCTGCTCCGCAAGGTCTCGACCGGGTTTGTGCTGGTCATCTGCGGCTTCTACCTGCTGCCTCAAATGGAAGGCGCCGGGGTGACCTTGCAGGTCGCTTTCGGAGGGCCTTACTGGGTTGGAGTTGTCGTTCTCGGCGTCGTCGTAACCGGGGCAATAGCCAGCGGCGGGATGAAGGGGATCACCTTCGTGCAGTCGTTCGAGTTCTGGCTGAAGCTGGTAGCTATCGCCCTACCAGCGTTAGCCCTGCTAGCGGTCTTCCACCATCCTTCCCTCGACTCTGTGAGCGCCAAAGCGCCTGCAGTCTTCGAACGAGCGACGACCGTCCGATTCTCCGAGCCGACCGGTATCCGGGTGGCCGTGCCAGTTAGGGTGGCGGTCCACGGCGAGCTTGACGGCTCGTCGCACGAGGCTACGGAGGGTACGGTGCTGGAGTTGAGCGCCGGGTTGCACCAGGTCGGCGCGGGCGCTTCCATCTCCTTCCCGGCTGGCGCAAGCGCCCCGACGCCGACGTCCGGAGCGTTGAGCAACCGGCAGTGGCTGTCGCCTCTGTTGCTCCTCGGCGGGCGGTCTATCCATCCCCTAGCCGCTACCTACGGGATCATCTTAGCGACGTTCCTCGGCGCGCTCGGCTTGCCTCACATCCTCGTTCGCTTTTACACCAATCCCGACGGCCAGACCGCCCGGCGTACCACGGCGATCGTCGTGATGCTGCTGTCGTGCTTCTACGTGTGGCCTGCCCTTCTGGCGTTGCTGGGCAGGGTCGAAGCCCCCGGTTTGTACCTGTCCAAGACCACCGACACTGTCGTGTTGGTCCTCCCGCGCCTTGCCGTGGGGGGCGTCGGCGAGCGGATCCTGTCCGCTCTCGTAGCCGGCGGAGCCTTCGCTGCTTTCCTGTCCACTTCCTCCGGCCTGCTTATAGCTACTGCGGGGGCCTTGTCACACGACATTCTCGCAGGGGGCGTGAAGGCTTTCAGGCTGTCCGCCGTCGGAACCGGGTTGGTGGTCACTGTCGCCGGCCTGGCGGTGCGTGGAAGCTCGATCAACGTCCTGGTCGGTTGGGCTTTCGCCGTGGCGGCGTCGTCGTTCTGCCCGCTTTTGATCCTGGGAATCTGGTGGACTCGCCTGACCAGGCGGGGGGCGCTCGCCGGGCTGCTCATCGGAGGTGGGAGCGCCTCGGGTGCGGTGGTCGCTGCTATGGCAGGGGCTGCTACCCGAGGCTGGCCTGCGATCCTGGTGCAGGTTCCGGCTATCTGGACGGTTCCGCTTGCGTTCGCAACGATGATCGTGGTGTCGCTGCTGACCCCGCGGTCCTTGCCGTCCGACGTGATGGGGAAGCTGCGTGCGCTGCATCTCCCCGAGGCGCTCCGCCAGCCGGGTCTGACCGACCCGTAGGAGTCGGGCTTTTAGAAGTTCGGCCGGTGCAGTCCCCAGAGGGTCGGTCAGCCCCCGACGAGCGCCGCTGCGACCTCAGCCTCGTCAAGGCGCCGAAAAGCACGCCGACCGTTGGAGCGGTCCAAGACGGCGACTTCGAGCTCCCTGGCTTGGGC
>JAJZAM010000111.1 GCA_021799445.1 Actinomycetes bacterium
GCCGCCACGGTGCGCACAGCGGCGATCGTCGGCGCCCTCGCAGCGCTCAGCGCTTCGGCAGCGGGCGTGTTCACCGTGATGCGCGGCCAGTCCTTCGCCGGCCACGCCCTCGGAGACGTGAGCGCAGCAGGGGGCTCCGCTGCGTTCCTCTTGGGTGTCAGCCCCCTGGCGGGCTTCATCGGCATCGGAGCCGTCGCCGCCGGGGCGATCAGCGCTTTTGGCGCACGAGGAAGCCGTGCCAGGGACGTCTCCACCGGTGTTGTGCTCGGTGCCGGCCTAGGACTCGCCGGGCTGCTGCTGTATCTCGACACGACCCGTTCCTCTACAACCGGAGCGGCCGTGTCGGTCATGTTCGGATCCATGTTCGCGGTCGCGCCCTCGACGCTGCCGGCCGTGGTCGCAGCCACCGGTTTCGTGTTGCTGTGCGTGGCCGCCCTTTACCGGCCGCTGGTCATCTCTGCCGCCAGCAGCGAGCTCGCCTCCGTTCAAGGCGTGCGGGTGGGGCTGGCAGAAGCTGGCTTTCTTGGTGTCCTCGTCGTAGCAGTCGCCTTGTCGGCGCTCACGGTCGGCGCGATCCTCGCCACCGCTCTTCTGATCGGGCCGGCGGCGACCGCTGTCCGCGTGGCACGCCGCCCGGGCTTGGCCATCGTGATTGCGGCGGCGATCGGTGTCGGGTCTACCTGGGTTGCGATCATCCTCGCCTACGACAGCTACTACTGGTCTTCCTCGCACGCTGCGTGGCCTGTCAGCTTCTTCGTCGTGAGCGTCATCTTCGCTACCTACCTAGCAGTGGAGCTCTTCTCGGCGATCCGGTCGCGCCGGGCGACATACTGTTGCCCGCAAATAGACGGGTCCGCACACTGATGTTCTCGAGCTTCATGGTGAACACCTGGCTGGCTGGCTCCATCATCGCCATCCTCGCCGGCGTGATCGGATTCTTCGTCGTTGCCCGCGGAGCGTCTTTCGCCGCTCACGCACTTCCCGTCGGGGCCTTTCCCGGCGCCGCCGCTGCCCTCCTGCTCGGCACGAGCACCCTGGGTGGCCTGGTCGCCTTCACCGCCCTTGGCGTCGCCGGGATCACATGGATCGGGCGAAGAGCCCGCCGTGACGTTGCGACCGCGTTGGCGCTCGTAGCCCTGCTCGGCCTCGGAGCGCTGTTTCTCAGTATGACCAGCGAGTACGCCCCCGAGGTCGAGTCTCTCCTCTTCGGCCAGATCCTGGGGGTCAGCTCCTCGGAGGTCGCCTTCTTGGTCCTTCTAGCAGCGCTGTGCCTGATTGCCGTCGGAGTCACCTTCCGCCCGCTGATGCTCACCAGCGTCGACGAGGACCTCGGCCATGCCCTGGGCATCTCGCCCCGGCGAGCTGACCTCGTCTTCCTTGCGATACTCGGGCTCGCCACGGCCATGGCCGTCCCGGTGGTCGGCACTCTGCTCGTGTTCACTTTAATGGTCGGACCCGCCGCAGCCGCTCAGCTTCTCAGCCCCAGACCCTCCGCCGCCTTGGTCTTGTCGACGGTTCTAGCCATCACAACCGTCTGGTCGGCGGTGGTCCTTTCCTACGCTACAAGCTGGCCAGTAGGCTTCTTCGTGGGCGCAATTTCCGCCGCCGTCTACGTCTGTGCTCGGCTCGCGACCGGCCAGGGCTCACGAGCCTCCCGGCACAACCGGCCAGCAAACCCGGCTGAAGCGAGCACGAAGCGCCTCGAAGCAGCTGATAACTTGACGACCTGATGCCTTCTTCAGAGCCCGATAGGAATCCCCCAAGATCAGACCGCTCGGTGACCTCACCGGGCGACCCGGGTGACATGGACGGCTGGGGCCTATGACACGGCCGATCTACCAGGTGAAGGCTGACTTCTTCAAGACGCTTGCGCATCCGGCGCGTATACGGATCCTCGAGTTACTGCGAGACGGGGAGCGTTCGGTTGGTGAACTGATCCCCGAGGTGGGACTCGAGGCTTCGCACCTGTCCCAACAACTAGGAGTCCTCCGGCGGGCGAACGTCTTGCAAAGCCGTAAAGAGGGATCCACGGTGCGCTACTCGGTGACAGATCCTCGGATCTTCGACCTTTTGGAAGTCGCCAAGGCGATCCTCACAACCACGCTGTCCGAATCGCGACAACTCTTGGCAGATCTCGAAGGCCTGGAGTTCGTCGAGCATCGTCCGCCGAGACCTTCTAATAGCCGGTCACGTAGATGAACTTCTGATCAACTGAGCGTATGATAACTTTGTAAATCATGCGCCGCTTTCCCGTCCTAGACGCCCTCTTCGTGCGCCGGGTTACCGAGGCGTCGCCGGGCAAGCCGAAGGGCGCCACGCCGAGGTTCCCCGGCTCCGTGCAGCTTCGCCACGTGGATGCCGGCTCGTGCAACGGCTGCGAGGTGGAGATAGCTCAGGCGTTCGCACCGGTATGTGACGCCGGCCGGTTCGGGATTCGCCTGGTCTCGTCACCGCGCCATGCTGATGGCCTGCTCGTGACCGGAGTCGTCACCAATAACATGGCGGTTCCGTTGACAAAGACTCTTGAGGCCGTGCCGAGACCCAGGGTAGTCGTCGCCTGTGGAGACTGCGCTGTAGGCGAAGGGGTCTTCTCCAACGGCTACGGTGTGGCCGGTTCGGTCGGCGACGTGGTCCTCGTCGACATAGAGATTCGTGGCTGCCCGCCGGAGCCGACCTCAATCACCGATGCATTGCGGGAGCTCACCGGGCGTTGAGCGCCACTGCCTACCTAATAGGCGTCAGCGCGCCGTGCGCCGCTGCCGTGCTCGGCGCGACCCTGCCAGTCGGTCGGCGCCTGCTTGGCGCGGCCCTTCTCAGCGCAGTGGGGTGTCTAGCGGCGCTCGCCGGAGCCGGCGAGGTGCTACTGTCTGGACACCCGTTCGCCCTTCACAGCGCCGAAGTCTTGCCTCTCACCGGAGTGGACGTTTCCCTCGACCCTCTCGGGGCCCTCTTCGTCGCCATCACCGCCATCGTCGGGCTGGCAGTATCGTGCTACTCGATCGGCTACGGCGCCTACTCGAACGCGGGACGCACCACCACTGCGGTGCTTCCGGCTTTCCTAGCGACTTTGCTCCTCGTCCCCGCCGCGTCGAGCGTGGCGACTTTCATGGCTGCATGGGAGCTCATGGCGCTGACGTCTCTACTAGCGCTGCTCGGCGATCACCGTCGGCGGTCCGAAACTCGCGACGCCGCCCAGTGGTATGCGGCGATGACTCACATCGGAGCGGCCGCAATCCTGTTCGGCCTGGTGCTACTCGCCGCGCGCTCCGGCGGCCAGAGCTTCGCTGCTATCGCCGCTCATCGCCGGGAGCTGTCGATGCCGCTGCGCTCTGGCGTCTTCGTCCTCGCCCTCGTGGGCTTCGCGTCCAAGGCCGGGGCCGTGCCGCTTCACGTGTGGCTCCCGCGGGCGCATCCCGAAGCCCCAAGCCCTGTGTCGGCTCTCATGTCGGGGGCGATGGTGAACCTCGGCGTATACGGCATCCTGCGCGTGGGCGAGGTCCTCCTCGGCGGCGGGGAACTGTGGTGGTGGCTCCTCGTCGCGGCCCTCGGCGTCACGTCCGCGTTCTTCGGGGCGTTGCACGCTGCAGCCGGCACCGACCTGAAACGCCTGCTGGCCTACTCGACGGTCGACAACGTCGGTCTCGTCCTCCTCGGTGTCGGGGCGGCTGGGGCGCTCCAGAGCGATGGCGACCGGGTACTCGCCGGGCTTGCTCTCCTCGCTGCCCTCTTCCACCTTGCGAACCATGCCCTGTTCAAAAGCGGCCTGTTCCTCGCCGCCGGCGCCGTGCAGCACTCGACGGGCACCCGCGACCTGGATCGGCTTGGCGGTCTCGCCCGGAAGATGCCCGTGACCGCCGTCCTGTTCGGCATCGGGGCGCTGTCGATCAGCGCTGTGCCAGGATCAAACGGCTTCGCCAGCGAGTGGCTGCTATTCGAAGGCCTCCTCCAGGGCTTCGCGTCTCACTCAGCGGCCACTCAAGCGGCCCTGCTGGCAGGTGTCGCCGCCCTCGCTATCACAGGCGGGCTCACCGCCACAGCGTTCGTGAAGGCTATCGGGGTCGGCTTCCTCGGCCAGCCTCGCAGCGAGGAAGCCCGCGAGGCAAACGACGCAGCTCCTTCGATGCTTGCAGGCATGGGCATCCTCGCTGTGGCGTGCGTTGCGCTCGGCGTTGTTCCAGGTGTGGCGCTTCCCACCTTCGAACGCGTCGCTGCTGACGGTCTGGCCGGCGGCGCGCCGCACGCTCTGCGCCCTGGGATCGGGATCGACCTGGCAGCTGCTCGTGGCGCTATCGACCCGGCGCTCGTCGTGGCAGGCCTTCTCGCCGTCTTCCTCCTCGCCGGCATCGCGGTGCGTTTCGCCCCTCGGCCAGCACAGTTGCGCCATCCCCGTCGCGGCGAGGTTTGGGGCTGCGGGCGGGAACTTCAAACAGCGCGGATGGAGATCACGGCCACTTCTTTTGCCGAACCCCTCCAACGGGTGTTCGCCGACGTGCTCAGACCCGACCGCGACCTCGAAGTCACCCACGCCGACGAATCGCGCTACTTCGCCGAAGCGATCTCCTTCCACCAGTGCGTCGACGATGCGCTAGAGCGCCTCGCCTATCTGCCCGTGATAGCCGCCGTCGTCTCGTGGGGGCGCCTTGCGCGCAGGGTTCCAAACGGCAGCGTGCACCGCTATCTGGCGTTCGGGTTCGCTGCAGTGCTGGTCGTCTTGGTGGTGTTAGGGTGACCAGCGGGCTTGCCTCCCTCGCCGTGGTGAACCCGGCTCTGGCGGAGCGGGCCGGGGTGTCGGCCCTCCAAGTTGGAATCGTGCTAGTCGGCGGTCCACTCCTGCTCGGCCTGATGGGGAAGGTCCGGGCTCGCGCCGAGGGCCGCGTAGGTGCGCCGATCACGCAGGGTCTATCCGACCTGAGAAAACTATTTCGCAAAGAGGCCGTTCGGGCTAACCCCACAAGTGCGGTGTCTGGCTTGGCTCCGGTGGTTCTCGTCGGGTCCGCAGCGGTTGCCGCCGCTATAACGCCGTTGGTCTCCACGCTCCCGGTCTCCGCCGGCGGCTCCGACGTATTCCTCGTCGTCTATCTTCTCCTAATGGGGTCGATCGCACTCGCGCTCGGTGGTCTCGACGCCGGAACAGCCTTCGGTGGTATGGGTTCGAGCCGCGCCATGACCGTCGGCGCGATCTCCGAGCCCGCTTTGCTTGTCGGGATCCTCGCTCTAGCCGTCCAGGCCCGCACGTCCAATTTGCCTGGCATCGTGACCGCTAGTCTGAATCACCCCGGGTGGCTCGCCAGCCCGCAGCGGGTCCTTGCGCTCGGCGCTCTCGTCGTGGTGGTGATCGCCGAGACCGGCCGGATACCCGTAGACAATCCCTCCACCCATCTCGAGCTCACGATGATCCACGAGGCGATGATCCTCGAACAGTCGGGACCCGACCTTGCGCTCAGCACTGCGGGAGAGGCGATGCGTCTCGGCCTTCTCCTCGGCCTGGTCGCCAACCTGTTCTTCCCCTGGGGGGTCGCGGACTCAGGCAGCGGGCTCGCCGTCGCTATAGGGGTCTTCGCTCTCGCGTTAAAGGCCGCTTCGCTCGCCGTGCTCATAGCGCTGATCGAGGTCTCGACCGCCAAGCTCCGCCTGTTTCGGGTGCCGGAGCTCCTCGCAGGGGGTTTCGTGCTCGCCGTCGTGGCGGTCACGACCGGGCTGGTGACGAGGTGAGACCCGGGGCCGAGCTCGACCTCGTGGGGTTGGCCGGCGGCGTCGTGCTCGCTGGCGCCGTCCTAACTTTGTGGCGAAAGGACTTGCGGGCCTTGATCTCGCTGCTTTCGCTGCAAGGCGTGGCCCTTGCCACCCTTGCAGCGGTGCTCGCCGTTCACGGCGACGACGTGAGCCTCGGTGTCGTCGCCGGGGTCGTCCTCGTGACCAAGGGCATCGTCATCCCAGGACTGCTAACTCGGGTGGTCCGATCCGATCCCGGTAGCAGGGAGACCTCCCCTCTTGTGAACGTCCCGGCGTCTCTCGTCGCGGCGGCAGTCCTGGTCGTCGTCGCCTATGTTGTGTCCGGGCGCTTTAGCGCACTGTTCCCTGACGCGTTCACCCGCCTGGCGCCTCTCGGGCTCGCCACGATTCTCGTCGGGTTCTTCGTGCTCGTCACGAGGCGCAAGGCCGTGTCCCAGATCGTTGGCCTGCTGCTAGTCGATAACGGCATCGCTCTCGTCGCGTTCCTGCTCACGGCCGGCTTCCCCCTACTCGTCGAGCTCGGAGCCTCCTTGGATCTTCTACTTGTCGTGGTCGTCCTCCAAGTGCTCACCACGACGATCCGAGCGCGCTTCGGCCACGTCGACCTCGACCAGCTCCGGGAGCTGCACGACTGATGCTGCTCGTCGCCATCGTCTGCGTTCCGCTCGCCGCCGGGGCTCTCGCCGGGGTGTTCCCTTGGCGGCGCGCCGTCGGCTGGGCGACGGTCCTTGCCAAAGCCGCCGTGGTCGGCCTTGGCGTCGCCCTCGCCGTCGAAACCGACAGCAACCGCGTGGTCAGCGGCCTGGACGGGGCGCTTCGCGCCGACGCGCTCAGCGCCTACATGGTCGTAGTCATCGGGATCGTCTCTGTCCTGGCGTCGATCCAGTCGATCCGCTACCTGCAAGCCGAGGTCACCCGCAGCGCACGCCACGCATCGCTATACAGCGTTCTCGTCGAAGTCTTCGTGGCCTGCATGCTCGCTGCGGTGCTCGCCGCGAACCTCGGAGCCCTGTGGGTGGCGGTCGAAGCCACGACGATCGCCACAACCTTCCTCGTCGGTCACCAGCGCAGCAACAAGGCGCTCGAAGCGTCTTGGAAGTACGTCCTCATCTGCTCGGTGGGTATCGCGCTGGCCTTCCTCGGCACTGTGCTCGTCTACTTCGCCGCCATCCACGTCGCCGGACACCCAAACGGGGCTTCGGTTCTCGACTGGACCTCGCTGATGCACGCTTCGCGCCACCTCGACCCCGGCGTGCTACGGCTCGCCATGGGACTTCTCGTCCTCGGCTACGGCACCAAGGTCGGGCTCACTCCCATGCACAGCTGGCTCCCCGACGCGCACAGTCAGGCGCCGGCCCCAGTGTCGGCGCTCATGTCGGGCGTGCTGCTTTCGGTAGCCTTCTACGCGCTGCTGCGCTTCAAGGCGATAGCGGACGGGGCGCTCGGAGTAGGCTTCACCCGCACGCTTCTCGTCATCGCGGGGCTCGCCTCCCTCCTCGTCGCAGCCTCGCTGCTGCTCTCCCAACGCGACCTGAAACGCATGCTCGGATACTCCAGCCTGGAGCACATGGGGCTCATCGCTTTGGGTGCAGCGGCGGGCACCACGCTCGCCATCGCCGCTGTCCTGCTCCACATACTCGGTCACGGGATCGCCAAGGCCGTGCTCTTCCTTGCCTCGGGGGAGGTCCTGCTCGCCGAGGGCACCACCGAGATCGAGAAGGTACCGGCGCTCCTCGCGCGACGACCTCTCCTCGGCGGGATATTAGGTTTCGGGCTGGTCGCCCTGCTGGGGCTGCCACCGTTCAGCCTTTTCGTGAGCGAACTCAACATGATCCGAGGTGAGCTGGCCGTAGGGCTCGGCTGGGCGGCCGGGCTCTCAATCGTCGCGATGGCGGTCATCTTCGCAGCGGTGACGACCCACGGCCGTCACCTTCTCCTCGGCGGGACTGAAGGCGCGGCGCAGGCGACACCTCGCCTTGTCGGGATCCCCCTCGTAGGTGGCCTGGTTGTCTGCGCCTTCT
>JAJZAM010000112.1 GCA_021799445.1 Actinomycetes bacterium
GTCAATGGTGTCGTTGTGCAGTGAAGCCGATCCGTCGCCGCTCGGTCGCGTTCGTCCGGCTTGTCGTTGAGCACTTCCCCGACGGTCTTAGCGGTTCCAACCGCTACGGGTCCGACGCGGCACCTCCACGCGACACGAAGGCTGTTAAAGATTTGAAACTGGATTATTTTCCCATGGCGCGAGCTCGGAGCCAGTCCGCTCGATGCACGCCCGCCGGGGACGCCGCGCGCCGAAAGGCACGCGTGACTAGAAGGGACTTCTGTTATGTCGGACCCCAACGCCGGCGGAGCCGGCCTCAACCGTGCGGACCGAGACCATTATGTGGTCCGCCAGGAGCGTCCATCTCCGGAACTAGACGGATCCGAACCGGCCCCAGCTGGTCCGGCGCAGGGTCCGGTATCGCAGGTGGGCTCCGAGGGTGTCCAAGGGGGACCGCGCAAACGTCGGCGTGGCTCCCGAGGGGGTAGACGCAAGGCAGGTTCACGCCCAGAAGCGCCCGCGGATCCTAATTTGCCTGCCGGAGTCGCCGCTGCGGACGAGACCTTGCGGTCAACCCGGGATGAGCTGCAACGATCGGACTCTGCAGCCTCCGGCCCTGTCCGGGGGGTCGAGCGGGCACCCGCGGACGGCGACGGCGAACCTTCTCGGCCGGTCTCCGAGCAGAGCGAGGGTTCGCGGGGAGCGGGTCGGCCGGCTTCGGTGCCAGAGGCCGGACCGCAGGTTTGGACTATCCGGCCTCTCGAATCGATCCCTCCACCGCCAGGGAGACCAAAGATAGGTGACAGTCGTTCCGCGCCCCCAGCTGTTCCTGCCGGGGCGCCGAAAGGGACGCGACGCAGAGCGTCCCGGGATTCTGACGGCACCCCGGGGGATTCACAACCGGCTGAACGGAGCCGGCGGAGGCGCAGGCCGGCCCGTCTGAGCGGCTCCGCCCCGCAGGGGCAGGTGGCGCAACCGGTCCACGCGGTTCTGTCGGACGCTCCGGTGGAGCTCGATGAGGACACCCTTGAAAAGAGACGAGGCCGGGAGCGCAAAGGAAAGCCGGTCGGCCGTTATACGATGGTCGTGCACTCAAAAGGTGGTGTCACCCAAGTCGCTGTGCTTGAGGGAAGATCCCTGATCGAGCACTACGTGTCGCGTCCAGCGGACGACGCTAACCAGATCGACGGCAACATCTACCTCGGCCGAGTGCAAAACGTCCTGCCGGGCATGGAAGCAGCCTTCGTGGACATCGGAACCCCTAAGAACGCCGTTCTCTACAGGGGCGATGTCCGTTACGACACAGACGACGTCGAGGCCGCCCAACCCGACGGGCCGGACTCTCTTCCTACGCGAGGCAAGCTCGGCGGTGCTGCAAGAAACGTGAGGATAGAACAGCTCCTCAAGAACGGGCAGACGGTCCTCTGCCAGGTCGTGAAGAACCCTATCGGCACGAAAGGAGCGCGGCTTTCCCAGGAGGTGTCCTTACCCGGCAGGTTCGTCGTTTTCATACCGGGAAGCGACACCTACGGCATTTCGAAGCGTCTCGCCGACGACGAGCGCAGGCGTCTCCGCCGGATCCTGGACGATATCCGTCCGGCTGGTCACGGGCTGATCGTAAGGACGGCGGCCGAGGGGGCCACGGCGGACGAGCTTCGCCGCGACGTCTTGCGCCTCGCCGGTCAGTGGGAACGCATCGAGCGGCTAGCGGCCGCTTCGAGTGCCCCAGCATTGCTCTATCGCGAGCCGAGCATGGCGGTTCGAGTGATTCGAGAGGAGTTCAACAAGGACTACCGAGGGGTTGTCATCGACGACCGGGAGCTCTACGACGAGGTTAAGGAGTACGTGTCGAGTGTCAATCCCGAGCTAGCGGACCGGATCGAATGGTCCGGCTCATCTGATGACCCGCTGCCGGTCTTCGAGCGCTACCACATACACGAGCAGGTACACAAGGCGCTCGACCGCAAGGTGTGGCTGCCTTCGGGGGGTTCGTTGATAATAGAGCGAACCGAGGCGTTGACGGTGATCGACGTGAACACTGGAAAGAACGTCGGAACCTCGAACCTAGAGCAGACCGTGTTCGCCAACAACCTCGAGGCAGCCGAGGAGATAGCTAGGCAGCTCCGTCTTCGTGACATCGGCGGGATCATCGTCATCGACTTCATCGACATGGAGGTCGCCCCCAACAGAGCTGAGGTCATGCGGACCTTTCGCGCTGCGCTGGCCAGAGACAAGACCAGGACGCAGGTGTTCGACATCTCCGAGCTTGGACTTGTCGAGATGACGAGGAAGCGCATATCGGAAGGCCTGATAGAAGCCCTCTCAGAGACGTGCCCCACCTGTGGTGGCCGGGGAATCGTGTTCGACCAGTCCTTGCTGTGAGGTGACCCCAGCCTTGCTGGTATACTTTTCCTCTTGTGTATGCGGTGATCGACAGTGGTGGTAAGCAGGCGACGGTCCGTCAGGGCGAGACGGTGGTCGTGGAGCGCCTCGGCGCAAACTTGGGTGACCAGGTTATGCTCAGAGCGGTGCTTGTCGTGGACGGAGCCTCGATCATCTCGGCGGCTCCTGACCTGGCGAAGGTCACCGTCACCGCCAGAGTCGTAGGCGAGGTGAAAGGCCCGAAGATCAAGGGCTTCACCTACAAGCCTAAGACCCGAGGCCGTAAAGCCTGGGGTCACCGCCAGCATTACAACACCGTTGAGATAACCGGCATCGACCTGGGCGGCGTGACGGCACCCTCAGTTTCGGAGGATTGAAAGTATGTCCAAGACTAAAGGCGGCGGGTCGACCCGAAACGGGAGGGACTCTGCCGCTAAGCGGCTCGGAGTGAAAGTCTACGACGGTACCGCTGTAACGGCCGGGTCGATAATCGTCCGCCAGCGCGGAACCCATTTTCATCCCGGTGACAACGTCGGCCGGGGTGGGGACGACACACTTTTCGCTCTCCGGGATGGGACCGTAAAGTTCGCTAGCCGCAAAGGACGCAAGCTGGTTGACGTTCTCGCCACCTGACAGACCTGCGGGCCACGCCGCTCGACCGACGGTAACAGCATCAGGTGTGATGAGATCAGGTGCCGTCTGATGTCGTCGTTCGTAGACGAAGCTCAGGTTCATGTCAAAGGTGGTGACGGTGGCGCTGGGTCGGTTTCTTTCCGTCGCGAAGCGCACGTGGCCAAAGGAGGTCCCGACGGGGGCGACGGGGGCGACGGCGGGCACGTTTGGCTAGTCGCCGATCGAAACGTGGCGTCGCTCTACTCGTTTCGAGATCACCCTCATCGGCGCGCCGGTAACGGGACTCACGGCATGGGCAAGGGCCGCCACGGTAAAGGCGGCGACGACCTGTTCGTTCCCGTCCCAGAAGGTACCGTGGTCAAGGACAGCTCCGGCTCGGTTATCGCCGACTTGGCGTGTCACGGCGACCAGTGGATAGCTGCACGGGGAGGCTCCGGGGGTCGGGGCAACGCAAGGTTCCTGTCCAACCGCCGAAGGGCGCCGGCCTTCGCCGAGCAGGCTGAACTTGGCGAGGAGAGATGGCTGGACTTGGAGTTGAAGCTGATGGCGGACGTCGCGATCGTAGGCTTTCCCAACGCAGGCAAAAGTACTCTCATATCCAAGGTTTCGTCCGCCCGGCCAAAAATTGCCGACTATCCGTTCACTACGCTCGAACCACATTTGGGCGTCGTGCGTTTCGACGAGCACGAACTGGTGGTGGCGGACATACCGGGTCTGATCGAGGGTGCCAGCGAAGGTCGGGGCCTGGGTCACAGGTTTCTCCGCCACATCGAAAGGGCACGGGTGCTGCTGGTTCTGGTCGACCTTGCCGATTCCGCCGGTCGGTCGCCGGTCGAGCAGCAAGAAGTCCTCCTCGAAGAGTTGAGACGCTACGAACCTGCGCTGCTTGAGCGGCCACGCCTGGTCGTAGGCTCAAAGGTTGATGCTGCCGACGCTCCTGACGCGTATGCGTGGACCGGCCCGAAAGTGTCAGCGCTAACAGGCGAAGGTTTGCGTCCCCTGCTCGGGGCGCTCGCCGGTTTGGTCGCAACAGCCCGCTCCGACGGGGCCCCTGAACGGCACTTCGTGCTGCACCGGCCTCGGCAATCGGGTGTAGTTGTCACTCGAGGCGGCGACGGCATTTGGGTGGTTCAAGGTCGCGCTGCCGAGCGGGCGGTTGCACTATCGGACCTCACCGTTCCGGACGCCCTTGAGTACGCCCAGGGGCGCCTCAAACGGCTAGGAGTCGACCGCGCCTTGCAGCGTGCAGGAGCTCGGACCGGTGACGTGGTCACGATCGGCTCGTTCCAGTTCGACTTCGAGGCGGACACGGCTTGAACGTCGAAGCTTCGCTGGGCTCCGACGGTCGCGACGCATCCAGGCAGCTCGACACGCCGATACGCCGAGACGGGAAGGCTGGCTTTCAGGGGAAACTTGTCGTGGTGAAGATCGGCACTTCGTCGCTAACAGACGAGACCGGGGCGATCCAGCCGGCGAGCATAAAGAAGCTTTGCGCTGAGGTCGCAGCGGCGAGAGCGGCCGGAGACCGGGTGGTGGTAGTGACGAGCGGGGCTATCGCAGCCGGACTGCCGATCCTCGGTATGGGCGGTGCTCGCCCGACCGACATGGGCCTCCTGCAGGCCGTCGCTGCGGTGGGGCAGGCGCACCTGGTCGGCTTCTACAACGAGGCGCTGGCCGACTACGGCCTAATCTCCGGTCAGGCCCTGCTGACGCCAGGTGATTTCGTCAGCCGCCAGCAGTACCTCCACGCCCGCCAGACGCTGAGGATACTGCTCGACCTTGGCGTCGTCCCCATTGTCAACGAGAACGACGCGATAGCTGACGACGAGATCCGATTCGGCGACAACGACCGCCTGGCGGCGATCGTGTCGCATCTTGTCGGAGCCGATCTGCTGGTCATCTTGACCGACACGCCCGGTTTGCTCACGGCGGACCCTCGAATCGACCGTGAGGCGTCGCTTATAGAAGAGGTGGTGGAGGTCGACCATGACTTGGAAGCCATCGCCGGTAGCGCAGGAACCGACCGGGGTAGCGGCGGGATGGCTTCGAAGCTGGCAGCCGCAAGGATGGCAGCCTGGTCTGGAGTGCGCACCGTGATAGCAGCGGCCGCACGTCCCAACGTCCTAATCGACGCCATAGCCGGGCAGCCCGGCGTCGGCACTACCTTTGTCGCTAGAACGTCCCGCCTACCGGCGCGCAAGCTGTGGATAGCTTTCGCGGTGGGAGCCTCGGGTTCGGTGACGGTCGACGACGGAGCCAAGGATGCTCTGGTGGGCAGGGGAGGTTCGCTTCTTCTCGCCGGCGTGCTCGACGTCGTTGGCGACTTCGGCGCTGGCGAAGCCGTCGAGCTCACAGGACTCGACGGGGTTGCTTTTGCTAAAGGTCTCGCCCGGCAGCCTGCTTGGCGCGTACGAACCCTGGCCGGACGGCGCAGCTCGGACTTGCCGTCCGATCTTCCCGCCGAGGTGGTGCACCGAGACGACATGGTGATCCTGTGAGACCCGACGCTGCCCTAGTGCAGCCCGGCCCTGGTGAAGTCTGGCAGGATGGGAGCGCCACCTGAAACGGTGGCACAAAAATAACGAGCGTCTGGAGGTCCGCAAGTGCAGCTGGGAATGGTCGGCCTGGGAAGAATGGGGGCGAACCTGGTTCGCCGTCTAATGCGCGACGGACACGAGTGCGTCGTGTTCGATGTCAACGCCCAAGCCGTGGCCGGCTTGGTGGCCGAGGGCGCAACTGGATCCTCGAGCGTCGAGGAATTCGTGGCCAAGCTGGACGCACCGCGGACTGCGTGGGTCATGGTCCCCGCTGCTTACACCGGTGACACGGTTGAGAGGGTCGCCGCGTGCATGCACGAAGGAGACGTGATCATAGACGGCGGCAACTCCTATTACCGCGACGACATCCACCGCGCTGCGTCGCTTGCGGAGCGTGGAATTCACTATGTGGACGTCGGCACGAGCGGCGGCGTTTTCGGTCTGGAGCGCGGGTACTGCCTGATGATCGGAGGAGAGGACGACGTCGTCGCCCGTCTGGACCCGATCTGGCGGACCGTAGCTCCCGGGGTCGAGGCCGCCCCCCGCACCGAGGGCAAAAGCGGTGAGCCGGGTCAGGCCGAGCTCGGCTACCTGCACTGCGGGCCTAACGGCGCCGGTCACTTCGTGAAGATGGTCCATAACGGCATCGAGTACGGGGTGATGGCCGCCTACGCCGAAGGTCTCAACGTCCTACACAAGGCGAACCTAGGTAAGCGCACCCCGACCGAGGCGGACGCTGAGACGACGCCGCTCGCCAACCCGGAGTACTACATGTACGACATCGACACTGCTGCTGTCGCCGAGGTCTGGCGGCGTGGAAGCGTCATCTCGTCGTGGCTTTTGGACTTGACGGCACACGCCCTGTCCGTCGACCCTGGGCTGTCCGGCTTCGCTGGGAGGGTCTCGGATTCAGGAGAGGGCCGTTGGACCCTGATGGCGGCGATCGACGAGGCGGTACCAGCTCACGTCCTGTCGTCGGCCGTGTTCGAGAGGTTCTCGTCTCGTGGTGAAGCCGACTACGCCGACAAGCTGCTCTCGGCGATGCGAAAAGAGTTCGGCGGTCACGACGAGAAGGCCAGCTGACCAGAGGCTCTCAGGCCGAGGGGGGGGCGGAATCCACGTTAGGAGTCTCGGCTTGTCCCTGCGGCTGAGGGGCCGCGGGGACCCCGGCCTGCGCTTGATCGGCAGATCCCGTACCGAGCGCAGCCGTCCCGGCCTGGTCTGACAGCTCCCCGGCGGCTGCCTGTGACGGGCCGAGCATCTGAGCTCGGATGGCGTCGAGACGGCTTTTCGCTTCCGATCCGAGCGCGGCTTGTTGAACCTCGAGCATCCTCGACTCGACAGTCTGACCGGTCAACTCCGAAGTGCCGATAGCTTTCGCGTACCTCGCCTCGATCTTGTTCCTGACCGATTCGAGGGAGGGGGCTGACTGGTCGACCGTGTCGCTCAGGGAGCTCATAGCCTTGTTTAGCTGCTCCTGCATCTTCGCCTGGTCCAGCTGAGACATCAGCTTCTGACGTTCAGCCAGCTTCTGCTGTAAAGCCAGTGCGTTCTGCTGAACCGCTGTGCGGGCCTGGTCGGCAGCTTGAGCCGACTGCAGGCTCAGCGTCTTGAGCTCGTTCACCTGGTTCTCGGTCGCCACCAGACGGTTCGCGAAAGCCTCCGCTGTCTGGTTGTACTCGTTGGCTTTCGCCACGTCACCGGCCTGCTCGGCCTGCTGGGCCATCGTCAGTGCCTGCCTGACGGAAAGGTTCATCTTCTCCAGCTCCTCCAAGGCCCGGTTGAGCTGGAGCTCGTGCTGCTTGTGGTTGGCCACGACGTTCGCCGCTTGCTCGACCAGGCGACGGTGCTGGTCCTGGACCTCTGCTATGGCCTGCTCCAACTGGATCTTAGGGTCGGCTCGTTCCTCGAAGCGGCTGTTGGTCTTAGCGGTGAAGTACCGGAGGCGCTTGCGAAAAAGGTCGAGCAGGTTCATAGACGACATGCTACGGCGTCGGAGGGCCCGTGGTAGGTCCGCCTGACTCCAAAGCGGTGCTCAGCGAGGCGATCTCGTCGCAAACCTGATCCAGGTTACCGGCGAGCTGGCTTGAGACGGTGTCACCGAGGGAGGATTCCACGGCGAGCTCGACCACCTCGGCGGCCGACTGCTCGACCAGCTCGACCGCCGAACGGATGGCATCCACGAGGCGTT
>JAJZAM010000016.1 GCA_021799445.1 Actinomycetes bacterium
GAAACGCCGCTCAGGCCGTCTCGAACGTCCTGGCGCATCCTGGAGCGGCGCGCGGCACCACCGGACAACGATTGCAATCTGACCTGCGTCAACTCGGTCGCCTCCTCACGCGTCCTTCGCGAGGCGCACCCCGCTGAACGCCCACCTGGCGTGGGCGGGAAAGAAGTTTCGGTAGGAGGCACGGACGTGGCCTTGCGGCGTGGCGACGCTTCCACCTCGCAGCACCTGCTGGTTGACCATGAACTTGGCGTTGTACTCCCCGACAGCTCCCTGCGCACGCCGGAAGCCGGGATAGCCAAGATACGCGGATGAAGTCCACGCCCACGCGCCTCCGAAGATCTCCGACCTACCCTGACGTGCCGGGTGCACGCAGGCGGGATCCCTGAGCTGACCGTCGACCGTCCCGCCGGCGTCGAGGTGCCGCCGGGCGACGGCCTCCCACTCGAACTCGCTCGGCAGGCGAGCGCCGGCCCACGTCGCGAAGGCGTCAGCCTCGAAGTAGCTCACGTGGCATACCGGCTCGGCGAGGTTGACGCTACGACGGCCCCCGAGAGTAAAAACGTCCCAAGAGCCATCGGTCCTATCCCAGTAAAGAGGCGCCTCCCAGCCCTCGGACCTGACCCGATCCCAGCCTTCCGCCAGCCACAACTCGGCGGTGCGGTAGCCACCGTCGTCTATAAAGGCAAGCCACTCGGCGCATGTCACGAGCCGGTCGGCCAACTTGAACGGGGAAAGCAGAACCTCGTGGGCTGGACACTCGTTGTCGTAGGCGAAACCGTTCCCGTCGTGGCCGACGCGCACCAAGCCGCCCTCGTGGCGGATCCATCCTTGCTGCGGCAACGAAGTCGCCGCCTGCTGGTCTGTGATCCCCCCGGGCAGGTAGCAGACTGTTAAGGGGTTGAGCGACAGAACGTGCTTGATGTCCATGAGCAGGAGCTCTTGATGCTGCTGTTCGTGGTGGAGCCCGAGCTCGACGAGGCCCAGGGTCGCCTCGTCGAAGTTGCCCGCCGATAAAGCCTTGGACATCTCGCTGTCCACGTGGGCGCGGTACCTGGCGATGTCGGCACAGCCCGGGCGCGACACGCTCCCACGCCTAGATCGTTCGTATCGTGGTCCCACGCTTTGGTAGTAGGAGTTGAAAAGGTAGGAGAAGCCCTCCTGGAACTCTTCGTATCCCGGCGAGTGCCTGCTTAGAACGAAAGTCTCGAAGAACCACGACGTGTGACCGCGATGCCATTTCGTCGGGCTCACGTCCGGCATCGACTGGACGGTCTGATCCTCGGCGGAGAGAGGCTCCGCCAGCTTCTCCGTCAAGGACCGGACCTCGCCGTAAGCGGCCGCCAAGTCCACTCGGGTCGCTGTCACTCTACGACGTTACAGCCGCCGGGCCTGCTTGGGTACCACGGCGGTGGCCTGCGCGCTCGGCGGTGCTTAGGTTTCGGCGGCAACGACGGTCGGGACGATGGCCACCGGGCGGTTCGTGTGGTGGGAGCACCAGCTGCTCACAGAACCGCTGAAAGCCTCGTGGATCGAACCGAGACCGCGCCGGCCTAGGACCAGCATGTCGGCACCGCTGGCGTGGAGACGAAGAGTGTGGGCAGGGTTGCCGTGCAGTACCGTCTCGATGACCTTCCCCGAGACGCTCGGCGCTGCGCCGAGCACCGAATCCACGAACTGCGCCAGGTCGCGGGCAGCCGGGGAGTCCTCGCCTGCCCGGCTGCGCAGGGCCTCTGGAAGGTGCGGTGGAAGCTCCGGCGACGGCGCGGGGATGACCATGACCGCCTCGACGTTGCCACCCACCGCCGACGCCTCGGCGAGAGCCCACTCTAGAGCCAGCCGCGAACCTACCGACCCGTCCACTCCGACGACGATCCGGCCGTCGCCCGGGCTTTCAGCCCCGCTCGGAACTATCACGAGGGGCACTTTGGACTTCTGCAGCAGCGAACGGCTCGTCGAGCCGAGCAGTATTTCGGCGATCCTGCCGTGCCCTCGACTTCCGACGACCGCCATAGATGCGCCGGTCTCCTCACAGACCTCGGCGATGACGTCAGCCGCCTGGCCGTTGCCCACCGACAGCGCCACGGCCGCACCTTCGGCTTTCGCCCCGAGGGCCTTCAGCGCATCCGCGAGGATCCGCCGTCCCTCAGACTCCAGAGACTCCTTCTCGGGGGGTATGTAGCCGGGCGCGCTGTAGGCGAGAGCAGGAACCTGCCAGGCGTACACCGCCAGAACCTCCCTTTTTCCTCCCTCCGCTTGACGCAACGCCCACGCCAGTGCGGGCAGGGACCCTGCCGACCCGTCCAAACCTACAACAACTTTCGAGCCAGCGGCTTTGCCAGTCATCTTCACTCCTCTCGTCACAGCTTGATCCTTAATTACCCACGATGGCTCAAAAAGCACCGGCCAAATAGAGCCGAAAGGCTCTTTAAGAGCGGCTCTTGTCGTTTACTGCCCGGTTGGGGCGGCGGCCAGCGCCGCCTTACGGCGAGTCGCAAGGTAGGCACCGGAAAGGATCATCAAGAATCCTACCGCCGTCGCCCAGGTGACGGCCTCGCCGAGAACCGTCGCCCCTAGGGCTACTGCGACCGCCGGGTTCAGGTAGGTGATGACCGTAGCTCTAACCGCGCCTACCTCGGCTATCAGAGCGAAGAACGTCACGAACGCTACTGCGGTGCATATGACGCCTAGTACTATTGTCGCCTCGGCAGCGCTGGCTGGTACCGTCGCCGGCGGGTGCGTCAGAGCCCAGGGCGCGTAGATGACGGCGCAGAGCCCCACAGACAGCGCCGCCACTCCGAGCGGCGGGAGATCACCCAGGCGCCTAGCCATGACAGCCGGTCCGGCTGCGTAACCGAGGACCGTCACCCCGACGATGGCGACCGAGCCTAGGTCAGCGCCGCTCACGGTGAAGCCGAGGAGCACAGCGACGCCTGCTAAACCCAACCCGAGACCGGCGACGTTACGGGTGCTCAGACGATCATGACCAGGTGACAACAGGGCTATCACAGCTCCGACGAGAGGAACCGCTGACACGAGCAGGCCGCTCAGGGAGCTCGACAGGCGCCGCTCAGCGTCCGCGAGCAGCACCCAAGGAACGACCAGCTCGACGAGGCTGTAGACGACCAGCGGCTTCCACTTAGCTACGACGGGCCTCAGCTCTCGCCGCCAAGCGGCGACCGGAAGGAGAAGCGCGGCTCCGATGGCTGTCCTGGCGAACACCAAGTCGGGTGGACTTACGTGAGCAACGGCCACTTTGATCAGCAGGTACGGGACACCCCATATGACGCTCAGAGCTACGAAAAGGCTGAGACCCCTGCGCGACACCCCTGAGACATTAACGGGCCGCTGCTGGGTTACCTCTTCTCCCACCCTGCGCGTGGCACTATTTTGACCATGCACAGCACAGACCGACACCACGTTACGGTCATCGGGGAAGCGTTGATCGACCTGGTACCAGCGGGCGATGAGCTGGTCTTTCGCGCCAGGCAGGGTGGAAGCCCTCTAAACGTTGCCGTCGGCCTGGCAAGACTGGGAGTACGAACGTCGATCATGGCACGTCTGAGCAGCACCGCATTCGGCAGGGCGCTGCGCCAGTACCTGGCGGCTGAGTCGGTGGACGTTTCGGCCTGCCCCGACACGACGCTGCCTGCCACCCTTGCGGTCGTGACGCTCGACGAGTCAAGCGACGCCGTGTACGACTTTTACACACAAGGCACGGCCGACTGGCAGTGGACTCCGCCCGAGTTGGAGCGAATTCCTCCAGACACCACCGTGGTGCATTTCGGGTCTATTGCGTCGTGGACGCAACCCGGGTGGCGACCTGTTGTCGAGCGCGCCAGACGGCTGCACGAAAGCGCTCGGACGCTCGTCAGCTACGACCCCAACATAAGGCCCGTCCTTTGTGGCGAGCGCGCTGAGGCTACCTTCAGGGTAGAACAGGCCGTCTCGTGTAGTCACCTAGTAAAAGTGTCCGAGGAGGATCTTGCGTGGCTTTACCCTGGCGTTCCCGCCGGCGGGTCGGCAGCCGAATGGCTGAGCCTCGGACCCGAGCTCGTCGTGGTGACCAAGGGTCCCGGCGGCGCCGTGTGCTACAGCTCCGGCGGGGCTGAGGCAACGTCACCTGGTCGTGCGGTCCGGGTGACAGACACGGTTGGAGCAGGAGACTCCTTCACCTCCGCCCTCCTGGTAGCTTTGATGCGCTCCGGGTATAGCTCGCCTGGGCTGCTCGGTGAGACACCGGCCGGTGACCTCGCCGAAGCGCTCCGCTTTGCGATAGCGGCATCGTCTGTCACTTGCACTAGGGCTGGAGCTGACCCGCCCAGATCAGCTGACGTGGCAGCCGTACTGGCGGCCTAGCCGGCGTCGCAGCCTCGGCGATCAAGCGTTCAGGGGTGCTTCGTTTTTCCTTCGACGTCACCGGAGGCGCCGTGGCGCACTGCGTAAACCGCAGCTTCGGTCCGTCGGCTCATGCCTAGCTTGGAGAGGAGATTGGACACGTAATTCTTCACCGTCTTCTCCGACAGGAACATTTGTGCGGCTATCTGGCGGTTGGTGAGACCGGCGGCTATCAGCTCGAGTATCCGCTGCTCTTGGTGGGTGAGGATCTTCGACGGGTCCTGCTCGTCTTTTCTCCGCATCCTCTCCATAGCCCTCTGCGCCACGTCACCGGAGATCAACGACCGGCCCGCCGCCACCTTGCGAATCTGATTGACGAGGTCGAACCCGCGAACGTCTTTGAGCACGTAGCCGGCTGCCCCGGCGATGACCGCGTCGAGGAGTGCCTCGTCCTCCGAGAACGAGGTGAGCATTAAAGCGGCGATACCAGGATTGTTCGACCTGATCTCCCGGCACACCTCAACCCCGCTCCCGTCGGGTAGGCGGACGTCGAGGACCGCTACTTTGGGGGCCGTCTTTAGAATGCAAGATACGGCTTCCGCTGCGGTTCCCGCTTCACCGACGATCTCGATGTCGTCCTCGGCGTCTAGGAGAAACCGCAACCCCTGCCTGACGACCTCGTGGTCGTCCACCAAGAACACCCTTATCGTCGACTCGGAAACACCTTGTGTCATGGTAGTGCCGCTCCTTGGTATTCGCGCTCCTAACCCTACAACCCCGCTGGTGGGCCTTTCGCACGTGGCCTCACCCGGAAAGTTTGGCCCGTCCCCGAGGCCAGACCGTTGTGATATGGCAATGTGACCTGCGCGTTGCCAGCACCACCGCCGAGATATGCTAACGCCATGACCGACAAAATCGATGGGCGTTCGGCCCGGCGTGCCCGCAACCGTGACGTGGTGATCGAATCCGCGTTGGCTCTAGTCGCCGAAGGCGACGACGATCCGTCCGTCGAACGTCTCACCGTCAAGTCAGGTTTGTCCGCCCGATCGATATTCCGCTATTTCGACGGCTTGGACGACCTGCGCAGGGCGGTCATCGCTCGCAACTTCGAGCGGGTGTCTCCTCTTCTGCAAGTTCCTGATATAGGCAAAGGCCCCCTCGCGGATAGGATCACCCGGTTCGTGGACGCTCGCGTCAAGGTCAACGAGACGATGTCGGGGACGGCGCGCACCGCCTACCTACGGGCTCCTTACGTGCCTCTCATAGCGGAGGACATCGCCCGCTACCGCAAGCTCCTCGACACCACCGTCCGTCAACATTTCGCCCCCGAGTTGAAAAAGAAGAGCAAGGCTGAAGCCGACGATCTGGTTTCGCTCATAGACGTCCTGGTGTCTTTCGACAGTTGGGACATCATGACCCGCCAGCACCGCCGCTCCCGCTCTCAGATCAAGCGCTCCTGGACCACCGGCTTGCAGGCCATCCTCGGGGCTTCCAAGAAGAGCCGCTGAGGCGCCCTTACCTTAGGCGGCATCAGCTTTTAGGCCAGTACCGGTCCCTAACGAGCCGCTTGTAGAGCTTTCCTGTCGGAAGCCGCGGCAGTTCCGTGACGAAGTCGATCTGCTTGGGACACTTGAAGTGTGCCAAGTGTTCGCGGCTGAACCTGATCAGCTCGGCGGCTAGTTCCGGGCTGGCCTCATATCCTGCAGAGGGTTCTACGACTGCCACGACCTTCTCGCCCATGTCGGGGTCAGGAGCGCCAATGACAGCGACGTCGCCGACCGCTGGGTGGGTGGAAAGGAGGTTCTCGGTCTCTTGGGGGTAGATGTTGACCCCACCGGAGATGATCATGTAGCTCTTGCGATCTGTCAGGTAAAGCCATCCCTCGGCGTCAACATGGCCGATGTCGCCGACCGTGCTCATGTTGCCGTCCTCGGCTCGGCTCTCGGCGGTCTTGGCCGGATCCTCGAAGTACTCGAAGTTCGTTGCTCCGCGGAACCACACGGTGCCGTCCGTCTCGGGAGGGCACGGACGGCCGTCCTCGTCCAGTATGGCGATCTCGCCCAGGACGGCACGTCCGACGGTTCCGGGATGCGCCAGCCACTCCTTCGAATCGCAGAACGTGAACCCGTTAGCCTCAGTCGCCCCGTAGTACTCGGTGATGATCGGTCCGAGCCATTCGATCATTGCCTGCTTCACCGGGATCGGGCAGGGGGCTGCAGCGTGGACGATCCTCTCAAGCGAGGAAAGGTCGTATCTTTGCCGCACCTCCTCCGGCAAGCGGAGCAGACGGGTGAACATCGTCGGGACCATCTGGCAGTTCGTCACGCGGTACTTCTCGACGGCGCTGAGCCAACCCTCGGCGTCGAAGTGCTCCATCACCACGACGGTGGCCCCGAGCCTCAAGCTCGCGGCCACGCTCGACTGCGGCGCCGAATGGTAAAGGGGCGCGGGATTGAGATAAGTCATGCCCTCGCGAAAACCGAAGAGGTGCTTGACGAAGTCCATCACGGGCAGGGCTTGGGCCGGGTCAATCTCGGGCAGTTCACGAAAGATGCCCTTAGGGCGGCCAGTCGTCCCCGACGAGTACAACATCGCGGCCCCGAGGCGCTCGTCTGGTACCGGGGTGGACGGATAGCCTTCGACCAGGCGTTCGAGGGACTCCCAACGGCCCGAGTCGCCCGTAGCGCGGGTCACCACGAACCGTTGCACCCCAGGGCACGATGACGCAGCCCGGTCGGCCACCTCGAGCTTGTCGGCCGAGCAGAACAGCATTCGCGCCCGGCTGTTGTCCACGATGTAGGCGACCTCTTCGGCGGCGAGGTAGCTGTTGATCAGAGTGAAGTAAAGCCCGGTCCGTTCGGCAGCCCCCTCGATCTCGAGCATCGCCGGGTTGTTCGACGACAGTATTGCTATGTGGTCTCCGCGCTTGAGCCCCTGCGCGCGAAGCAGGTGGGCAATTCTGTTGGCCGCCGCCTCGTAGTCGCCAAACGTGACGGTCTCCCCCGTCGGCACCATGACGATCGCCGGCTTGTCGGGTTGGTCTGCTGCGGTCCTGGCTGCGTACATAACGGGTCCGAGACTATCCGACACGTTTCAGCGACGTGTGATCTCCCGTCTCCGAGCGAGCGACGACTAGAAAAGTCTATATGTCTACTTGAGGATCAGGTTTTGTCTCGGTGGAGCTCAGCGCAGAAGGTTCCGGGCGATGACCATACGCTGGATCTGGTTAGTTCCCTCGTATATCTGGGTGATCTTCGCGTCACGCATGTAGCGTTCCACCGGGAAGTCCATCGTGTACCCACTGCCGCCGAAGAGCTGTACTGCGTCGACGGTGACCGCCATGGCCGTGTCGGAGGCAAAGCACTTCGCCATCGCACCTACGGAGTTGAGCTCGCCGTCGGGGTCGCCCTCGTCGATCAGAGAGTTCGCCCGGTACGTTAAAAGGCGGGCAGCTTCGGTCTTCATGGCCATGTCGGCGAGCATGAACTGCAAACCTTGGTGTTCGGCGATCGGCTTGCCGAACGTCTTGCGCTGCTTCATGTACTGGCTTGCCGCGTCGATGGCCCCCTGGGCGATACCCACCGCTTGGGCTGCTATCGCAGGGCGGGTTCGGTCCAAGGTGTGCATGGCTATCATAAAACCCTGCCCCTCCTCGCCGATCAGGTTGGATGCCGGGACCCTCACGTCGTCGAGAATTACCTCGCCGGTCGGGCTTCCGTGTATCCCGAGCTTGCGTTCGAGCTTGCCTATCCGGATTCCCATGTTGCGCTCCACAAGGAAGCACGACACTCCCCTAGCCCCCGCAGCCGGGTCCGTCTTCGCAAAAACCACGTAGATGTCCGAGATACCCGCGTTCGTAATCCAGGTTTTTGTACCAGCCAGCACGTAGTGGTCCCCGTCCCGGGTGGCCCTGGCTGACATTGCTGCTACGTCGCTACCCGCGTCGGCCTCTGAGAGGCAGTAGCTGCCCTGGCTGTCGCCGGCAGCGATCGCTGGAAGGTACTTCGCCTTCAGCTCCTCGGAAGCCCAGTTGACTATCGGCGTGGTGGACAGACCGTTGATTCCCATCATCAAACTGGTGGAGGCGCAAACCCTCGCCAGTTCCTCGACCATGATCGCCTGGGTCACGTGATCCGCTCCCGAGCCCCCGTAGGTGTCTGGAATATTGAGCCCCGTGAGCTCCATTGCGGCGCAGTCCTTGAAGTTGTCCCAGTTGAACTCTCCGGAAGCGTCGACTTCGGCGGCGCGAGGAGCGACGCGTTCCTCGGCGAAACGCCTCATGGTGTCACGGAACGCTTTTTGCTCTTCTGTCAGGCTTATCGGTTGCACGTCCAAGATTCTACGAGCCGGACAGCTCATAAGGTGCCTCATCGACCAGGAAAGTCGGGGTCGAAACTCTGGCAGTCGGGGTCGAAACTGTGGCGAGGTGCGGCGGGGAGGTGGCGGGGAGGTAAGGTCTGGCCCGTGATAGCAGTTCTGTTTCCGGGGCAGGGCTCTCAGAAGCCGCAGATGGGTCTACCTTGGGTCTCCAACCCTGCCTGGGCCGTGGTAGAGGAGATCTCCGACGCGCTTCAACGCGACGTCGGCCGGCTTCTCACGCAGGCGGACGCCGACGAGCTCAAATCCACCCGTAACGCCCAGCTAGCCGCTTTCGCCCTCAGCCTGACCGTCTGGCGGGCATGCCTCAACGAAGGCCTGGACGCCGCCCGCGTAGCCGCCTACGCCGGTCACAGCCTCGGAGAATACACCGCTCTCGTCGCCTCAGGCTCGCTCGGCGTCGTGGCGGGCGCGACCCTCGTCGGCGCGAGAGGCGAAGCCATGCAAGCCGCCGCCGAGACCAACCCGGGGACGATGGTCGCCGTCCTAGGGCTCGCCCCTGAAGGCGTAGCCCGGGCGTGCGAGGCAGTCGCCGGAGCGTGGCCTGCCAACGACAACGCCCCGGGACAGGTCGTGATTGCTGGCACGGCTACAGGCGTAGCCGAAGCGGCAGAGGCTGCCTTAGCCCTCGGAGCCAAGAGGGTGTTGCCCCTGCCGGTCGGAGGGGCATTCCACTCGCCGTTGATGGAACCCGCACAGGCTGATCTCGACGAGGCCCTGACATCATGTGACTTCCTCGCCCCCTCAGCCCCTGTGGTAGCCAACGTCGACGCCCGAGCCCACCGTGACGGGTTCGCCCTGCTCCTTTCTCGCCAGCTGGTAAGCCCGGTCAGGTGGCGGGAGTCTCTGATCGAGCTGGCGAGCATCGGAGTCGACACCTTCTTGGAGCTGGGACCAGGAGCGGAACTGTCGGGGATGGTAAAGCGGACCGTGGAAGGCGCGCACCGCCTCAACATCAGCTCGCCGGACGAGCTCGGCCGCCTAGACGGGCTACTAGCGTCCTGATCCGAGCCGGCAGCGAAGTAGCTCGCCCCATCAACCTTCGCTCAGCCGGAGATGAGCTCCTCCCGCAACTCCTTCTTTAAAACCTTACCGGCAGGGTTGCGCGGCAGTTCGGAGCTGTAGAACCAGAACTTGGTGGGAACCTTGAAGGCCGCCAGGCGCTCCCTCACGAAAGCTGCCAGCTCGGCTTCTTCGACGTGCGCTCCCGGCTTGAGAGTGACGACCGCTCCTACCTCCTCCCCGAGTGTCGGGTGGGGAATGCCGATGACCGCAGCCTCCGCCACGGCTGGATGCTCGTAGAGAACCCCTTCTATCTCGACGCAGTAGACGTTCTCACCTCCGCGGATGAGCATGTCCTTGGCTCGATCGACGATGTAGACGAAACCCTCGTCGTCGATTCGGGCCACGTCGCCGGTGTGAACCCAGCCGTCGCTGAACGTGGCCGCCGTGGCTTCGGGCTTGTGCCAGTAGCCTTTGACGACGTTAGGTCCTTTGATCCACAGCTCGCCGACCTGGCCGGCGGGTAGCTCGGCACCGTCGGGATCGACCACCTTGACGTCCACCACCGGCACGGGCGGTCCGACGCTGTCGGGCTTGGCGAGGTAGTCGTCGCCGACGTTCATCGTCGACAGCGACGAAGTCTCTGTCATCCCGTAGCCGTTCGAAGCGGGCGACGAGTTGAAAGCTTCCTTGATGCGCCGCACGAGGTCCGGGGGCGCTGGCGCTCCTCCGTAGCCGACGGACTTGACGCTCGACGTGTCGCGTTTGGCGAAGTCGGGGTGGTCGAGGACCTGAAGGACCATCGTGGGTACGCCCCCGAAAGTGGTGATCTTCTCGCGTTCGATCAGCTCGAGGGCGCGGCCGGGGTCCCAACGGTGCATCATCACCAGCTTCCCGCCGGCGAGAACGTTGCCGACTAGGATCGAATGGCACCCCGTGGCGTGGAAGAGGGGGACAGAGAGCAGGTAGGCGTTCTGCGTGCCGCTTCCCGGGGCCGGCACCTGACCCGACGCCCGGTAGACGGCCCTGGCCGTCACGTAGAACAGGCTCATGGGGTTGGTGCAGATGTTGCGGTGGGTGCCGAGGGCACCTTTCGGTCGTCCGGTGGTACCCGACGTGTAGAAGATGGTGGCGTCGTCGTCGGTTCCCACTTCGACTACGGGCAGCTCGGACCCCGCTGGCGCGGTCGCGAGGAGCTCCTCGAAGGTCATGTCCTGGCCGTCTACCTTGCCGCCGTCACCGCGGGCGACGACAACAGCTTGCAGGTCGCCGAGCTCGGACCGGTGAGGGGCGACAGATGCGGCCCTGGCGGGGTCGGCTATGAGCACTTTCGTCCCCGAGTCGGCCAACCCGTAGGACAGCTCGTCACCGGTCCACCACGAGTTGAGCGGAACCACGACCGCCCCGGCCGCAGCGGCACCCCAGAACGCCACGGACCACTCCGGGTAGTTCCTCATCGCTATAGCGACCCTGTCACCCTCGCGTACGCCCAGGGTGTCCCTGAGGGCGTTCGCCATCCTTGCGCTCGCCCTGAAGTGCTCTTCGAAGGTCATGTGCTCGTCTTCGTAGACTATGAAGTCCTTGTCCCCGTGGGACCGGCTCACCCTCAAGATGTCAGCGAGAGTCGGAGGGCAGTTCTTCCACACTTTGGTGTCTATGCCTCCGATCACCTCGTGGGTGACCTCGAACAGTTGACCTGGGGCGGTCAAAGCCTTGTCCGCCTCCGCCACCGACATTGCGCTCAAACGATCAGCCTTTCCTTCCAAGACGCGAGATCCTTCCGCACGTCATGAGGTGTCATGCCTAATGCTTCTACTTTCACCGCGTCGGCGATACGGCGCTGGTCCCAGTAGTCGTGCGACGCTCCACGAAACATAGGCCGGCGCCACTCGACCAGATCGGCCGGAGCCTGGTCGAGGTATCCCCAAAGCCCGTAGGACCACTCTACGTCGAAGACTACTGGGGCTCGACCGTAGTGCGACGCCCTGCGGCTAGCGCAAGCGAAGCATCCGGCTATGACGTCGTGGAGGTCCTCCCCGTCGACCAGCACGACCCGGTCGGCGAGACGGGAGGCCAGCTTCAGACCGAAACCCAGGTCAGGGCCAGCCGAACCGAGCCGCGGGCCTGCCGGCGCCTCACGATCGCCGGTCTCTCCAGGCCGGCCGAGCTTCCACGGTCGCGGGGTGGGCAGCATCCTCGACGACCGGACACGGTCGCTTGGAAGGACTGGGACGTGAGCCGGTTGGGTCATACGGCGCTATCTTGTCCGCCGGCCGATGCGTGGAGCAACCCGAAGACTATCGAGTCTTCGAGGGCTGCCCACGACGCTTCGATCACGTTCTCCGACACTCCGATAGTCGTCCATGTACGCTCGCCGTCGGTCGAGTCGATCAGAACCCTCGTGACCGCCGCCGTGGCCCGACTGGTGTCTAGCACCCGGACCTTGAAGTCGGTCAGATGCACGCGGGAAAGTCGAGGAAAGTGCGGACCTATCGCCTGGCGCAGAGCGGTGTCGAGAGCGTTCACCGGCCCGTTACCTTCGGCTGTGGCTATCACACGCGAATCCCCGACACGCACCTTGACAGTAGCCTCAGTTACGAAAGTGCCGTCCTCGCGCAGTTCTGTGATGACACGGTGCGACTCCAAGGTGAAGTAGTCCTGCTTCCAACCGGTCGCAGTTCGCATCAGCAGCTCGAGCGAACCGTCGGCGACCTCGAAGTGGTAGCCGCGGTGCTCCAAGTCCTTGAGCTTGTCGACCACCGCTGCTGCCGCGGCGTCGTCGATGTCCAATCCGATCTGAGCTGCCTTGAGCGTCACCGTGGATCGACCCGCCATCTCGCTCACGACGAAACGCGTGTCGTTGCCGACCGACGCAGGATCTACATGCTCGTAGGCGTCCGAGGATCGGGCTATAGCACTCGTGTGCAAACCGGCCTTGTGGGCAAAAGCGGAGATTCCCACGAAAGGCTGGTGGGCATCGGGTGCGACGTTGACGACTTCTGCAATGTGATGAGCGACCGGGGTGAGCAGAGGCAGGCGCTCGGGGGAGATCGTCTTTACACCCATTTTCAAAGTTAGGTTCGGTATGGCCGCCGTCAGGTCTGCGTTGCCGGTTCGCTCGCCGTAACCGTTGACGCAGCCTTGCACTTGGGTCGCCCCAGATCTCACAGCGACAAGCGAGTTGGCGACGGCCGTGCCGGAGTCGTTGTGGAAATGGCAGCCGATTCCCGCTGCGGAAGCGAAGCGCTCAGCGACCTCAGCTACGACCCGCTCGACTTCGAAGGGTAAAGTGCCGCCGTTGGTGTCGCACAGCACCAGCACTTCCGCTCCCGCATCAGCCGCCGCTCGCAGAACGTCAAGGCTAAAAGCACTGTTCTCGCGGAAACCGTCGAAGAAATGCTCGGCATCCAAAAATACCCGTCTACCTTGAGAAACCAAAAACCCGACCGAGTCAGCGACCATGTCAATAGCCTCGGTGAGCGTCGTGCGAAGGGTCTGGGTGACGTGCCACTCAGCCGATTTAGCCACCAAGCACACGACCTGCGTCCTCGCTGCCAGCATGTCGGCGAGGACCGGGTCCGTCTCTGCTTTACCGCCGGCTTTTCTCGTGGAGCCGAACGCCACAAGCGTCGCGTTTTCGAGGCGTAGATCGCCTTCGGCGGCCCTACGGAAGAACTCGGCATCCTTGGGGTTCGCCCCGGGCCATCCACCCTCGATGTAGTGCACTCCGAGGGCGTCCAGCTGCGACGCTACTCGCAGTTTGTCGTCGACAGTGAGCGACAGGCCTTCTTGCTGGCTGCCGTCGCGCAAGGTCGTGTCGTAGATGTCAACGGACTCGGGCATGTCCGCCGGAACGCGGTGGGAGTGCGCAACCTCGGGTCTCACCGCCGCGTGCGAATGCGAGTGATCGTGGTCAGCTGACATGTTCCACCCAGTCCTTGTAGCGGTCGACGCGGCCTCTCACGGTGTCGTGGTAGACCTCTTGTAAACGCTTCGTGACAGGACCGGGCTTGCCGGAGCCGATCGGTCTGTCGTCTACGGAGGCGATCGGCACCACCTCCGCGGCCGTGCCGGTGAGGAACGCCTCGTCGGCGGTGTAAAGGTCAGACCGCAGAATGTTGACGTGCTCGACGTCGTAGCCGAGGTCCCCTGCGATTGTCATGACGGAGTCCTGTGTGATACCTTCCAACGCCCCAGCTGACACGGGAGGTGTCAACAACTTGTTGCGCCGCACGACGAAAACGTTCTCTCCTGTGCACTCGCTCACATAGCCATGCGGGGACAGCAGGATCGCCTCGTCGTAGCCGGCTTTGAGAGCTTCTATCTTGGCCATCGAGGAGTTGATGTACATCCCGGTGCCTTTTGCCGCTGGAGGCATCGCGTTCGGGTCGTGGCGCTGCCACGAGCTGATCTTCACCCGAACCCCGTTCGCAACGCCGTCGTCGCCCAGGTAGGCGCCCCAAGGCCAAACTGCTATTGACACGTTGACGGGGCAGGGAAGAGGATTCAGCCCCATCTCGCCGTAGCCGAGGTAGACGATAGGGCGGATGTAGCATTCGGCGAGGCCGTTGACCCTCACCGTGGTACGCGTAGCCTCGACGAGCTCGTCGACGGAGAACGGCACGTCGATCATGAAAATTTTCGCCGAGTTGAAAAGGCGAGTTATGTGGTCGCGAAGCCGGAAGATGCCAGGCCCAGAGTCCGTCGGGTAAGCACGGATACCCTCGAAGACGCCGCACCCGTAGTGCAGCGAATGGGTGAGAACGTGCACGCGGGCCTGATCCCAGTCCACGAGCTCACCGTCCATCCAGATCTTCTCGGTAGATGAAATAGGCATCGGTGTCTACACCCTTTCTGCAATCGCGTCGCCGATTTGGCTCGTGGAAGTACCCGGTTCGGCCACGAAGCCCGTGACCGCTTTGGTGATGCGCTGCGCCGCGTCGGGCGCCCCAAGGAAGTCGAGCATCATCGCCGCCGAGATGATCGCAGCTGTAGGGTCCGCCCGGCCGGTTCCGGCTATGTCGGGGGCCGAACCGTGGACCGGTTCGAACATCGACGGAGCAGTTCGCGTCGGGTTGAGGTTCCCTGAGGCGGCACGGCCGATCCCGCCGGCGACGGCACCGGCAAGATCGGTGAGAATGTCGCCGAAGAGGTTGTCGGTGACGATGACGTCGTAGCGCGACGGATGCTCCACCATGTGTATGCACGCAGCGTCGATGTGGTTGTACGAGGTGCTGACGTGGGGGTACTCGGAGCCGACAGCCTCGAAAGTGCGTTGCCACAGATCACCGGCGAAGGTGAGCACGTTCGTCTTGTGAACGAGAGTGAGGTTGCGAGACGGCCTAGAGCTGGCTAGCTCGAACGCGAAACGCACGCAACGCTCCACCCCGAAACGGGTGTTGACGGAGCCCTGCGTCGCTATCTCCGCCTGAGTACCCCTCCGCAGGAAGCCTCCCTCACCCGCATAGGTTCCTTCGGTGTTCTCCCTTATGACCATCATGTCGATCGGCTCGCCGGCGCCGACGCTTGCCGCGGCGCTGAAGGGCCGCAAGTTGATGTACTGGTCGAGCTCGAAGCGCATCTTCAAAAGCAGTCCCCGCTCGAGCACACCGGGCGGGACTTCTGGGGTTCCTATCGCGCCGAGGAGGATGGCGTCGGCCCCCCGAAGCTCCTCAAGCACAGAGTCCGGGAGAACCTCCCCGGTTGTCAGGTAGCGTCTGCCCCCCAGGTCGTAGTCGATCGTCTCTAAGCTGGCACCGGCCGCACGAGCCACCTTGAGCGCTTCAGGAACCACTTCCTGGCCTATGCCGTCTCCAGCTATCACCGCTATCTTGAAACCGCTCAACTGCTCGACACTCCTTGTTCACGCACTTCGCTTGATCAACGATCCACCTTCGGAGAACTTCGCCTGTTGCGACACGAACCCCCTCAGGCGCTGTGCCGCGGAACGCTCGAAGGCTCCTGTAACGACAACGACCGCCCCGGGGAGGGACGGTCGAAACAGCGCGTCGGAAAAGTTCCGGCGCGCTAGGGAATAATTACTACGTGTTGGTGAGAACTTCCACGCATCTTCATAATCATAGTCTATCCACATGTAGCCTAGTGGGGATATGAGCACGTCAACTCGCCTCACCAAGGAGACCTTCGAACGCCTACAGGAGGAGCTCGAAGATCTAAAGACGAGAGGACGGATTGAGATAGCTAAGGCTATCGAGGCCGCTCGCGCCCTCGGGGACCTTTCGGAGAACGGCGACTACCACGCCGCCAAGGACGCCCAGGGCAAGATGGAAGCTCGGATACGTCAGCTTGAGGCGACTTTGGAGGACGCCGAGATCGTCACGACGGAGGCGGGTTCGGGTGGCTCGGTGGAGGTAGGGGTCGTGGTTGCTTTGCGCTACGACGGCGACGACACCGAGGAGCGGTACCTCATCGGCTCCATCGAGGAACGCCGGGACGGGGTGACCGTCGTGTCCCCCCAGTCCGCTCTCGGCCAGGCCCTAGTCGGAAAGAAACGAGGCGACAGGGTCAGCTACCAGACTCCCACCGGCGCCCAGCTCGTAGTAGAGATAGTGTCAGTCGGAGCTTGACTCCGACTGTTGTGCCTACAAGCTCGCCTCGTTGATCGTCGAACCGGCGAAGGTACCTGTCGCCTGGCGGGCATGGCTGGCAGACGGAGCTGCCGGAGCGACCGTATCACCTGACGGGACCGTCGACTGGTACCAGCACGACTCCCCCACCGGTGCGGTCCTTCTGTGGCGCCTTTACGATCCCGGCGGGCCTGCGCTGCGGGTCGGCGTCCGCGGTGGCACCCCGCCAGCCGCCGGCGGCAGCGGGAACGTCTCGTACCTCGGGGACTCCAACGTGGCGCGGATAGTGCAGCGGGCTTCGTCGGGTCGCTGCGTCGAGCTCAGCGACTTCTTCGCGTGGCCGACCGACAGCTTTCAGCGTGCGAAGGGGCTTCAGCGTCACCTGCGCGTCCTGGCCGGCCCCGTCGACGTAGAAGTGGAGTTAGTCGCCGGCGGGCACAGCCGTGTGACCGCCCTGCCTGGCGGTCTGCGCCTCGGCGGGCTCAGCGTTCGTCTCGGGGGGCGCCTCGCCGGGGGGACCTTCCAAGGCAGCTCCTACGGTCGGGACTCGCAGCGCTGGCTCGCCGAGGCGGCACTCGAAACCGGCGACGTGATAACCGTAACCCTCGCAGCCGACGCGGACCCCACCGTCGCGGACGTCCCCGGGGACCTCTACTCCACCGTCGCCAACTGGCAGAGGTGGGCGGGCAACGTTCGCTACGACGGGCCGTACCGTGACGCTGTCGTCCGGGCAGCGCTGACCGTTAGATCTCTCACCGGTCCGCTCGGAGCTCCCGGAGGTGGCGGCACCACTTCCCTACCCCGAAGGTTGGGTGGGGAAGGCTCGGAGGATCTCCGCTGGGTGCGGATGCGTGACGTTGCTAGAACCTCGGCGGCTCTAGCTGCTCTGGGCCTGTACGAGGACGCGCTCGCGGCAGAAAGCTGGCTTAGGGCTACCATCGCCCAGGCGTCCCGCCCGTGGCCGGCCTTCTACGACAAAGACGGCCAGCCCGCCCCTGAAGCGGTGGAGCTTCCGTGGAAGGGATGGCGGGGACACCAGCCGGTGCTGGCGGGAGCTCCGAATCTTCGCGTGGACGCCGAGACGCTCGCCGAGGTGGTCGGCGCTGTCGGCGTCACCTTCGCCCACGCCGACGTAACCGTACGAGACGAGGGGCCTCTCAGCGCAGCATGGGGAGACATCACCACGGCCGTAGACGACCTGTGCGACACATGGAGCTCTCCCCGCCCTGCACGCTGGCCGGCGCTGGGGCGGGACAACTTGCACACCTCCGGGGTCCTCGCCGCGTGGGACGCTTTGGCCGTCGCGGCTGGCCGTGCGAGACGCCTGAACCCCCTCGACATGCAGGCAGCCGGCTGGCGGTCAGAGGCGTCGAGGGTGGCCGATCACCTCGATAAGCTAGCCGGCGAGGGGCGGGGATCTCTGTGCTCCCACCCGGGCAGCGACCTCCCAGACTCCTCACTGCTGCAGGTAGCTTGGAGAGGTCCGTGGCCGTCTAATCACCCCGTCGTCGCTTCGACGGTCGAGCGGGCCCTAGGAGCTTTGAGCGCCGGCTTGTTCGTGTACCGGGCGGCGCAGGGCGTTCCCGGCTCCGCCTCCCCGCCCGACAACCCTGACTTGGAAGCGACGTTCATGGCTGTCAGAGCCTTGGCGGCCCTAGATCGCTGGGAGGAGGCTCACGAGCGGATGGAGGCCGCCACCCGGGCTATCGCCCGCAGCGGTCCTGGGGTGATCACCGAGACCTTCGACCCCACCTCGGAGTCGACTCTCGGGAACGTCGCGTGCGCCGCGGCGGCTCTCGCTGCTATCGAAGCGGCCCTAGCGTTGGAGAAGGGTCCGCGTTGAGCTGCCTAATCCGGCGGATCGGGTAAGTTACGCTGGTGAGCGATACGGCGATAGTCGTCGAAGGTCTCGGCAAGACTTTCGGCTCCGTGGTTGCCCTTCGCGGGGTGGACCTGGAAGTTCCCAGGGGAAGCGTCCTGGGGCTTCTCGGTCCGAACGGGGCTGGAAAGACCACGGCGGTCCGTATCATGACCACTTTGCTGCGTCCCGACACGGGCCGGGTCGTCATCGAAGGCCGGGACGTGGTCAGCGACCCTGACGGCGTGCGACGTGTGATAGGCCTGGCAGGCCAGTCCGCAGCCATCAAAGAGGAGCTCACAGGGCGCGAGAACCTCGTTTTCACCGGGCGGCTCTACCACCTGCCGATGGCCCGATGCCGGGAGCGGGCAAGCGAGCTGCTGGAACGTTTCGACCTATCAGACGCCGCTGACCGCCAAGCGCGAACCTACTCGGGCGGGATGCAACGCCGCCTGGACCTTGCGGCGAGCCTCGTCGCCGAGCCGCCGGTCCTCTTCTTGGACGAGCCGACCACCGGCCTCGACCCGCGGAGCCGTATTGGCATGTGGTCGGTGATCCGCGATCTGGTGTCGGGCGGCACGACGCTGCTGCTGACCACTCAGTACTTGGAGGAGGCGGACGAGTTGGCGGACCAGATAGCCGTGATCGACCACGGGACGGTCATCGCCTCGGGAACTTCAGACTCGCTGAAAGACCAGGTCGGCGGCGACGTCATCGAGTTCGACGTGCCCGACCGCCGAGCTATCCGACGGGCCGCCGAGGCGGTGGCAGGCCTCTCAGACGTGCCGCCCGTGATCGACGACGACAACTCCCACGTCACGGTCCGGATAGGGCGGCGTGGTTCCCAGGCGCTCATAGACGCCGTCCGCCTCGTCGACCAGGCGGGTGTCGAAGTGTCCGGGCTTGCGATGCACAGGCCTTCCCTCGACGACGTGTTCTTGACCCTGACCGGGCACGCCGCTTCACCGGCTCCCGACGACGCAGCCGGCTCCAGGCGCTCCCGACGGAGCCGCCGGCGCCGGGAGGCAAGCGGCGGGCGGTCGCAGTGACCACCGCTGCGCCGGCCTCGGCGCTCACCGGCCGGCCTGACCCGCTAGGCCAGGCGAGCGAAGGACCTCTCAGAAAGCTCAGCTGGGCCGTGATCGACTCCGGGACGATCATGCACCAAAACCTTCTCCGCTGGGCGCGCACGCCGGCCTACATCGTCTTCACGGTTATCCAGCCGATGATGTTCATGCTGCTGTTCCGTTACGTGTTCGGAGGGGCCATCCACGTCTCGGTGAAAGGGGGCTACGTCAACTACCTCATGCCCGGGATCATCGGCCAGACCTGCGGGTTCACGAGTTTCTCCACGGCGATATCGCTCGCGCAGGAGCTGCAGAAAGGCTCGATCGACCGGCTCAGGTCAATGCCGATGGCCCGTTCGGCTGTCCTCGTAGGCCGCCTCGGAGCGGACCTTCTTCGCCTCGCCCTCACGATCGGGGTGCTGATCGGCACCGGCTACCTAGTCGGCTTCCGCTTCGACAACGGCGTCGGACCCGCAGTCGGCATGTTCGGCTTTGCGTTGGTCATAGGCCTCGCCGTCGCTTGCGTTTCGGCTTTCACCGGGCTGGCCATCCGCGACGAGGAGTCGGTCCAAGCGTTCGGTCTGATATGGGTTTTCCCATTGACCTTTGTCAGCTCGGCTTTCGTGCCTATCCAGAGCATGCCCGGCTGGCTTCAGGCTTTCGCCCGGAACCAACCGTTCACGATATTCATCGACGAACTTCGATCACTCGCCGTCGGAGGGCCTCTTCTGACCGGGGCGTGGCAGAGCCTTGCTTGGATAGTAGTCATCTTCGCTGTGTTCGGCTGGCTCGCCGCCCGGGCCTATCGAAGGGTCTGAGCGCCCGAAGCCGGCTTGGGTTTCCCGGCCGCAGCTACCAGTCAGCGACCAGCTCGATCAGCGTCCTCGTCCCCCACCCGGTGGCGCCACGGCTGATCCACTGGTCGTCGGAGTCGGACCACGCAGGTCCGGCTATGTCTAGGTGCGCCCACGGGCACCCGGCGGCGAACTCGCCAAGGAACAGTCCGGCCATGATCGCCGACGCGCCAGGTCCCGACGCCACGTTCTTCAGGTCCGCGACGTCGGAATCGAGGTGTTTGCGGTAGCCGGGGTGCAACGGCAGCTCCCAGCACGGCTCCCCAGCCGCTTTTCCTGCAGCAACAACACGATCGACAAGACCTGCGTCGGAGCCCATGACAGCTGCGACCCGATCCCCGAGGGCGACTCGCTGGCCGCCGGTTAGGGTCGCAACGTCGACGATCGCGTCGGGTTGCTCCTCGACTGCGAGAGCGAGAGCATCGGCGAGCACCAGCCGGCCCTCAGCGTCGGTGTTGAGAACCTCCACGGTCTTGGAGCTCCTAGTGGTGATGACGTCACCGGGGTGTATCGCAGTTCCGCTGGGCATGTTCTCCGTGGCGGCCACCCACGCGACCACCTCCACCGGCACGCGAAGTTTCGCCAAGGCGACCGTCGCGCAGATCACCGCCGCAGCGCCGCCCATGTCGTCTTTCATCGTCATCATCGAAGCTGCCGGCTTGAGCGACAGGCCGCCCGAGTCGAACGTGATGCCCTTGCCCACCAGGTGCACCCGCGGGAAAGGCCGGCGGCTGCGCTTCCCTGCACCCCGAACGCCCGGCCTGGCGGCGGGCTGCGGTGTGTAGACCATACGAATAAGGCGCGGCGGTTCGGCGGCCCCGCGCGCCACGCCTCTCAGACCTCCAAGCCGCTCCCTAGCGATGCGCTTTTCATCCCAGACTTCCACCCGGGCTCCGGCTTCCTCGCCGTCGGAGACGGCCACGCCGGCCAGCTCGCTCGGGGTTAGCGAGCTCGCCGGGGTGTTGACCAGGTCCCTGGCTCTCCAAGCGGCCTCCACCGCACTCTGAGCCCGCCGCAGGGCTTCGGGCGCACCGGCCGCTGCGCTCACGACGCTTAAGCGTTCGACTCTCCTGCCGGCCCGCTTGGAGGGAGGAGCGCCCGCGTAGACGTAGCTGGCTAGGCCGAACCCCTCCACGGTCGCTTTCACAGCCTGCGCCTCGGTGATCCCTCCTCCCGGCGCGCAAGCTGCCGGGAGGGTCGTAGCCACGTGCCGGGCGTTTCCTGCGTTACGGGCGAGCGCAGCCGCTGCGGCGCGAACCTCGTCAGCCCCGACCGATCCTTTCGGACCGACACCGAGGGCTACCACTACTACCCCGCCGTCGGCTGGGAAAGCCTGGACTTGGCCGGGGCGTCCCTCGAATCGACGCTGGGACAGAAAAGCGGGGTCCGGGAACGGGCTCGCACCCTCTGGCGACGAAAGGTCGCTGAAGACCGGCACGCCGATCACGTCGACGCGCTGAGCTACCCGTCGGGACAGGCCTGCTACAGGCACCTGCGTTCCCGGGATTCCAGCTCGTGACGTCGAAGCCCCGGGGCTCATCGGGCGGGCTGCGTTCGCCGGCTGAGAAGGGTATTCCCCTGCTCCTGCCATCGGGCAAGGGTCCAGATCAGGTCCGACAGGCGGTTCAGGTAGGTGGTCACACGAGTGGGCCCGGCACCGCCTTGTGAACCCTCGCCGGCGGACACCACCTCGCCGGCGGACACCACCTCGCCGGCGGCCGCTGCCGCCAGGACCGCTCTCTCCGCTCGCCTGCAGACCGTCCGAGCCATGTCCAGACCGGCCGAAACCCGGTTCGATCCGGGCACGACGAAGTCTTTGAGCGCAGCGAAACGTGGTGTCACCTCGTCTATTAGCTTCTCGACGGCGCCGACCATGTCGTCGCTGACCATGGTCGTACCCGGTACGAGCTTGTGACGGTTCTCGTCGGCTGTGGCCACCTCCGCCATCGCCACGTACAGGTCCCTTTCTATAGCCACGAGTATCGAGTCGAGCTCGGACCCCGGCTCCGTCTCGGCTCGGACGCAACCCAACGCGGCCTGGGTCTCGTCGATCGCCCCGTTAGCTTCGATCCTAAGGGAGGTCTTCGCGACCCTGCCGCCGAAGAGCAGCCCGGTGGTCCCGTCGTCACCGGTTTTTGTGTAGATCTTCATCGTGTGGTCCTACGATAGCGGCGAGGCCAGCGGCGACGCCGGCGGCTGCGGGCCGGCCGAGGGCACGCCGAGGTCGTCGAGAGCGTCCCCCATGATTTTGGAGAAAGCCGGGGCTGCCGCTTGGGCGCCGTAGTCTGGAGTGTCGAATGATGTGACTACCACCGTGACAGCAGGGTTCTGCGCTGGGGCGAAACCCGCGAACGTTGCGTCGGTCCGGTTCATTATGTAACCGTTCGGCCCGAGGAACTGGGCGGTTCCCGTCTTGCCTGCCACTGCGTAGCCCGTCACGGCGGCGTTGGTGCCGGTGCCGGACGCGACTACCTGCTCGAAGATCGACGTCATCTCAGAAGCAACCGTCGTCGACACGACACGCCTGGGTGCCGGCCTGGGCACAGGATGTGTCGTGCCGTGGGGTCCGATAAGCGCCGAAACGAGATACGGGGCTTGGTATACGCCCCTGTCGGCGATCGTGTTGTACGCCGCTGCCAGCTGCACGGTCGTCACCGCGATCCCCTCCCCGTAGGACTCAGTGGCGAGGTCGACGGGCTTGATCGTCGCTTCCGGTTTTACGATACCAGCGGCCTCCCCAGGAAAGTGCACCGCCGTTGGCTTGCCGAAGCCGAAGGCGCTCAGGTACCGGTAGTAGGTGGGTGCTCCCAGGCGTTGGACTATCTCGGTAGCCCCGATGTTCGACGACTGGGCGACGATACCGGTGACGCTGAGCAGCTCTGTTCCGTGGGGCTCCGCATCGTGGATGTACACGCCGTCGACCGGGTAGGCGCCTGGGATGGTGAAAACCTGGTCAGGGGTGACAGTACCTGTAGCCAGAGCCGCAGACACGGTCACCAGCTTCATCACAGAGCCCGGCTCGTAAGCCTGCGTGAACGCGTCCGGTTTGGGAGACTCGACCGGCTGTATCTCGCTGGTCGACTGGCCGGCCGGAAGGAGCTTGCCACCGGTGCCCACGGTCACGGGTATCGCCGGGGGCGGGTTGCTCGAAGAGGCTGTCGCCGGCCTGGTCAGGTCCGCCACGGCCAGGATGGCACCGGTATGCGCGTCCATCACGACCGCCGTCGCTCTTTGGGCGTGGCTTGCGACGAGCGCCTGAGCGAGAGCCTGCTCTGCCTGGTATTGCAAAGCCTCGTCGACGCTGAGCACGACGTCGTCACCGGCTTTGGGGGGCTGATCGCGCAGCACCCCGTTGGGGACCGCCTGGCCGTTGGGGTCGACCACCTCTTGGAGTACTCCCGGGTGACCCTGAAGGACGCCGTTGTAGTCGTACTCCAAGCCTGATGACCCGACCCCTGCCGCGTTGATCGACCCGATCAGCGGAGCTGCGAGCTGACCGGCCGGGTAGAAGCGCTCGGGGGCTTGCACGACGATGATCCCGGCGAGCTTCAGCTTGGTGATCGCCGTTCCGGTGGCCGACGGCAGGTTCTTGGCGACGACCACGAAACCGGTGTGCTCGGACAGGTCGGCCTTGACCGCAGACGCGGGCTGGTGCAGCAGTGGGGCGAGAGCAGAAGCCTCAGCACCGGGATTGCTGATCTGGTAAGGGTCAGCTTCGACCATCGGTCGCATCTCGCTCATAGCGAGAGGCTGGCCGGTGCTGGACAGGATCGCCCCCCTCAACGCGGGCAGGGTTACCGTGGCGACGTCCTGGTTGTTCGCGAACGTTTGGTAACGATGCGCGGCGATTACGTCTACGTAGACGAGCCTGCCGGCTACTGCGAGTATCGCAGCTGCGATAACCCCGAAGAAGCCGATGAGACGTCGCCGACTGTGGGTCGCGCCAGGCCACCGGGGCGTGGATTGCCTTGGATCTGATGGGGGTTTCACTGCGTCGGCTACTTTAAGGGGTCTACGGGCTCGTTTGGGGGATCCCCGGCTTTTACTTTGTCGGGGTCGGGTCCGGGCGCATCGCTGAGCGGATCAGACACCGCTCAGGGGAGTCGGGAGGATCGGCTGGTGGAAAAGCACGTCGTAAACCTGGCGTACGACCGGGGCCGCGGCGGAGGCGCCGTAACCGGCTTGGGAAATGAAACAGTCGACCACGTACTTGGGCGCGCTCGCCGGGGCGAACGACGTGAACACGGACGTGTACTGCTTGTACAGCGGCGACGTGTGGGGTATCCCCGACACCGGCTGGGCGGTTCCTGTCTTGCCGCCGACTTGTATCGGATAGTTGGTGGCACCGAAGGAGTAGTAGGCGGTGCCGAGCGGGTTCGTGGTCACACCCAGATAGCCCTGGACCATGGTCTGGTGGTCGAGGGGTGTCAAGGGCGGGGAGTTGCCAAGCTTAACCGGGCTGTAGTCGGCCACCACCTTCCCCGAAGCCGTCTGGGCGTCCAAGACGAGGCTCGGAGTCCAAAGGGTGCCACCGTTTGCGAAAGCAGAGTAGGCGTTGGCGAGCTGCAGGGGTGTCACAGCGACGTCGTCCTGGCCGATCGCCGACTCGATCGCGTCACCGACGTAGTAGTTCCCGAACGGGTAAGCGGTCGGGTCCTGGGCGTGAAGCTTGGCTTTTTCTGCCGGTGTGAGAACGTACCCTGCGCCTTCGCCGGGTAGGTCCACCCCCGTGTAACGGCCGAACCCGTACTCGCCTGCGACCTTCTGGAAGAAGTTCACTCCGTACTTGGCCGGGTTGGTATACAAGGACCCGCCGATGTTGTAAAAGAATGCGTCGTCGGAGACCGTCAACGCGAACTTCAGGTCCACCTCGCCGAAAGACTGGTGAGCATCGTTAGCGAAAAAGTGACCGTCTACGGTTATCCCGCCGCCGACGTCGTCGAAATACGAGTTAGCCGTGATGACACCGCTTTCCAACCCGGCGGTCGCGGTGACCAGCTTGAACGTGGAACCGGGGAAGTACTGCCCGGAGATCGCCCGGTTCTCCAACGGCGAGCCGCTGGAAGGGCTTGTCAACGCCTTGTAGTGCGCTGCGCTGATACCACCGACGAACCAGGAGGGGTTGAAGGTCGGGTACGACGCCATCGCCAGGATCTTCCCGTTGCTGGGGTCTTCGACCACCACCGCCCCGCCGGTAGCCCGGAACTTTCCGCTGCCGTCCGAGTCGATCTCGGTCCGCTTGATGGCTATCTCCTGCGCTAGAGCGGCCGACGCCGCTTGTTGCACCTTGCCGTCGATGGAAAGACGGATGTTGTCGCCCGGAACGGGCGGGGTGCTGGAGATGACCGAGACGACGTTACCGGCGGCGTCGACGGCTACTTTCTCCACGCCCGGCTTGCCGGCTAGGACGCTTTCGTACTCGGCTTCGAGGCCGGTTTGGCCTATCTGGGCGTCCGGCTGGTAGCCCTTCGGGGCTAGAACCTTGTACTCTGACGCGGTTATCTGGCCGACGTAGCCCAAGATGTTCGCGGCCGCGTCGCCGAGCTTGGTGTAGTACGGCTCGGGCTGGGTGGAGACGTTCACGCCTGGGAAGGAGCCCGGATGCTCCTGCAGGTAGAGCATCTGCTCGGGCGTCGGGTTGATCATCACCGTGACCGGGCTGTACGGGCTGTACTGGTTGTTGTTGATCGCCGCCTGCATCGCCGACACCGGCTCGCCGTCAAGCAACGCCAGGCTGGCTACCTCGGCGGGGTTGTGGGACACCACCTGACGGTTGACTGTAACTACGGGGACTTCTACGTTGCCGACGAGGACGTTTCCGTTACGGTCGAGGATCTCACCGCGAGGTGCGGGTGTGTATATGGTGCGGATGTAGTTCGCCGTCGCCGCAACCTGCGATCCGGGGCCGGTCACTATCTGCAGCACGACGAGGCGGGCGACGAGCGCCGCGAACATCACGCCTACCACCACCCGGATCAAGCGGAGACGGAAAGCTACTGGGGAGGGGGCTTGCGGGTCCACTGTCGTAGGAGTTTCTAGCATTCCCCGAACCGGGACGGGTGTCGCCCGACCGACCGGTATCCTGAGGTGGTGTCAAGCTACCTGGCAGCGCTGCGCGAGAGAGTTGTCATATTCGACGGGGCGACCGGCACCAACCTGCAGTTGCTCGGCCTCGGGGCGGACGATTTCGGCGGCGCAAACCTCGAAGGCTGTAACGAGATCCTCGTGGACACCCGGCCGGATGTCATAGCCGACCTTCACCGCAGCTTCTTCGACGTCGGCTGCGACGTGGTCGAAACCGACAGTTTCGGGTCGCTTCCGTGGGTTCTGGCGGAGTACGGCATGGCCGCAAGGACACGGGAGCTGGCAGAAAAAGCCGCCCGGATCGCCCGCGACGTGGCCGACGGGTACCCGGGGGGCCGTTGGGTAGCGGGATCGCTCGGCCCTGGCACCAAGATAGCCTCCCTCGGCCAGATCTCTTTCGCCGAGCAGCGGGACGGGTACGAAGACGCAGCGGTCGGTCTCATTTCGGGCGGGGTCGATCTCATACTCATCGAGACCGTCCAGGACCTTTTGCAAGCGAAAGCGGCGATCCTAGGATGCCGCGGGGCTATGGCCCGGAGCGGACGGCGAGTTCCGCTTCAGGTTCAAGTTACGGTCGAGACGACCGGGCGGATGCTGATGGGCACGGAGATCGGCGCTGCCTTGACGACCCTGGAGGCGATGAGACCGGACGTGATCGGACTCAACTGCGCCACAGGCCCGGCTGAGATGACCGAACATCTGCGCTACCTGAGCGCCCACAGCGAGCTGCCGATCTCGGTGCTGCCCAACGCCGGGCTGCCGTCGGTGGTGGACGGCGCGATGCACTACGACCTCACCCCAGAGCAACTCGCCGACCATCACAGGCGATTCGTCACCGAGCTCGGGGTCAGCGTGATCGGCGGGTGCTGCGGCACCACGCCGCAGCACCTGCGAGCGGTGGTCGACGCGTGCCGCGACTTGAAGCCCCCACGGCGCGACGTGCGCCGCCTGCCCGGCGTCGCTTCCATCTACAGCCACGTCGACTACGACCAAGCCCCGTCGGTGCTGATGATCGGCGAGCGAACGAACGCCAACGGATCCAAGCAGTTCCGGGAGGCGATGCTCTCAGACGACTGGGACACGTGCGTTTCAATGGCCAGGGACGCAGTGCGCGGTGGCGCCCACGTCATCGACTTGTGCGTCGACTACACCGGCGAGGACGGCAGATCCGACATGGCTGAGATTGCGAGCCGCTTCGCCACGCAAGCCACAGTGCCGATCATGCTCGACTCCACCGAAGCCGACGTGATCGAGACCGGATTGCAGCGCATAGCAGGAAAACCGATCATCAACTCTGTCAACCTTGAGGAAGGCGACGCGGAGGGGACCCGCCTCGACCGCTTCCTTCGCCTCGCCCGCGACTACGGCGCAGCGGTCGTCGCGACTTGCATCGACACCGAAGGCCAGGCGCGCACCGCCCAGTGGAAGCTGCGAGCGGCCAGGGCGATCTTCGACCTGGCGGTAGGACGCTACGGGATAGAAGCAGAGGATCTGCTGTTCGACCCGCTCGTGCTGCCGGTGAGCACAGGTATGGAGGAGGGCCGCCGGGATGCGCTCGAGACGATCGAAGGGATCCGGCTGATCAAAGCCGAGCTGGCAGGTGTCCGCACGATCGTCGGCCTGTCGAACGTGAGTTTCGGCCTGAACCCCGCCGCTCGGCACGCCTTGAACTCCGTCTTCCTCCACGAATGCCAGTTGGCGGGGCTCGACGCGGCGATAGTCAACCCTGCCCGGATCGTACCCCTCAACCGCCTGGACCCGGGAGTGGTGCAGGTCTGCCAGGACCTCATCTACGACAGACGTGACGCCAAGCGGGGCTACGATCCTCTCGAAAGCCTCCTGTCACTGTTCGACGGGGCGCAGTCGGCGGCCACCGAACTCGAGGACCGCTCCGGCTGGCCGGTCGAGCGCCGCCTCACCCAGCGGATTATCGACGGCGAACGCGACGGCCTGGAAGCGGACCTAGACGAGGCGGTCCAGGCCGGCTGGGCGCCCCTTGACGTCGTCAACGGGCCGCTTCTCGGCGGCATGAAAACCGTCGGCGAGCTGTTCGGCTCCGGGCAGATGCAGCTGCCTTTCGTGCTGCAGTCGGCGGAGACGATGAAAGCCGCCGTCGCTCACCTCGAGCCGCTGATGGAACGCTCCGACGCCGCTGGCAAGGGGAGAATAGTCCTCGCTACCGTCAAAGGCGACGTTCACGACATCGGCAAGAACCTGGTCGATATCATCTTCACGAACAACGGCTACGAGGTCCACAACCTCGGTATCAAGGTTCCGGTCTCGGAGATCCTCGCCGCGGCCGAGACAGTCGAAGCTGACGCCGTGGGAATGTCGGGGCTGCTCGTCAAGTCCACGCTGATCATGCGGGACAACCTGCTTGAGATGAACGACCGCGGCTTTTCGCACCTTCCCGTGCTCTTGGGCGGTGCCGCACTAACCCGATCCTACGTGGAGCGGGACCTGCGCTCGCAGTACAAGGGGCGTCTTTTCTACGGTAAGGACGCGTTCGAGGGTCTCGCCGTCATGGACCGTCTCATGGAGATCAAACGTAGCGGCGCGGACGAAGACGACTTCGGACGGGTCGTCGAAATCTCCGAAGGGCCACTGCCCCGAGCCGTGCGAGCTGACCTTTCCGCTGCGGTGACGGACCGAGCGGACGGAGCCGACGTGCCCGCACGGTCACCGTTCGTCGCCACCGACAACCCGGTTTTCACGCCTCCTTTCGTCGGCAGCCGCGTGGAGCGCGGTATCGCACTCGACGACGTAGCTAAGTTCATCAACGAGACCGCGCTTTTCCGCGGGCAGTGGGGTTACCGGCCCGACAAGAAGGCCTCCGAGAGCGACGCCGACTTCAAGGTAAGGATCAGGGCTGTTCTTCGCGAGCGCCTGGCCGACGCCCGGGCGTCGGGACTTCTGCGTCCCGCCGTCGCCTACGGCTACTTCCCGGTCAACTCGCAAGGCGACGACCTCATAGTCTGGACTGACGAGTCCCGCAGCTCGGAGCGTCTGCGTTTCCGCTTTCCACGCCAGTCCTCAGAGCCGTGGATGTCGATCGCCGACTTCTTCCGCCCGGTCGGGTCCCGAGACGAGGACTTCGCCGCTTTTTTCGTGGTGAGCATGGGCGAAGAGGCGTCCAAAGAGGCTGCCAGGTTGTTCTTGGAGAACCGATACCAGGATTACCTGCACTTGCACGGGCTCGGGGTGGAGATGACCGAGGCTCTCGCCGAGTACTGGCATCGCAGGATACGCGCGGACTGGGGTTTCGACGCCGAGGACGCTCCCTCCTTGGGCGGTCTGTTCCGCCAGCGTTACCGCGGCGGGCGTTACTCGTGGGGTTATCCCGCCTGCCCGAGCTTGGAGGACAACGCCAAGTGCGCTGAGCTCGTCGGTGCGCAACGCATAGGCGTCGAGGTCAGCGAGGAGACTTCCTGGCAGTTCCACCCCGAGCAGACGACGGCGGCGATAGTCTGCCACCATCCGCAGGCGAAGTACTTCGTAGTCGACTGAAACCCCACGTCACGAAAGCGCAGCCCGACACTCCAGCTTCCCTGCGAGCCTGGGGCTTGTCTTACGGTCCTGCGGTCCTACAGTCCCGCGGCCTCGGCGAGCTCGGAGAATTCGGACACGACCAAGTCGGCGAGGTCGTCGAGGTCGGGCATCAGCTCCCGGCAGGCGACCAGAGCGAAGTCCATCGTGTCGCAATAGCTCTGGACGGTGATGTTCAAACCGACGCCATCGACGATCGTCGAAACCGGGTAGTAGTTGACCATCCTGGCCTCGTCGAGGTACAAGGTCCGCCTTGAGCCCGGCACGTTGGAGATCACGAGGTTCACCGGGGGGTTCAGCCGGTCCGCGACCCTGAGGCGTGTTGCGATCCGAGCTGCGCGGACCGCCAGGGCCGGCGGGGCGAAGTCTGCGTAGTCCACTAGCGTCGTGGCTGGTAGAAGGCTGAAGCGCTGCTTGGCGTCCTCCATCACCGCCCTGACCAGTTTCAGGCGGTCCAGTGGCTTCTCCGACGTGGTCGGCACGACGGGGAACAACCCCGAAACCCGGTTGGTCCAAGGGTCCGACTCGGTGCCGGTGCGGATAGATACGGGAACCATCGCGACCAGGGGACGGTCGGGTAGGGCACCCCGCTTTTGGAGGTACGACCTCAAACCGCCGGCGCACGCCGCCATGACCACGTCGTTGACCGTCGCCCCCGTCGCGTTCTTGATGGCTTTGACGTCGCTGAGGGAAACCGACCTGAGAGCAACCCGCCTGTGCGGGGTGATCACACCGTTGAAGATGGTGTGGGGAGCGGTCTTTTCGGGTAGTGCGCCTACCGAGTCGTCGCCCCGGCTGGAGCGTTGAGCGACGGCCGCTCCGACCGGGTTCGGGATCGTCCGCAGCAGGTCGGCCAGGCCGACGAGTCCTCTGTTGCGGGTCATCTCCCCGATCGCTCTCAGCGTGCGCACCTGAAGTGAGGCGAAC
>JAJZAM010000113.1 GCA_021799445.1 Actinomycetes bacterium
CTGGGCCTCGCCGACGAGAAGGTGTTCAAAGTCGACTGGTCGGACCTGGACCGATCCTTCGAAACTGACCATCTAACCTGCTTGTGGATTCCCCGGCTTGCGTCGCCTGTAGCGGGGGAGCTGACCCGCTTCGTGGAGCTCGTGAGGGTCCTGCGCGAGCACTGCCCGTGGGATCGTCGCCAAACGCACGCCAGCCTGAGCCGGCACCTCTTAGAAGAGACCTATGAGCTGCTCGAAGCGATCGAAGCGTTAGAGAGCCCCGGCGGTTACGAGCACCTGGAAGAAGAACTGGGTGACGTACTTTTCCAGGTTGCTTTCCACTCGAACCTCGCCGCCGAGGCGGGCGAGTTCGACCTGGCCGACGTCGCTAGGACTATCCACGACAAGCTCGTCGAACGTCACCCGCACGTGTTCGGGCCGCCCGGCACCGAAGTCCCCAACTGGGAGGAGGCCAAGAAGCTCGAGAAGGCCAGGGCCAGCCTCCTAGACGGCATCCCGCCCAGCTTGCCGGCCCTGCTTTACGCCTACAAGGTCCAGTCGAGAGCTAGCTCGGTAGGCTTCGACTGGGACAGCGCGCTCGGTGCGTGGCAGAAGGTGACAGAGGAGCTGAGCGAGCTCGAAGAGGAGATCGCTGCCGCCCCGGAGGGCTCGCCTGCCACGAGCGACGAGCTCGGCGACGTGCTGTTCTCGCTCGTGAACGTAGCCAGGCACCTTCGTATCGACCCGGAGGCCGCCCTGCGATCCTCGGCGGGTAAATTCAAGGCCCGTTTCGCGGCGATGGAGTCGTTGGCCGCTGATAGAGGCGTGACGGTGACCGACGACCTGTGGAACGAGGTCAAGGCGACCGAGAAGACCTCCGGCTGAGCTTCGCAGCGAGGGTGCTTCCGCGGCGGTTGCCGGCACGGTAGCTTTGAGCATTCTCAGCTTAGGAGCAGCCCCGGTCATATGAGCCAGATTGAAGCAATGCAAGCCCTTGAAATCCTCGACTCGCGCGGTAACCCGACGGTCGAGGTCGAAGTCCTCCTGGACTCCGGCGCCACCGGGCGGGCGGCGGTTCCGTCGGGAGCGTCGACAGGAAGCCACGAAGCCGTCGAGCTTCGCGACAGGGACGGACGCTACGGCGGTAAGGGAGTCCTTCGCGCCGTGAGCAACGTGAGCGACGAGATAGCTGACGCGCTCGTCGGGATGGAAGCCCTCGATCAGCGGGCGATCGACGCCGCATTGGTGGACCTCGACGGCACTCCCGACAAGAGCAGGCTAGGGGCTAACTCCATCCTGGGTGTCTCCCTGGCGGTCGCGAGGGCTGCCGCCGAGGAGGTCGGGCTTCCCTTGTACCGCTACGTCGGCGGTACGTCGGCTCATCTGCTGCCGGTTCCGATGATGAACGTCATCAACGGTGGTGTCCACGCGGATAACAACGTGGACCTTCAGGAGTTCATGATCGTACCGCTCGGAGCTGCGAGCTTCGCAGAGGCGCTTCGGTGGGGCGCTGAAACCTACCACGCCCTGCGCGGTCTGCTCGGGGAGCGAAGCCTGTCACGGTCGATCGGCGACGAGGGCGGTTTCGCGCCGAACCTCGGCTCCAACGAAGAAGCGGTCCGAATACTCGTCGAGGCTATCGAACGGGCCGGGCGGACACCAGGAGACGAGATGGCGGTGGCGGTGGACGCGGCAGCGTCGGAGTTCTACAAAGACGGCCTTTACCGTCTAGGCGGCGAGGACCGCACGGCGACCTCGGAGGAGATGGTCGACTACTACGAGAACCTGATCGACCGCTACCCGATAATTTCGCTCGAAGACGGAATGGCCGAAGACGACTGGGAAGGCTGGGCGGCGCTCACCGCAAGGCTGTCGAAGAGGGTCCAGCTCGTCGGCGATGACATCTTCGTCACTAACCGTGAGCGCCTCGCCCGCGGCGTGAGCAGCGGGGTGGGGAACTCGATCCTGATCAAAGTGAACCAGATCGGAACCCTGAGCGAGACTCTCGACACGATGGCTTACGCCACGAGGTACGGCTACACGTCGGTCATGTCTCACCGGTCCGGTGAGACGGAGGACTCGACTATCGCTGATCTTGCTGTTGCTACCAACTGCGGTCAGATCAAGACGGGCGCCCCAGCCCGCTCGGACAGGGTCGCGAAGTACAACCAGCTGCTGCGTATCGAGGCGGGGCTGGCGGACTCGGCGGCTTTCGACGGGCCCGAAGTGTTCCAGGCGCTGAGGAGCACCGTCGGATGAGGCGGACGGTCCGCCTCCTGCTCGGGACTGTGCTGCTCGGCGGGATCCTTTTCCTCTTCGCCGTTCCCGCCCACACGTGGCTGTCGCAACGCTCGGCGATGTCGGTTGCGAGCAGGCGGCTCGCGGAGCTGACCGCCGAGAACAAGGCCCTCGCCAGGCAGGTCGCCCAGCTCCAGTCGCCCTCCTACGTCGAGCAGCTGGCACGGTCGCAGTTCGGGCTGGTGATGCCCGGGCAACCGGCTTACGAGATCCTGCCCGCCGCGGGTTCCACCGGCTCGTCCGGCTAGTGATGCACACACCTCCCGGCCACGGTATGGTCTACAGGCGACAACAACTTTCGACATGGAAGGGGAGAGCCGAACTATGAAGGTTTCGATGACCGTCAACGGTGCCCGCTACGAACACGACGTAGAGCCGCGTACGCTGCTGGTGCACTACCTACGCGAAACGGTCGGCCTGACCGGTACGAACATCGGCTGCGACACCTCTTCTTGCGGTGCTTGCACTGTCCTGGTCGGAGGCGAGTCCGTCAAGTCGTGCACGATGCTAGCCGTGCAAGCCGACGGCGCTGACATTACGACCATCGAAGGGCTCGCAGGAGCTGACGGCGAGTTGCACCCGGTCCAGGAGGCTTTCAGGCAGAAGCACGGCCTTCAGTGCGGCTACTGCACCCCCGGTATGGTAATGGCTATCGTTTCCCTGCTCAAGGAGAACCCGGACCCGACGGAGACCGAGGTGCGCGAAGGTATCGAGGGTAACCTGTGCCGCTGCACCGGGTATCACAACATCGTCGCAGCAGCGTTGCACGCGGCGGCCACCGCGAAGGCGGGGGCGGCGTGACGGACCGCGGAACTTTGTCAACCATCCGAGTCAAAGGAGCCGACCAGTGATACCAGCATCTTTCGAATACCAACGGGCTTCGAACCTCGCCGAGGCTTTGAGCATGCTCGCCGACGGCGGAGACGACGCAAAACTGCTCGCCGGCGGGCACTCACTGCTGCCCCTCATGAAGCTGCGCCTCGCGGCCCCTTCGACGCTGGTCGACATCGGGAGGATCTCAGAGCTTTCCTACGTTCGCGAGGATGGCGACGCTTTGGTCATCGGGGCGTTGACCCGTCACCGCGACGTCGAGACGAACCGCCTTGTGCGAGAGCACGCCCCTCTTGTTGCGCACGTAGCCGGCCAGGTTGGCGACCCGCAAGTACGTCACCGCGGGACTATCGGCGGGTCCGTGGCGCACGGTGACGCCGCCTCGGATCTCCCCGCCGCCTGTCTGGCTATGGGGGCGACGTTCACGGCTGTGAGCCCTTCTGGTACCCGCACTATTGACTCCTCCGAGTTCTTCCTCGGTTTCTTGGAGACAGCCCTTCGTCCCGACGAGATCCTGACCGAGATAACGGTTCCTAAGGCCACGGGCGCCGGATGGTCGTTCCAGAAGTTCAACCGGCGCGCCCAGGACTGGGCAATCGTCGGGGTGGCGGCTCTGAGAGGCGAGCGCACCGGGGTAAGCCTGGTCAACATGGGCTCGGTGCCTGTCCGGGCTTCGGCTGTCGAAGCGGCGCTCGCCCAGGGCGCCGACGAGACCGAAGCGGCATCCCACGCTTCGGACGGGCTGGAACCACCGGCGGACCTCAACGCTACGTCCGAGTACCGCCGGCATCTCGCCCAGGTTCTCGTGCGTCGTGCGCTAGAAGAAGCCCGGGCGGCGTAGTCTGCGGGGGTGACAGGCCCGCAGACTTCTAAGACGGCACCAGCTGGTGGTGGTTTCCGACGCAGTGATCTCACCGTCGAGTCGGTCAGTGAGGGCCTCTCCGCCAACGGCTACCTGGCGGACGAGGCTCTTTGCACTTCGATCTTCCTCGCCTTGGCGTTGCGGAGGCCTCTGCTACTAGAAGGCGAGGCCGGTGTCGGCAAGACCGAAGTAGCCAAAGTTCTCTCCGCGTGGACCGGCGGCAGGCTGCTGCGACTGCAATGCTACGAAGGTATCGACGTCTCCCAAGCCGTCTACGAATGGGACTACGCCCGCCAGCTTCTTCATCTTCGCGCTGCCGAGGCGTTCAAGGGTGCTGCCAGCGGGGAAAGCGTCGAAGACGAGGTCTACAGCGAGAAGTTCCTGGTGCGCCGGCCTCTGCTGTCCGCGATCGACGGTAGCAGCGGACCTCCCGCCGTGCTGCTCATCGACGAAGTAGACCGCGCAGACGACGAGTTCGAGGCTTTCCTGCTCGAGTTCCTGTCCGACTACGCGGTGACAGTACCCGAGCTGGGGACTTTCAGCGCTACGGAACCGCCTGTGGTGATAGTCACCTCGAACAGGACCAGGGACGTGCACGACGCTTTGAAGAGACGCTGCCTCTACCACTGGGTTGAGCACCCAGACTTCGAACGCGAGGTGGCGATCATCGAGAGGCGTGCCCCCCAGGCGTTGCCGGAACTGGCCCGCCAGGTCGCTGCGGCTGTGGAAGCACTCCGCGGAATGCACCTCTACAAGCCCCCCGGTGTCGCCGAGTCGATCGACTGGACAGCGGCTCTGGCAGCGTTGGGAAGGCGTGAGATCGACGGTCGCTCTTTGGAGTTGACTCTCGGGAGTGTCCTCAAATACCAGGAGGATCAGAACCGAGTTCGCGCTACCGGCGTGGAGGAGCTGGTCAAGGCGGCGTTGAACCGGGCGGGATGAGCGCGCCCGCCGACGAGGCCGCGGCACCGCCCGGATTGTCGGGCCGGTCGTGGACGCCCGAGCAAGTCCCCGAGCCGACCGAGGCCGAACCCGGCCGCCTGTTCGCCGGGTTCGCAACGGCCCTTCGAGGTGCAGGGGTCGCCGTGCCCACCGGGGCCGTCATAGCCTTCGCGCAAGCGGTGGGTCTCGTGGGTCTGGAGAATCCTGAGAGGCTTTACTGGGCGGGTATGGCGACGCTCATACGCCGGCCCGAGGACTTCGACGCCTACCGCCGGGTCTTCGCTGCGTTCTGGGGGGGTGTTGGCGTGGCGCCCGCACCCACGGAGGTTCACCGCACCGTGACCGTAGCCTTAGACGACGACGGAGGTGACTCCGCCGACGCTGGCGAGACGTCTGAGGCGGACGGAGACGTGAAAGCTCTGCGTTGGTCGTCGCTGGAAGTGCTCGCCGAGCGGGACCTTTCGGGTCTGAGCGAGGAGGAGTGGTTAGAAGCGAACAGGCTCATCTCCGCCATGAAGGTGACGACCGACCTTCGCCCTTCGAGGCGGACGAGACCTTCGCGCCGTCACGCCGGGCGGCACCCTGACCTGCGCTCCACGATCCGGGACAACATTCGCCACGGCGGAACTCCGATACGCAGAGCGTGGCGGGAGCAGGTGCAACGTCCCCGCAAGATGGTGTTCCTGCTCGACGTGTCGGGCAGCATGGACTCGTACGCGAGGGCGATGGCACGCTTCGCTCACGCCGCTGTCTCGTCCCGGCGGGCGGGCAGCGTGGAGGTTTTCACTATCGGCACCCGTCTGAGCAGGGTCACTCGCCAGATGGCGAAAGCCGACCCCGAAGCAGCCCTACGCCAGGTTGCCGCGGCGGTTCCGGACTGGTCGGGCGGAACCCGCCTCGGCGAGAGCATGGGCGACTTCAACCAGAAGTGGGGTGTGAGAGGGATGGCCAGGGGAGCGGTGGTGGTGATCTGCTCCGACGGGTGGGACCGGGGCGACCCGGAGGTGATGGACGCGGAAATGGCCCGGCTTGCGCGGGTCGCTCACAAAGTGATCTGGGTCAACCCGCTCAAAGCGACACCCGGTTACGCTCCCCTAGCCCGGGGGATGGCGGCAGCGCTAGCACACGTGGACGTGTTCGTCGAGGGACACTCGGTATCCTCGCTACAACAGCTTGCCCGTCTCGTCGTCGGGCAGTCTAAGACGCCCGGCGGAGCCCGGGCCTGACGCAGAAGGTGCTATCGCCGTGAAAGAAATCTTGGATGACATTGAACGCTGGCAGGCGCAAGGCAAAAGGGTCGCCCTCGCCAGGGTAGTGGCAGTCGAAGGCTCAGGGCCGAGGCTGCCCGGAGCTGCCATGGCCGTCTCCGAAGACGGGGAGGTGGCAGGATCGGTGTCAGGCGGCTGCGTGGAGGGGGCGGTAGTGAGCGAAGCTCTCGGAGTGCTGGCAGGTGCCGGAACGCCCAAGCTGTGCACGTTCGGCTACTCCGACGACCAGGCTTTCGCCGTGGGCCTCACCTGCGGTGGTGTCATATCGGTCCTGGTGGAGCCCGTCGAGTGGTGACCTCAATGTTCGAGGCTCTGGCACGAGACATCCGCTCGGAGAGACCCGTCGCGCTGGCAGAGGTTATAGAAGGACCACCCGACCTTGTCGGATCGAAGCTCGTCGTGAGGCCGGGCCCGCCCGAAGAGGTTCTCGGATCGCTCGGCGACCCCGACTTGGACAGGGTAGTCCGGCGCGACGCTCTGGGGGAGCTCGCCGCTGGTATCACCGTGACACGACACTACGGACTTCACGGCGAAGCCCGGGAAAGGGCCGTGTCGGTGTTTATCGAGTCGTTCGCCCCGCCGCCGAAAATGATCATCTTCGGTGCCGTTGACTTCACCGCTGCCCTGGTCAAAGTGGCCAAGGTGCTCGGCTACAGGGTGACCGTCTGCGACGCCCGCCCCGTCTTTGCCACCAAAGCCCGCTTCCCGCAGGCCGACGAGGTGGTCGTGTCTTGGCCCGACCGCCACCTCGGGGAAGTCGGGTCGACTCTCGGACCTCGAGACGTGGTGTGCGTGCTGACCCACGACCCCAAGTTCGACGTGCCGGCCATAGTCGCAGCTTTGTCCACGTCGGCTGGTTACCTGGGCGCGATGGGATCCAGGCGGACCACCGACGAGCGCAATGAGCGCCTCCGAGCCGCCGGGGTAGACGAAGCGGACCTGGCGCGGGTCATGGCGCCGATCGGGTTGGATCTCGGTGCCCGCACTCCCGAGGAGACCGCCGTCGCTATCTGCGGGGAGATCATCGCCCTGCGTGCCGGCAGGCACCCCCAGTCGCTGCGCGATCAGGCCGGACCGATCCACGCCGACAGGGTTCTGTCAGCCGGCCGGTGACCGACCGGGCCTGCGCGTCGGCAGGGACCGCCGCTGTCATACTTGCCGCAGGGGCTGGCAGTAGGTTCAGCCCCGGCGAGGACGCCGGCCACAAGCTCCTAGCGGATCTACACGGTCACCCGGTGGTGTGGTGGTCCGCGGTGGCAGCGCGCGACGCTGGCATCGGGCCCGTCTGGGTGGTCACCGGGGCAGCGAACCTTGCAGGCGCGCTGCCCTCGGGGGTG
>JAJZAM010000114.1 GCA_021799445.1 Actinomycetes bacterium
CAACTCCCGCCGACGGTTTCATAGCCGGAGTGGCGAACGTCAACTCAGAGCTTTTCGGTCCAAAGAGGTCGCGTTGCGTGGTCGCCTCCTACGACTACACCGTGCTGGCCGGCACGCAAGGCTTTTACGGTCATCACAAAAAAGACAGGATCTTCGAGCTAGCCGCCCGGCAAGGCCTTCCCGTCGTGCTTTTCGCCGAGGGGGGAGGAGGGCGGCCCGGTGACACCTCGGCGCCGAGTGTCTCAGGTCTGGAGGTCATGGCATTCGCCCTCTTCGGCCGTCTAAGCGGGCTGGTGCCTCTCGTGGGCATCGTCTCGGGGCGTTGCTTCGCCGGTAACGCGGCGCTTCTCGGATGCTGCGACGTGATCATCGCAACACCCGACGCGAACATCGGCATGGCAGGCCCGGCGATGATCGAAGGTGGCGGCCTGGGATCATTCCGACCGGAGGACATCGGTCCGATCGACGTCCAAGCCGCCAACGGGGTCGTAGACGTCGTCGCGGCCGACGAAGCGGACGCTGTCGCCCAAGCGAAACGCTACCTCGGTTTCTTCCAGGGGAGCCTCCCCGAGTGGGAATGCCCCGACCAGACGCTGCTGCGAAGCGCGATACCAGCCGAGCGGGTTCGGATCTACGACGTCCGCAAAGTCGTCGCCGGCCTTGCTGACACGGGGAGCGTTTTGGAGCTGCGCTCAGGCTGGGGGCCGGGAATGATCACCTGCCTCGCTCGGATCGAGGGGAAACCGGTCGGCATTATCGCTAACAACCCTGCGCATCTCGGCGGGGCGATCGACTCCGACGGGGCTGACAAAGCGGCGCGTTTCATGGGCCTCTGCGACGCCTTCGACATTCCCCTCGTTTTCCTCTGCGACACGCCGGGGTTTATGGTCGGCCCGGAGGCCGAAAAGACCGCACAAGTCAGGCACTTCGCTCGCATGTTCGTCGTAGGAGCGAGCATCGACGTGCCTTTCGTCACGGTCATCCTCCGCAAGGGATACGGCCTTGGAGCCCAGGCGATGGCCGGAGGAAGCTTCAGGGCCCCGGCGATGACCGTGGCGTGGCCGACAGGCGAGATAGGCGGCATGGGCCTCGAAGGGGCGGTGCGCCTCGGGTTTCGCCGCGAGCTCGACGCTGCCCCCAACCCTCAGGCCAGGCTGGAGCTTGAGGAGCATCTCATCGAGGCCGCCTACCGCAACGGCAAGGCGCTCAACGCTGCGACCCATTTCGAGGTCGACGACGTCATCGACCCCGCCGACACCCGCAGCCGCATCACCCCGTTCCTCGACGCGGGCGTCCAGGGCGGCCCGAGGCGGCGCAAGAAACGCCCTTGCGTCGACACTTGGTAGGAACTTTTAGGGGACCCGCAGGATAAGTCCGCCTTTGGGGGTAGCCTCGGCGTATGACCAGCGTCCCAGCGAATGCCGATCTGCCCAAGTCCGACCAGGAGTGGAGGTCTCGTCTCAGCCCTGAGCAGTACGAGGTGCTGAGAAAGGCAGGCACGGAAAGACCGTGGTCGGGTAAGTACGTGGACAACCACGAGGACGGCACTTACACGTGCGCCGGTTGCGGTTCGGTGCTGTTCGACTCGTCAACGAAGTTCGAGTCGGGCAGCGGCTGGCCGAGCTTTTACGAGCCGGCAGTCGCAGAAGCGGTGGAACTAGTCGAGGACCGAAGCCACGGCATGGTGCGCACGGAAGTTCGCTGCAGGCGCTGCGGCGGTCATTTAGGGCACGTGTTCGACGACGGGCCGAACCCGACAGGCCTGCGTTACTGCATGAACTCGCTGGCCTTGGATTTCAAGCCGGCGGCTGGGTGACGCCGGCCTGAAATCCCCCAAGCCTGAGCCGGTCGACTCCCGGCGGGTCAGTCCCCGGTTGCGAGTCGCCGCGCCGCAGCGTTGCGCGCTGAGCGCATGTTGTGCCGGCGCTTCCAGAAGGTCGTCTTCCACACTTTGAAACCGTCGCGCCTGCCCGGTTTGGGTTCGTGGCGAGGAGCGGGGGAAGTCTTGCGCCCGATGTCGTGAGCGCCGGTCGGGCACAGGAGGTCCGCGTCTTCGAGGGCTTCTTCGTCGCCGACGATTTGGTGCAGGCGCGCCCGGGACTCGTGGCGTACCTGACGGGACGTGCGTTTGCGGTGCTCCGGCGGGTCCTCGACCAGCCCGTCGGGCGGTCTTGGGGGCGCTACGACAGCTTCACCTGTCGAAGCTCGGACGGCTGGATCGCTCGAACGCACGTAGCTCACGAGGCCTACCTCCTTGTCTGCCGGCGCCGGACGGCGCAGGGTCTTGCAGTTAGATTCTGCCACTCAGCCCCGACCTTGTAACGGATACGGAGCTAGAAATTCGGGCTTTCTCAGGTTTCGACGGTTCCGCCGGCCGGCTTGAACATCGCCGAGCGGTAGTAGCGCAGTTCCGACACGCTTTCTTTGATGTCACCCAGGGCGCGGTGCTCCCTGGCTTTGGGCGGCGCCCCGGCCAGCACCTCGGGGTACCAGCGCCGGGCGAGCTCCTTGAGAGTCGACACGTCGACGGACCTGTAGTGCAAGAAGTCGTCCACCTCGGGAAGCCATCGGGCCAGGAATCGCCTGTCGGTGCCGATCGAATTGCCGCATAGGGGCACACTGCGGGCCTCGGGTATGTGGGCTCGCAGGAAGTCGAGCGTGGCCGCACCGGCTTCTTGCAACCCGAGCTGCGAGGCTTTGATCTCGGGGAGCAGACCGCTACGGGTGTGCATGTCGCGTACCACCTGGTCCATGCCTTCCAGGTCAGCGTCGCTGGCCGAGATGACCAGGTCCGGTCCTTCGGCCACGACTTGTAAGTCGTCGTCGGTGATGAGCGTGGCGATCTCGACTATCACGTGGCGTTCAGGGTCGAGCCCGGTCATCTCAAGGTCCATCCATGCGAGCATCCCCCAAACCTAGCCGTGCGCCGCGAGGCCCGAACCGGACGTGGCGGGAGGTGCGCGTGGCTAGCCTTGAGGCGTGCTAGAGGTGAAGCTGACGAGGCTCGACCCTGACCTTCCGCTGCCCGGGTACGCAAAGCCGGGTGACGCCGGGCTGGACCTGTGCGCGCGGACCCCGGCGACGGTGCCGGCGGGAGGCGGCCGAGTCTCGGTACCCACGGGAGTAGCGGTCGCAATACCTGACGGCTACGCAGGGTTCGTCCTGCCGAGAAGCGGCCTGGCTTTGCGCCACGGGGTCACGCTGGCGAACGCACCCGGGCTTATAGACAGCGGGTACAGGGGGGAGCTCGAAGTGATCCTTTTGAACACGGACCCCGACGCGGATTTCGTGGTCGAAAGGGCAGACCGCATCGCCCAGTTGGTGATCCAGCGTGTGGAGACGGTGAGACTTGCGGTTGTCGAGGCGCTGGACGGGACCGAACGCGGCACCGGTCGTTTCGGCCACACCGGCCGGTGAGAAGCCCCGTGAGCGAGACGCCACGGCGGGAGCCGCCCGATGCCTGAACTGCCGGAGGTGGAAGCCTTGGCGTCGTTCCTCCAAGCCAAGGCAGCGGGCCGGCTAGTGGCCAGAGCCGACCTCGCCTCGCTGTCGGCTCTCAAGACCTACGACCCAGCCTGGTCCGGCTTGGTAGGAGCGCGGGTTTGCTCGGTGGAGCGCAGAGGCAAGTACCTGTGCGCGAACCTCGAAGGGTTCTGGCTGGTCGTGCACCTAGCCCGGGCGGGCTGGCTGCACTGGAGGGACCATCTGCCCGACGCTGCGGTCAAAATGTCCAAGGGTCCGCTCGCCGCAAGGATCGGCTTCGAGGGAGGCGACGGTTTCGACATCACCGAGCAGGGGACGGAAAAACGCGTGGCCTTGTGGCTGGTCCCCGCGCCGGAGCACGTGCCCGGCGTCGCTCGCCTTGGACCCGACCCGCTGGGAGGCGACTTCGACCCACCAACGCTGGGACGCATACTGCGCAGTGGGGGAGGCCAGCTCAAAGCCGCCCTTTCGGATCAGTCGCTCATCGCCGGTGTGGGCAACGCCTACTCTGACGAGGCTCTGCACGCAGCGCGCCTTTCGCCGTTCAAGCCGGCGGCGAAGCTGACCGACGAGGAGGTAGCCCGCCTTCACGCCGCTTTGGTGGGGGTCATCTCCGCAGCCGTCGAACGATCCAAGGGCCTGGACGCCCGGAGCCTGAAATCAGACAAGAAGTCCTCCATGGCTGTGCACGCCCGGACGGGTTTGGCCTGCCCGGCGTGCGGCGACAAGATTAGAGAGGTGTCGTACGCGACCAAGACATTCCAGTACTGTCCCACCTGCCAGACCGGTGGGAAGGTCCTCGCCGACCGGCGCTTGTCGCGCCTGTTGAAATGACACAGCACGGTCCAAGGCTGCTGGGAAACGCGAGGCTGCGTTGAGCCGGCGAGGAGCGCGACCTGGGGGTGGCACCGGCGGCACAGCCGGCGACGACAGGCCTCTGACCGAGACCGATCCTGACAACAACGTGGTGTTTCGCGGGGTCCACTGGCATCGAGACGCCTCGGGGGTGATGTTCTACGACCGTGACGGCGCACGGTGGGTTCGCTGGGCGCCCGGCGTCGACGCGCCGCCGCTGCCGCCCCGCTGGCAGCTCCTCGGCGTACCGACGAAAGTTTCACGCCCGGCGTGGCGGTCCCCGTGGCGTCTGATACCGACGCTGCTCGTCGTCGCGGCGGTCCTCTACGCCGTCTACCAGGGGGTGACACCCGGCGCCAACCAGGCCGCCTCGCAGGCCAAACAGGCTCAAGCGCTCGTCGGGAAGTGCCTAGCTGCTAACGGCACCTTCGACGGCCATCCCCGCTACAGCGCAACCCCGGTGTCGTGCACGTCAGCCAAGGCGGCGGCCAAAGTCGTGTCGGCGATACCGTCCTACCCCCCGGGCAAGCTGTGCCCTGCCGGCACCGTGGGCGTGGAGATAGCAGACCTCAGCGCCGCTCACCCATACGTGGAGTGCATCCGTACCTTACCCCGCTAGCCGCCGCCGGCCGGGCAGCTCGCAGCAGCAGGCTATTCGGGGAGCAGAACGTTTGAGGCCTCGCAGCAGTCTGGTAAGCTAAGTAGCGTTTTGCGGACGTGGCTCAGCTGGTAGAGCATCACCTTGCCAAGGTGAGGGTCGCGGGTTCGAATCCCGTCGTCCGCTCTCGAAGCTTCCCTGCTGTCATCGCCGGTCCGGGCATCAAGGCACGGTGAGGCACGGCCGGACATACCTGTACTGCGTGAATTAGCGCTGGGCGACAGCACTTTTGGCGACCTTGTCCAGTACCGGTGCCGCTACGACGAAGAACGTCTTCGTGTCCCTCGCCTACCCGCCTGCATTAACGAACGGGGACGGTAACTTCCTGATCGGCCGGCAGCCCGTCTTCGACGGCGACTTGACCCTCTGGGGATACGAGCTTTTGTTCCGAGGGCCGGCGGGGTCGGCGGTCGACGGGGAGAAGATGACTGCCGAGGTCCTGCTCAGAGCCGGAATGGACATCGGGCTGCACAACCTGGCCGGCGACAGCCGGGTCCTGGTCAACGCGACCCGCCCGTTCGTCACGGGGGAGATCGGTATTCCACTCCCTCCCGAGAGGACCGTGGTGGAAGTCCTCGAAGACGTAGCCCACGACGCCGAAGTCCTCGACGGGATAAGAAAGCTCCAGGCTGACGGCTACATGGTCGCGTTGGACGACTACGTGTGGGCCGAAGGTGACGAGGCGATCCTGTCGACGGTCGACTTGGTCAAACTGGACGTGCTCGCTCTCGGCGAGCGCCTCGGCGAGCACTACGACAGGGTGGTGCGCTACTGCGGGAGGGTGCTCGCCGAGAAGGTGGAAACCGTCGAAGAGCTCGAGATGTGCAAGGGGATGGGCTTCGCCCTCTTCCAGGGTTATCTGCTGTCGCGCCCTCAGGTGCTGAGAGGCCGGACTTTGACACCCGGCCGGGCTGCGAGCCTGCGTCTCATAGCCCAGCTGTGCTCCGACGACGCCGACCCGCGATCAGTGGAGGACACGATCGAGTCTTGCCCCGGCCTCAGCTTGCGCTTCTTGCGGGCGGCTGGTGTCGGGGCGGCCGTCGGATTGCGCCGCCCGATCAGCTCTATCCGGGAAGGCGTGGTGCTTCTAGGGCAGCGTCGCATGCGCGCGTGGGCGTCCATAATGCTCCTCGAGGACACAGGCGCTACGGCTCCGAGTCAGCTCCTGACGGCGCTCACCAGGGCGAGGCTCTGCGAGCTAGTGGCGGACGTCGTGGAGCCGGCTCGCTCGGCGTCTGCTTTCACGCTCGGAATGCTCTCGGCGATGGACATGCTCATGGGCGTGGCCAAGTCCGAGATACTACAAACAGTCACCGTCACCGACGAACTGGCCGAGGCGCTGCTCGACATGGCCGGACCGCTAGGGGGGATCCTCTCGGACGTGCTCGCCTGGGAGCAGGGCAAACCGCTGCTGATGCGCAGCGGTGTGAGCCTCGCGAAGCTCAACGCTGCTTGTGCTCAAGCGCTGGCATGGGCGAGTGAAATGTTCGCACCGCTGCATAACCCCGGGAGCTGAGAAACTAGGATCGCGTGCGTGGAGGAACCCCAGGAGCAAACGCCAAGAACCGATGACACCGTCGCCTTCCAACGCTTCTACGACTCGACTCCCGAGCGGACAACCTCGAAAAGCCTGTGGTACAAGCTCTTGGTCGGATGGTGGCGGGGCCGCCGCTGAAGCGGCAACCCTCCGACACTGACAAGGCCTCCCGCTGTGACTGCGCTCGGCGCCGGCTGGGCTGAGGGCATGGACACACCATTGGCCTCGTCGCGGGCTAGCGTCGCTTGCGATGCCAAGCGAGCCACTACCAGGCGGGAACGCGATCCCGTCCCCGGGCGGGCCCCGGGACGTCAGCCGTCTCGGGCTCGTCGAGTCAGCCCGGCTTCTGGCGGCCGGAGACGTAACGTCTCGCCAACTGGTCGAAGAGTCCCTCGCTCGAGCGTCGAGGTTCGCCGGGACGGTCAACCCCTTCCGGGTTCTTCTCTCCGCCGAAGCTCTAAGAGCCGCCGACGCCGCCGACGAACGCTTGGCTGCGGGCGAGACGGGGCCGCTTCTTGGAGTCCCCGTAGTTGTAAAAGACGACACCGACGTCGAGGGCCAGATGACCCCGTTCGGTTGCGGCGGGAATTTCCCTGTCAAGAGCGTTGACAGTTTTCTTGTCAAACTGCTCAGGCAGGCGGGCGGGGTGATAATCGCGAAGAGCCACACTCCCGAGCTCGGCCTCTACCCGTGGACTGAGGGGCCGGCTTTCGGCGTTACCCGCAACCCGTGGAACTTGTCGTACTCCGCCGGTGGCTCGTCGGGCGGCTCAGCGGCTGCGGTGGCGTGCGGGGTGGTGGCTGGGGCTCTCGGCTCCGACGGGGCCGGTTCGGTTCGCATACCAGCGTCATGGTGCAACCTCGTGGGCGTCAAGCCCCAGCGTGGACGGCTGTCCACGTGGCCGGAGAGCGAA